>CAYFXL010000040.1:0-20717 GCA_964346945.1 uncultured Syntrophobacterales bacterium
TCTCCGCTGGATCCGCCCCTATCCGTTCCGCAATCATATCGAGTTGGCGCTCGACCGCAAAGCGTGCTTGAGGGACGCCATGCCCCCTCATGGCGCCACCTACTGGTTTATTGGTATAGACGTGATAACCCTCGTAGAGCAAGTTGGGCACCCTATAGGGGATCATGAGGAAAAAGCCCAAAAGCGTGATCATGAGAGGTGCAGTGCTATTATAGGCTCCGCCATCCGCGTAAGCCCGGAATTGCTGCGCAAGGATCGTTCCATCCCTTTTTAAGCCTGTCTTAACCCGCAGATGGACGGGGTGCCTCTGTCTGGTGGCAATAAAGACCTCCTCCCTCTCGTATACGAATTTCACCGGTTTTCCTAGCTTCATCGCAAACCAACATGCGCAGAAGTCCTTTGCGTACATATCGATCTTCTGGCCAAAACCCCCACCCACCTTTGGCTTGATGACACGGATTTTCCTCTCGGGAATGAGCAGTGTGGTTGATAGATTTCTTCTCAGGAAGAACGGGATCTGGGTTGAGGACCATATCGTCAGCTCACCCTTGAGAGGGTCATATTGAGCAATGGCCGCATGCGGCTCAAGAGGAGCATGGTTAACGGGCTGAGAATAGAAGGTATCTTCAAAGACGAAGTCGCTTTCCTTAAACCCCCCCTTCACATCTCCGAATTCCTTTCTAATGGATGCGGAAATGTTTCCCCGTACGTCGTCGTGGACTAAAGGCGCCCCTTCCTTTATGGCCTCCATGGGGTCAAACACGGCGGGGAGTTCTTCGTATTCCACATGAATAAGGTCTAGGGCCTCTTCGGCTATTTCGGGATCAGTAGCGCAGACTGCTGCCACTTCATCACCGATAAAACGCACCTTATCTCTGGCCAGCGCGAGCTCGTCCTTCGCCATGGGCACGATCCCATATTTTCGATCGGGTATATCCCGGCCTGTCATCACGCCTTTTACGCCCGGCAGTTTCTCAGCCTTTGATGTGTCAATATGGAGAATCCGTGCATGGGGCAGGGGACTCCTCAATATCTTTCCATAAAGCATCCCCGGAAGAGTGAGGTCGTCCGTAAATTGAGCAGCACCTTTGACCTTGGCCGCTGCATCAAGCATGGGCATTCTGGAGCCTACCACATCAAATTCCCTTTCCACCTATTCCTCCCTTTCAGCCTGCGTGGCGACACTCACGACTGCTTCGAGGATTTTCTTGTAGCCGGTGCAACGGCAGAGGTTCCCGGCCATCTTTTTCTTTATGCTTTCTTCCGTGGGCTTTTCCTCTTCATCCAATATTGCCTTGGCGGTTAAAATCATGCCGGGGGTACAGAATCCACACTGAACCGCCCCCTTTTCTATAAAAGCCCGCTGGAGTGGGTCGAGGTCCCCCTCTTGGCTCAAACCTTCTATGGTGAATATCTTCCTTCCAACGGCATCCATGGCGAGGGTCAGGCAAGAGAGATAAGCCTCTCCGTCCATGAGTACAGTACAGGTGCCACAGACACCTAAATCGCATCCCCTCTTGGTGCCCATGAGCCCCAATTGATCCCTCAATACCTCCAGAAGCGTCTTATTCGGGGAAACGAGCACTTCATACGTGTCCCCGTTAATGTTCAACGCAATGACATGCTTCATCTCCCTGCTCTCCTGATGGCTTCTTTCAATGCGCTCTTCAGTAATAGACCCATTATCTTCCTCTTGTAGGAGGGTGGATATATGGACGTGTTAACCGGTGTCGCCTCCTTAGAGGAGAGATCAATGGCTTCTTCCAGTGTCTCCTCATTGAGCTCCCTGACCCCTAAGAAATCCTCAACACTTTTAGCCCTCACCGGCCTCCGATCAACAGCCGTGAAGGAAACCCTCACTTCCTCGTCCTTCATTGATGCCCACAGAGCCATTCCTACAATTGGGAAATCGATACTTTCACGGTTTGCGAACTTCATATAGGTCGAAAATCCATCCGAGGCCTCTTCAGGAATGATAATTTCACGTAAGATCTCTCCACCATGTAAATTGAGGGGGACCTTTCCATCTCCGGAAAAAAGACTTTCGAGCGAAATTTCCCTCTCAGCCGTCTTGCTCTCCAAAATAACCTTGGCATTCAAAGCCAGAAGAACTGGAGCCACATCACCGGAATAACTCGAATAACACATTCCCTTCTTGTTCACCACATGGCAGATCTCTCCACCGGCTTTAAAGCAGAGGGGCCTAGAGCTTCGCCACCATTGGGATTGATTGAAGTACTTACACCGATTTTGCTGACATATGTTCCCCCCGATTGTCCCCATACACTGATGATGGTATGAACCCACAGAAGAGGCAGCCCTGACAAGAGCAGGGAGACTCTCCCCTATGAGTGGGTTCCCATATATGCTCTTTAGAGAGGTAAGGGCACCAATCCTTATGGAGCCATTCTTCTTTTCGATTGAGTCCAAATGAGAAATCCTTTTAATATTCACGATAACAGAGGGTACCTCAACCCGATGCTTCATGTTTACCAAGAGGTCAGTCCCCCCCGCGAGTATTTTGGCCTCCGGATCATCAAGGAGTATGGAAGAGGCCTCCTTGATGTTCTTAGGCTCTACATATTCAAATCTTGGCAGTCTCACAGGCTTTCCTCCCGGCTGCAAAAAATGAGCAGAACCTCCACACCCAAGCTGAACAAGGCGTTGCCGAGACGGGTGGCCGCCTCTGCAAGCTCAGCATCCGTGATAGCTTGGTCCTGGCAGGAGACGGCGATTATTCCCGCCCGACCTTCTGCCAGGTGACGGCCGAGGAAGAAGGCAGCGAGATTGAATTCCTGAGGCACGATGGAAGATACCACTGCACTCTGCCTCCCTCTCAGGGGATGGCACACTTTAGCATGGGGGATTTCCCCATGTCAAGGTGACCTCATGCAGGGTGAGGGCCTTTTATTGTGCGCCTCTCGGGGGTTTACTGCTCCACCCCAGGTTGCGGTATGCTAACCTGAACGAGGAGATCCCTTGACAGCATCGCGACCTGAAACCTATGATAAACGTGTTACCGATGGGGTATATTTTATGGAACGACCAAGAGGCAAGAATGATGGTTGGAGAAAAAGAAATTCAAATCCGATGCAAAGCGTGTAGTTCACGGTTCAGTGTTCCCCCATTTGAGCGGATTGCCCAATGCCCTCAATGCCATCAGGAGTGGAAGATAAAGTGGCTTGACCCCAACTCGGGAATGATTATCGCACCGGTCTCTTGGAAAGAATACCAGTTAAAATCGAGGGGGATGGTTCCGAATGAGTAGAATCGCTTATGTCAACCTGGGGTCCGAAACCGTCAAAACCCGGGAGACCCCGATGGAACTGAAGAGACATTTTTTGGGGGGAAGGGGGATTAACACCCACCTGCTTTATCAGTTGGTTGGGGAGGAGACCGATCCCTTGGGACCGGAGAATGTTCTCATCGTGGGCGCGGGGATGCTGACCGGCATCGCTGGCATTTCCAACTCTCGGATCAGTTTCTCGGCAAAATCCCCGGAGACAGGTCTCTTGGGCGATTCTGCAATGGGGGGATTCTTTGGCGCTGAACTCCGTTACGCGGGATTTGATCACCTCGTCCTTCAAGGAAGAGCGGAAAAACCCGTTTACCTGTGGATTCATGATGGGGCAATCGAATTCAAGGATGCCTCCCATCTCTCCCGGTTGGACACCTTCCAAATGCAAACCGAGATCCGGGGGGACCTTGGGGATCCCAAAATTCAGGTTGCCTGTATTGGTCCTGCCGGGAGGGAGGGGATCCGTTTTGCCTGCATCATTCATGGACTGTCCCACGCTGCAGGTCGAACGGGTATGGGGGCAGTCATGGGCTCGAAAAACCTCTGGGCGATTGCCGCCAGGGGAAAAGGGACCATTCCCATACATGATCCCGCACAACTGTTGCGTGTCGTCGAAAGACAGTACCAGCAGATCACACGTACAAAAGGCTTCCTCGCCACCTCCATCTATGGCACGATGATACGGCTCAATAACACGAGAACCCAAGGTTATGAAGGGGGCCTGAACCACCAGTTCAATATGATGGAATATGGGGGTGAGGAGCTGGATGCCGAGGTATTCATCGAAAAGTATGAGACTCGAAAGGCCACCTGCTTTGGCTGTCCTACGGCGTGCAAGCACATGTTCAAGGTGCCGAGGGGGATCTACGAGGGGACGGAGTGCGAGGGACCTGAATATTACGGCGCTGGAGGATGGGGTTCACAGTGCGGATGCTCAAAGTGGGAGACCATCCTCGAGGCGTGGAATCTCTGTGCCAGATATGGACTCGATGTCGGGTCCATGACCGCTTATACTGCCTGGCTCATGGAACTCTTTGAGAAGGGGATCATTACCGAGGAGGAGACGGACGGCTTATCCCTTGACTGGGGCAGCTCCGAGGCAATCATCGGTTTAATCGAGCAGGTCATTGGAAAGAGGGGGATAGGGAGGCTATTGGCCCGAGGTTGGATTGAGGCAGCAAAGGCAATAGGCCGCAATAGCGAGTCCTACATGGATCAGGTGAAAGGCCTCTCCATCGAATGCGATGATGTCAGGGGCCACCGAGCCCAGACGCTGGGGTTGGCCACCGCCACTCGGGGTGCCTGCCACCTCAGAAATCGTTATACACTGGAGGAATTCTCCCTGCCGGAGGACGTCACGAAGAAATTGACCGGGACGCCAATCCCCCAGGACCCCGCCACGTATGAGGGCAAGGAATGGGCTTGTTACTGGACTGAATGCCTTTGTTCCATAGCGGACTCACTGGGTGTTTGTAAATTCATGACCAAATGGTTGAGCGTGGGGCTCTTGGGATTTGAAGAATTCATCGAATCGATTGAAGCCGCAACGGGTATGAGGCTATCCCTTGAGGAGATGTTGGAAATAGGAGAGCGAATTTCCACAACGGAGAGACTCTTCCTCATCCGGGAAGGGATCACTCGGAAGGATGATGCGGTGCCGACAAAATTCTTCAGGCCGTGGACGCACGGTCCCAAGGCCGGGACGAAGATCGAGGCCGACCCATTCGAGAAGCTTCTCGACCGTTATTACGACCTCCACGGATGGGACCGCAATGGAATTCCGACCTCTGAGAGCTTGAGGAAGTTGAAGGTTGGGGGATGAGTTGAACAAAATTCAACTGGAGCGAGAAAAGTGCACGGGCTGCCGGCTCTGCGAGATGGTTTGCTCACTTTCCGGCGAAGGAAAGATGGATCTGACAATTTCCAGAATTCAGATCAACCCCTCTTCGGAAAATCAGTATCAACCTCGAGTATGTCTCCAATGTCAAAGGTGCCCCCCCTCGGAGGTCTGCCCGACTGGAGCGTTTCAACGGGATGAAGGGACGGGCGTCGTTAGGGTCGCACAAGAGACATGTGACGGATGCGGCCTCTGCGTTTCAGAATGCTCCTTCTCCTCTGTCTTCGAGGAAAACGGAAGGATCCTGGTATGTAACCTTTGCCAAGGAAAACCCAAATGCGTGGAAGTCTGCCACAAGCAGGCCATCATGTTTGTTTAGGGAAAAGACAGACCGCGCTGATCACGGGGGCGAAAGAGCAAGGGGGTCATCTATTAAAAGGGTGTTACCCAAACCCCCTTTCGGTCTCAGAAAAGAATTTTTGATCATTCTAAAGTTCGCTTGACTGCAAATCTAAAACTCACCCTTTGGCCTCAAACAGTAGATTTGTGGCCGTTTCGCTTCATTAAGCATGGTTAGCGATGATCCTCTAATATTCCCTCCAGGAGGTCTGAGCAAAAGGCCGTAAAAATAAGTGTTGAATTAGTCATTCCCCTGATTTGCCGATCCGGTAGCACCGTATTCTATCCACTTTGCCCTCTTTCAATAACACCGAAGTATCTACTTTGACATTTCCCGTTTCAGAGATCCCCCAGCCGGAAGGGGGTGTAATTGCCTTCATGAAAGTCTTACTGCGGCCCCCACAAAATTATCACCTCATAAGATCCACTCTCATATCAAGGAAGTGAGGCCTATGTCCTGGGATCATATGGCGAAAACCATTCACGCTGAGGGGAATTCGACCGTGTTCCCAGCACCGTTGCTCTGGAGCCCTTGATAGGGTGCATTGTTGGACAAATAGGACCGAGCGGTTTAGCATCGACCGAGCTCAAGGTCTTAAGATTATCATATGACCCGTTTGGAGACCGCTTTGGTAAACCATTCTATCCCGAAGACGTCTAAATGTATAAAACGCAAGAAAAGGAGGAGGGAAAATGGAAAGAATGGGAAAGCTGCTTTTGCTGCCTTTCATTTTGCTCCTCGTGATGATACCTATTACCTCACCACAAGGACAAGCACGAACGGAGGATCGGGAGGGGGAAGAGACAATCCTGGTGGGCCGCATTTCCCACGTCGAGGGAGAGGTATCGAGATATGTGCCTGAAGAGGAAGACTGGGTTGCCACGGTCAAGGACGCTCCATTCGGCGTAAATGATGCCATATACTCCGATAGAGGTGGAAGAGCGGAAATTATGATGCCGAACAACACGTGGGCGAGGATTGATGGCGACACACGGATTCAGCTCATTCTCCTCAGAGACGATGTAACCGAGATCGATGTGGATTCAGGCGTAGTTCGATTCTACAACAAGGGCTCTGATGCGGTGATTAAGGCAAGAACAACTTTCGGTTATGTGACGGCGCCAGGGGATACCACCTTTGATTTGTATGTGGGAGATGATTCCGTTGAAGTAGTAACTTTGAAGGGAACGGTCTATTTTACCCACAGCACCTCGGAGACAGAGGTTGAAGTGATTGCCGGTTCATCATCCATTCTCGCAGACAGCCACCAGGTAACGGCTGGGGAGGCTTCCACGGACCCTTATTGGCATGCATGGAACAGGAAGAGAGACACCCTCTGGGCCAAGAGGATGCGGATGAAGGGAAAATCGGTAAAATATCTCCCTCCAAGGCTGCATGATGACGCTTACGTGCTGGAGGAGCATGGCAGGTGGGAAAGGGTCTATTACCACGGAGCATACCACTATTTCTGGCGTCCCCTTTATGTCAGCGTTGGGTGGGCACCATTTACCGTGGGCAGATGGGTCCTATGGTACGGGGATCATACCTGGATCCCCCACGAGCCATTTGGATACGTGACCCACCACTACGGCAACTGGGTATTCGTGGGAGGTTTTTGGTATTGGGCCCCGCCCATGTCCTACGTCAGGGTTCACATAGGCCGTCCGCTCCTTCATATCGGATTTGCTTGGTATCCGGGGAGGGTAGCCTGGATACACTTCGGTGCCCATGTCGGTTGGGTTCCCTTAGCTCCATGGGAGCCCTACTACTGTCACCACCATTGGGGACCGCGAGTGGTCATTGTTAAGAATGTCAATATAACGAAGATAAACCTCAACATTCACAAATATAAACACTTCAAACATGCTGTGATAATCAATAAGAGATACCTGTACAGGGGGGAGAGCTACCGGAAGGTCAGGATGAGGAAAATAAACAGTAGCACGACCCTGAGAAATTACCGAGTAGTACCTGTTGTCAACAAACAGGTCGTAAGAGATTACGGAAGCGCGAGGAAAAAGTATACTGTCACGCACCTTCATGAGATACGGAAGCCGAACCGGATGGCCGTGAGAAAAATCCATGGAAACGAATCAGCTGCAAAGCGACATGAAAAGGTTAGATCCAAAAGGGTTCGGGAGAATGTTGGAGATATGGAGCGGGGCAGAAACGCAAAGGGAACTCCGCTGAGGCCGCGGAAAGGCAAGGACGGGGTGATCCTCGCGAATGAGGCTCGCAGGCCAGTCTCGCAAGGGAAATTCAAGGAAAGAGAACTCAAGAGGAAGCTAACATTGAACGGGAAAAATCAAAGGCAAGTTAAACGGGAGGTTCAAAAACGATGGGAGAGAATACCGCCTAAACCCCCTACCAGCCGGACGGAACGTCGGGAAAATCAGGGACAAGCTAGAAGAGAGGGGCAAAAGGGATGGAGAAAAATAGATTCCAAGCCTGTAACGGGGCAAGAGGTGCGGCGGGAAGAGCAGAGGCTCGCGAGAAGCAAACTACGGAGGGGAAGGGAAACAAGACCACCCAGAACTGAGCAACAATTCCAAAAGAGACCCGAAGGAGGGAAGAAGACTCAGGCTAGACGATTAGAGCGGTTGCATCCAGAACAACAACACACGCAACGCAGACAATATTCGGGAAGTGAATATTCCGCACGGCTTCCTAACCGCCCTGGAGCATCTAGTGCCCAACCCCGGGTTGGTCCCGCCACGAACTGGGCTCGGGCAAAAAAAAGGTAGGGTACTTTAGGATCAACTTTGACATTGTCAAGTTCCTGCTTTTCGTGGTACAAATAGTGCTCGGGGCCTGGGTGTCTTCTACGGGGTGTGGTACCTTGGCCGTGAAGCTCTGAGACTTCCCGAACGGGTTCCTTCAACACCAAAGGCCAGGGAGTGCGCCTGCGAAGACCGTGACCTCGAACAGACCTGCTGATGAGAGAATATCCATTGTGTTTAATAAACCAGCAAAACGAATTCACCGAGACGATCAGGGGAGTGAACTCCGAGGGGAAGGATCCCCGATGTTGTTGAGAGATGAAGAATTGGTCTCTCGCGCCCAGAGAGACGATAAATTGGCGATAGAGGAATTTGTGAGTCGCTACAAGCAAAAGGCTTATGCAATCGCTTACCACATGTGTTCTGGAGACGGTGAGGAAGCGCAAGACCTCACCCAGGAGGCTTTCTTAAGAGTCTTTCGAAATATAAAAAAGTTCCGAGGGGATTCTTCATTTTACACATGGTTTTATCGCATCGTTGTCAATACGTGTTTAGATGCACGAAGGCGTCGTCGGAGATGGGAACGAATTTCTTCACTCTGGCGACCAGGGCAGAGAGAGGAAGAAACATCAAAAGAAGTACTCGAAAGACAGCCGGATATGGGGGGAGGTAACAATCCCATGACGGTTTTGAGCGGTAAGCAATTGACCAGGGAGATTCGGAAAGCCCTGATGTCACTCCCTGAAAGGCAGAGGGTGATATTCCAACTCAAGGTATTTCAAGGAATGAGCATCCGCGAAATCGCTCAGGTGATGGGATCGGCGGAAGGGACAGTTAAGAGCCATCTCTTTCGAGCAACACATTCCCTGCGAACCGCCCTAAAAGAATGGGCCGTGCCTTAGAGGAGGTGAGGATATGAAATCCTGCTCTGATCACCAGGAGACTTTGTGGTTGGATGTATACGGGGAATTGGACCCAAATGAGCATCCAGCCTGGAAGAAGCATCTTGAGACGTGCGAGGGTTGCCGTCAAGAACGAGCACAACTGTTCCGACTGCTTCAAACAGTGAAAGTGAACATGCCTTCTCCCGAGCTCTCTCGTGAGAAGGCTGAGGCGCTTGTCAGGTCCATCACCCGGAAGCTGAGGTGTGCACGAGAGGAGACGTGGTGGCAAAAATGGCTATGGGGGAGGCCTAATAGGTTGATTCCTGCCCTGGCCGCGGCTTCCATACTGATAGTGGCATTTGGCTGGTTCAGCATCAAAGGGTTCAGAAGCCCTTTCTCCATGAGCAGTTTGTCGAATCTCAAATCAGAGAAGCGGATACTCGTCAAGGATTTGGACATCGTTAAGAACCTGGAACTCCTGGAAGAGATGGATACCCTCCGGAAATTGGTTCAAGTGGTCGACCACGGGGACGTGCGTTCCCATAAAAGTCACAATTAAGGGTCTGGAGGAAGCCTCAGCATGGCGGAGCACGTGCATAGGACGTTACGGTATTTGAGTCGATGGGGTGTCGTTATCGTTCTCGGTTTGGGGATCGTCATGTGCTTTTCCGCCTCGGTTTGGAGCCAACCCAAAAAACGCCAGGGAAAGAGCTGGGGAAGTTATGAGAGCTCGTCTCCTGAAGAAGAGGCCGGGTTCAACAAGAAGATGCAAAAGTGGAAGTCCTTACCCCCGGAGAGGAAGAAGGACCTCCGTCGTAGAATGGAACAGTGGATGGAGCTCCCTCCAGAGGAACGCACGCTTTACGAACAACGGTTTGATCAGTGGAAAAAGCTTTCCCCTGAGGAACGCCGCATGATCCGGGAAAAACTTGAAAAATGGAACGGATTACCTCCCCAGGATCGAGAGGAAATTCTTCAAAAATTTCGCACCCAATAACGACTTCAGGAATCGAAAAGATTCTCAAGAATAATGGCCGGGGTATATTTTTCTGCTCCTCGATCGACCAGTCGAGATAAGACGTAGTTGTCTGCCCGCAAGTCCTTTTGATCTGTCAGTGCATGCCAACAGACCATGGGAAATATGGCCCAGGAGGCGACCCAAAATTCCGACGCTCCTTAAAGTATAGATCTCACAGAAATATGCCAAAGAACAAGTGAGATTCAAGGGGAGTTGTTGGCCCATTCCCCAGTGCCATCCACACAACAAAGCACCCTCTCGGTCTGGAGTGAGTCACGGTATCGGTGGGGGCGGGGGCACAATCATTAAATCGATCCGCCGGTTGATAGCCCGTCCCTCGGGGGTTTGGTTGGATGCCAAAGGTCGTTTGGATCCATAACCGACCGCAACGATCCTCCTATCTGGTAAGGTCCCATTCGCCACAAAGTACGCGCGAACGGCTTCGGCTCGTTGCTGGGATAGGTATTCGTTGAGCTCATCTGACCCAGTGCTATCCGTATGCCCCTCGATTACGACATGCGGCTCCCCAAATATGCGAATGGCCCGTTGAACCTTACTGAGCAGTGGGTAATTACCTGGCAAGATAAAGTCCTTGCCAACGGGAAATTGAATCGCCTTCAAACGAATTACCAGTCGATTTCCCTGTTTATACACTTCCGCCTCATCCGGCCTGAAGTAACTTTGGACCTCATTGAACAATAGATTAAACCGCCTTTCGGCCGCCAAGCGTTCCCTTGAAGTTTGCTCCGCGCGAGTCCTTCCCTCCAAGGACGCAATCTGTTTCTGAAATGCTGCGGTCTCTGCCTGCTGCGCCTTTACTTTAGAGACCATGAATTGATAATTTTTTTGGAGCGCGGTAATCGAGCCGAGAATATTTTCCACCTGCGTATCGAACGTTTGGTCACGCATATCGGGCGCGGAAAGTTTAGTTGTCGTCTTATGCAGGACGCCTTCCAACCAGAGCGTTATCTGCTCGGGTTGCATTGTTCGAACCTTCTCGCTCTGCTGTGTCACTTGAAGAAGGCGCCGAGCCTGAAAGAGTGCTTCGCTGGCCTTCTGGTGTATCTCTTCTTTTTGGTAGCGGTGCTTGGAAATAAAGGCATCAGCTTCTGTCAATGTCTTTTGCGCAACTGCGAAGGTTGCAGGAGCGGTTTTCCGTGCCCCCCTCTTTTCCGCTTGCAGGATCAGCTTACGAGCCTCGCCGAGGGCGTACTGTTTAATTGCTCGCAGCTCGAGTTCATTGAAAGCTGTGGCGACCTCGGCCCTGTTTCTCTGAGCCCATTCCAGGTTGTTGTTCTCAATCGCTCTCGTGAGCTGGAGGAATTTTTCTTCCGTTTCAGCATAATCCGCTCCCAAGCGAGTGGCACCCGCAGCCCGAGCCAAGTCTCGAGCTTTAATCGCATCGGTCAGAGCGGGTGTGGCAAGTTGGGCCATCTCCCCAGCACGCCGGAGTTGTGCTCGTCCGTCTGCGATCTTCTGCAAGACTTTCGAAAGTTCATCGCCACGATTCAGCAGTTCTTTGGCCTCCTTGAGGGACGTCTCGGCCTTGGCAAACCAGGTTGGAGCTAAGACATTGAGCTGATTTTTTCGGGCCTCGCCGATGTCGGTATCCAAGCGGTTGATGTGCTCTGTTGGATTTTCCGACCTCGCAATTGGCTCTACCTCCAATTGGCGCCCTGCACAGGCAGCCAGGAGATACAGCACAGCGGTGAACATAAATGCGATTCCAATGTTTCTCCTCATCACCATCGTCCGCCTCCTTTCACCCCCCTTGAGTTAATATGGAGAAAAATCCTGGCGATACAATAGCTCCGGAAAGACCTCTGCGTTCCAGATCGACGGTGCCAGAACCCTTGGTGGATAAAAAGACGGGATTACCCTTGAAGTACTGGCCTTGTTGCGCATGAATAGTGATACTTTAACAGAAATCCGTCCACATATCAAGAAAATCAGTGTTATGCCAATGGGGTGAAGATTCGCTCAATACTCTTGATTTCAGTTGTTGTCCAATCCTCGGCCTCTCCTCTTGAGCATCTTCTGTACGGGTTCCAACGCCCGGAGCAAGTCCACGTTCCAAATCTGGTTATACATTTTTCATTGACCTGCGGGGGACTTTTTCTTATACTGCAACTCACCCGAAGGGTTTTTTCATCTTTTTGGAAGGAGGTTATGCTCATGTATACGACGGATATCATTAAATCCTCAGGAGAAGATATCAAGATTACCTTTCTCGGTCATGGGACGCTGATGTTTACCTTTGGCAGTATGGTGATCCATGTCGATCCAGTGAGTGATATGGGAGATTATACCAATCTCCCCAAAGCAGATATGATACTGGTTACCCACGAACATTTTGACCATTTTGAGCCAAAGACGATTGAGATGCTCCGCGAAGATGGCACGTCCGTGGTAGCGAATGAACCCTGCGCACAGCAGATAAATGATTGCATTGTAATGAAAAACGGGGACGTTAAAACAATTCAGGGATTAAAAATAGAGGCTGTTCCCGCCTATAATCTCGTTCACATGCGCACCCCAGGCAACCCCTTTCACCCACGGGGAGTGGGCAATGGCTATGTGATTACGTTTAATGACAAGAAGATCTATGTCGCCGGTGATACGGAAAATATCTCGGAGATGAAGGAGCTTACGAACATTGACGTTGCGTTCTTGCCAATGAATCTCCCTTATACCATGACGCCGGAGATGGTTGCCGATGCGGCTAGAGCATTTAAGCCGAAAATCCTCTATCCATATCATTTTGGTGATACTGATACATCCAGGCTGATTGATTTACTCAAAGATAACAAGGAAATTGAGGTGCGGATTCGGGATATGCAATAAAACAGAAAAGGGATTTGAGAGACAAACCCCAAACACGCAAGACTCGTTGACAGAACTCTCGAGCCTACTGGGATTGGGGCGAAAGGAGGAATGCCATGACGTATCGATATCATCACTTCCATCTCATTTGCAGCAACCTGGCGCATACGGAAAAATTTTTTACCGAAATGCTTGGTGCAAAGCTCATCCGGCGGCGAAAATTCGGGACAGCAGATGGTGCCCTTTTAGATCTCAACGGTATTACCATCTCCCTGAGAACCGCGCGGGAGGGTGATAACATTACCGGTGACTCTTCCCAGGAACGCTACGGGTATGACCACCTCGGTCTCGCAGTTGAGGATCTCGATACAGCCTATGAGGAATTGAAGGGAAAAGGCGTAACCTTTAGCGTTCTCCCCAAGGACGTTGAGGATGGGAAAATGGCTTTTCTCAAGGGACCGGATAACATTACCATTGAGCTCTTTCAACCGTTGTCCTGATCGAGGTAACTGGTTCATGCAAAAAAGAACGGCCATCCACTCCCTATTGGGTCCCGCAACGAAGGACGATGGAACAGGATCGTGGGCTACGGCAATGGATTCTGCATTGTCGCTTCTGAGCGTTTCTGTAAGAAAGATCCCCAATTAACAAGGACTTTGCCCAACCTCTTCAAAAGAAGACAAAGAAATCCTTGAAATTTCTGACGCTTAAGCTGAGGTTGCTGTACCATTCGGTATATTGCCGCCTCTTTTAAGATCTCAGCCTGTCTCATTCTGCCTAATTCTCGTACGGTCCACCAATTCTGCATTTCTCACCCCTTTTCCAAAGCTCTTGACAGACAGATTAACCTGTAATAAATTGAATGGTGGTTAGATTATATATCATTAATTGTAACCAGTCAAGAGAATTTTACCGGTTATAATTATGGACCAAATGAAGGATAGCGAATCACACGCCGGAAAACTAAAGCTATTAGGCGGTGAGTTATGTCTGGATTTTGCCAATACTGTCGGTTGGCATGACAGCGATGGCCCACAAGAGTGGCTCAATGATTATTCCGATCTGATGCTCTGGAGCAAACACGTTGGTATTCTAACCGACAAGGAAGCTCAGAAGCTGATGGATAAAGCATCAAAGCGGAGATCTGAAGCCAAGAGAGTCCTCGAAAAAGCGATTGAGTTGAGGGAGGCGATCTATCGCATTATTTCCTCCCTCATTGGGAAAGGGCAGCCGGAAGATAGGGACCTTTCAATTCTCAATTCCTTTCTCTCAGATGCGATGGGAACATCACGGGTGATCCGCACGGAAGAAGGGTTCTCCTGGGGTTTCCATACTGGGAAAGATTCATTTGACTGGGTACTTCATCCAATAGTTCGGTCTGCAGCGGAGCTTTTGGCTTCTGATAAATTGGGAAGGGTGAAAAAATGTTCCGGCCGTTACTGCGGATGGCTCTTTCTCGATATGAGTCGGAACAGGAGCCGACGTTGGTGCGATATGAAGGATTGCGGTAACAGGGCAAAAGCGAAACGACATTACTATCGTAAGCGTAAATCGAATCCGAGAGTAAAATGAGCGAACCGAGGTCAGAATAAGGGCGCAAAGCGTTTTTTGGGTTCCCTTAATGAGTGAATAAATAGGTAAACCAGAAGGCATAGGGCGACAGGAAGCAAATCAGACTGGAGTTTGACCAAAATAACGCCTATCGTATTGGATTAACTTAGGCCCGCGGGTAACACCAGAGTGAAAAAGATTCTGTTTATCAATCCATCTAATAAAGACGGAATCTTGGAGAACGTGAAGATTTTTTCTCTACCACCATTGAATCTGGGAATTCTAGGTAGCCGTACACCGGCAGAATACGAAATAGAGATCATCGATGAATCCATTGATACCATCGACTTCGACAGGGATGTTGATCTTGTGGCTATCACGTGCATGACGCCGTTGGCTCCCAGAGCCTATGACATTAGCACTCGATTCAGGGAGAAGGAAATTCCGGTAGTCCTCGGCGGGGTCCATGCATCTATGGTGAGTCAAGAAGCGGCAGATTTCGCGGATGCTGTGGTAGTAGGAGAAGCGGAGGAAATTTGGCCAACCGTATTACGGGATTTTGAGGCGGGCACACTGCGGAAGACGTATAGCTCTAACCTGCCGAACCGAAGAAATCTCCCCTGTCCGAGAAGGGATCTTTTCTCCCCGGGGTACTTCATCCAGACAGTTCAGAGTTCCAGGGGTTGTCCTTTTGACTGTAACTTCTGCTCGGTAAGCCGCTTCAATGGGGCACGTTATCGGTTTAGGCCTTTTGATGAGGTAATCGAAGAAGTTGGCGAGCTCAAGGGTGATCGCTTTTTCTTCATAGACGACAATATTGTCGGTTCAGGTGAGAGGGGTACCAAGCGCGCCCTTAAGCTGTTCGAACGGTTAAAGGATTTGGGGAAAGAATGGGCTTCTCAGATCTGTATCAGCGTCGTTGAGAGCCCTGAGCTTCTCCGTAAGGCCGCTGAAAGCGGGGCAAAATGGTTTTTTATCGGATTCGAGTCGGTGGAGGCCGAAACCCTCTCAGTGATGAACAAACAGGTCAATCTGCGACCAACCACTCGAAATTTCAAGGACGCCATCAGGAAAATTCAGGACCGAGGCATCGCGGTGGTGGGAGGATTTATATTTGGGAACGATACTGATACCAAAGGCATTTTTGAAAAAACGGTAGATTTCATCCATGATGCCGAAATAGATGCCGCTCAGTTTACAACCTTAACACCACTTCCGGGTACCAAACTCTATCAGCACCTTGCCAGTGAGGGCAGATTAATTTTAAAAGACTACCCAAGGGATTGGAAAAGATATAATGGGTTTGAAGTCGTGTTTCAACCCAGGAATATGACAGTGGAAGAACTCCGTGAGGGACATATTTCAGCATATGAGGCTACTGCCTCCCTTAGGAGTTCATTTACGCGGGCGATAAAGACTTTTTTTAAGACGAAGAGTCTCTTCAGCACGGTCAGTTCTTTTTACTGGAACTATGACTGTTATAGGATGCTCTCTCGAAACGTGGGGTTCCCTGACGAGTCGAGGTTTGAAAGGTATAGGACTAGCCGGGGTCTTGAAGCGTAGAGTCTTGTCCGGATCGATAAGAGTTCAAAGATGACCCGGTTGAATTGAGATACGGACCCGTCCAGCGATAAATTCGGCCTCTATTTTGACCTGTTGTATGAAGCCTCTTCATCTATCTCTCATGCCGAAGGAAGATCTTGTGGTTCAGGCGCTTCCTCAATAACCCCGAACTTTGACTCATATTTTAGCACGTTGTCATTGAGGGCCCTTATTATTCGCTTCATGTGACCCGGACTGATCACTACGCGAGCGTTAACAATCCCCGTTGGGGGGAAGATGTTTATGAAGTCCAAGAAGAATTCCTCCCTCGTATGAGCTACAGCCATGTTGTTCGCATACACGCCCCGTAAAATATCGTCCGTTATCTTGATCTCCACCTCTTTTGGCGTTTTCTCGTTCATGTGACTTACCTCCTGAGATCGTCCGGTCATTTCAATCGAAAAGCATTATAAACGATTCTTGCGGTAAGTCCAGTCGCTGCCACTCCCGGAGACCTACGTGATGGGTGCACTTGCCGAATTATCCTACCCAGTCTCCCACGCCTCTTTTCGCTTCCCTACTCACGCCGGATTAAAAACCCCTTCTTATGCCGAGGGAATGAGCATTATGGTCTCGGTGTTTCAAAGATATTCCCATCTCAACAGTATTGTTAAGGGAACCGTTTTCCAACCTGAAAGCATGCAATGTTGACGTTCGAACGGGATTTTTGATATATATGCGTCATGTAAGCTCTTGGTGGACAGAACAGTGTCCTCCCCTTCTGAGGCAGTTGGCCATGAGATGGGGGATTTGATGGGCTTCAGTCGCACCGAAGCGGAGGATTGAGCGTTTCTGCAATCTCTCATCGGATCGAGTCTCAACAGGATAATCGACCCTCGATCTGCATTCTCGCGACGAGAAGTTTACCAAGAGTATGAATCAGGCCTATGCGGAGATTGCACAGGAGACAATCTCCGCAGGGGGGGACTTCCACCGGTGAACGCGGGGTTGGAAATCGGAAAGACAAAGTCTATGATCCAGGAATATGGCGAGGGGGTAAGGATGATGAGAAGAACCAAGAGAACCTTCTGGACGCCAACGGTATATTGAACCCGGGCAAAGTCCTGCCTTTTGAGCCTCATTGATCGTGGGTTCTTTTATCATTGAATGGCAAAAAGGGAATTCTATCTATTCTATTCGATAATTCGCATTGAGGCGTAACACTCACCGAGGAAGAGCACATGGCAAAAGTGGCATTGGTGAAAGGCGAGGACCGAAAAACGAACATCCGCAAAGCCCTGGAACTTGTCGCCAATGACATAGCCCTCAAAGGCCGCCGTCCGGTCATCAAGGTCAACTTCGTGAGTACCCATAAGCTACTTAGCGCTACACATCCGGACGCGGTCCGGGCGCTCGTGGAGTTTCTCAAGGATCGAGGCGAGAAGGACATCGCTGTGGCAGAAGGCGCCACTATTGGAAATACTTCCAGAGGCTTTCGGGAATATGGGTACGAAGTCTTGGCAAAGGAGTACGACCTCGAGCTCATAGACCTCAATGACCCTGATTCCTTCAAGGTGGTGTACGTCATACACCCCGACATGAAGCCCCATCCGGTGAAACTCGCGCAGACCATGGTGGATCCGAATAACTACATCATCTCGGTGACGAGGCTGAAGACCCACCTCCTCGTAGGCGTTACCCTTACCGCGAAGAATGTGATCATGGGCGGCATCATGATCATGGACAAGAATCGTCTGCACCCAACCCAGGCGGGCAACAGAGTCCTCGACTACAACCTCTTTACCGTCATGCAACACCTTCACATCGACCTTGCGGTGCTCGATGGGTTTGAGGGGATGGAGGGCAACGGGCCTGTGGAAGGTGAGCCCATAGAGCACCACTTGGCGCTTTCAGGTACGGATTACCTTGCCGTTGACCGCGTGGGCACCGAGGTCATGGGGATAGACTTCGATGATATCCGGTACCTCAACTACCTCTGGGACGGGGGGTTCGGGGAGGGGGACCTGAACAAGATTGAGGTGATCGGGGAAACCGTAGAGAGCTGCAGTAAGCAGTACAAGATGTCGCCGCGGTTCTTGAGGATGCGGCGGCAGGAGAGGAGAGCGCAGAGTCCTGAAAATAATGAGTAACCGTGTAACCTTTTCTCTGAGACCACCGACATGGATTATGGAAAGCTGACATTGATGGTTGATTCGGTAACGGGGAAACAAGAACTGGCATTTCCCATAAGGCGACTCATCTGCGCAGGGTGGGTCGGGAGGAACGAGAAGGCATTACAAGTCCATATCGATGAGTTGGCCGAGCACGGAGTCCCCGGGCCCACCAAGACACCCATCTACATGAATTTTTCCCCTTATCTGATAACTACCTCGGATGCCATCAACGTGATAAACAGCGAGTCCTCGGGGGAGGTGGAGTATGTCCTTCTCAAAGAGGGGGATCGCATGTACATAGGGGTTGGGAGCGATCACACTGATCGGGGATTCGAGAAATTCTCAATTCCTGCCTCAAAGCAGTTGTGTGCGAAGGTAATGGCGCCTGTGGTTTGGCTTTATCAAGAGATCAAAGACGACTGGGACCAGATCATTATTCGCTCTTGGACAACCAGTGGCGGAAAGAGGATGCTCTACCAGGAGGATGTCTTGGCGAGCATCTTGGATGTGGAGGCACTGCTGGAGCGGTTGCCGAAGGATGAGGAACTTCCTTCTGATGGATTGGTATTGTTTTCCGGAACGATACCAACCAAAATAGGGGTTGTATTCGGGGAAAGATTTGATTTTGAGATGGAAGACTCCGTCCTGGACCGCAAAATCCGTCATGGGTATCAAGTTCGGGTTCTCCCCCAGCATTTATAGGTGATGCATAACATTCCCTCCAGTCTCATGGCAACAAGGTTGCGATCGTGCCTTCGGAATTGAGCCGAAAGAATTCGGGAGGGAAAGACCGGTAGGTAAGGATCAAAAGGCCAACTGAGGTTCAGTGATATGGTACGCCTGCCTTACTGGTACTATTCCTTCAAGGCATCCTGGACGCGCTGCAATTCAGTCTCAGTATCCCGAACGAGTTCTTCTAAGATGTCCGCAACCGGCATAATCTTGTCTACTAACCCAACCGACTGACCCGCCATGAGGGAGCCATAGGAGACATCCCCTTCAATTACGGCCCGACGCAGGCCACCCATCCAAAATTCTTCAACCTTTTCCTGGGCATCGTTGCGGTGAATGGTCCCTTCATCCAATTGGTGGACCAACTTCAGCTGGAGTCGCCCGAAATCATCAATCCCTTTATTGCGGAGGGCGCGCACCGGGACAACAGGCAAGCGGCTATCAAATTGCGGCGTCGCTACTGCGTCCCGAGCATTCGCATGCAATAGTTTCTTCTTAAAATTGGGGTGTGCGCAACTTTCTTCTGCCACGGCAAATCGTGTTCCCAACTGCACACCTGCAGCCCCCATAAGGAACAGATATGCACACATCTTGCCGGTAGCAATACCGCCTGCCACGAATACGGGGACTTCGGAAATCTCAAAGAGCAGCTGCTGGAGGAGTACCGTAAGGCTCACAGGACCCACGTGACCACCGGCTTCCATTCCTTCCAGTATCAGGGCATCTGCCCCACAACGGAGCATGCGACTTGCGATGGAAGCCGTTGATGAAAAGCAGAGAATCTTCGCCCCGGATTCCTGCACAAGCCTAATCTCTTCTTCACGTGGAAAGCTTCCAGCAAAAAATACGAAGGGGAGCTTCATCCGCCGGGCCAGTTCGAGGTGTTCTGGATACGCGGGGGCAATCGTGATGAGGTTCACCCCGAACGGATTATTGGTCAGGCGGCGTGTTTCCTCGATCTGTTGTTGGAGAATTTCAGGTGGGGTGTTGCCACCAGCGAGACAGGCAAAACCACCCGCGTTGCAGACTGTGGCGACGAGTTTGGGGTCGCTAACCCACGTCATTGCCCCGCAAATAAATGGGTATTTGACGCCGAGGAATTCCCGTCCACGTTTGAAGAAGCGATCAGAAAGCCCGGTATTCATAGCTCCCCCCCCGGTTCGTATTGACTGCATCTTGTGCACAATGAAGATAAATATCTCACAGCACGGTCTTTGACCGCAAGTAAAAGCACGAAATGTTCAATTCCCCGTCAACGGGTTCAATGATGGGAATGTCATGAATCGGAGTCCGTTTTAGGAGAAGCAGGCTACCCAGTGGCCTTGGCGGACTTCCACGAGTTCCGGTTCATGAACACTGCACATTGATTTTGCGGGGGGGCATCGGGGATGAAAGCGACACCCAGGCGGAGGATTGATAGCACTGGGGATTTCCCCCTTCGGCATGGGCTGGGTCCTCCGATACTTGGGGTCTGGGACCGGAACGGCTGCCAGAAGCGTCGCCGTGTAGGGATGAACTGGGCGCTTGAAAACCTCTTCTAGGGGTCCTATTTCAACGATTTTTCCCAAATACATGATGGCCACACGGTCGCAGATGTACTTGCATGTGGCGAGGTCATGGGTAATGAAAAGGTAGGTGAGGTCGAATTCCTCTTTCATTTTCACCATTAACTCCAGGATCATAGCCCTGACAGAAACGTCCGCCATGGCAATGGGTTCATCAGCCACAACGAAATCGG
>CAYFXL010000041.1:0-20622 GCA_964346945.1 uncultured Syntrophobacterales bacterium
CCCCTTCTTCAAGACCTTCTTTAGCTTATTCACCTTCTGCATTGTCACAACTCCTTCTCATCGAATCCCTCATTTAGCTTATCTTTAGCCCTTCATAGACAAGAATGTTTGCATTCCTTTCTGAAAACGCAGAATATCAGCATGAGCAAAATCCGCGTAGTGAAGGATAATTCCCTCCAAGAGTTGAGGATGATCAGGTGAATCTTTACTGTGGGTAGCAATCAAATGAGCCAAATCCTTTGAAACACGCTCTTCGAGGGCTATATAGGTTCCCCAAAGGCCATGTATGAACTTCTCCCCAATATCAGATTTAACGTACTTATCTCCCTCTCTTTTATACTCAAAGGCCTTTCCTAGATCATGGAGGAGAACTGAAGCAATGAGAAGATCACGATTGACGGAAACTCCCATCTTTTCCTCCGCGATGGAGGCGATAAATAGCGCAACGTCCATTACCCACCTTACGTGGTCCACAAGACTGGCCTCTGGAATGGCCAGACTGAACGGGATATCCTCCAGCCGTTCAAACGAGCCCTCCCTCAATCCCCGTGCCCACGAGCTGACGACTTTCTCCCTGAGGTCGGGATCTTGAATTTCTTCTATGATTGGGAATATCCCTACTATTTGCCGATGAATATCCTTCTCCATGATACAATCCTTCCTTCTGATGTCTGTTTATCCTCGGCGCTACTACCCACATCGAAATCCAACCTGCGCGCAGCCAATTGAGTTGCGCACTTGCCCTGTGCTCACCCAAATATCAACCCCGCCACAGTGAGCATTAACCTAGCCTCCTAAGTCGAAGTGACAGGCCACGAAATGGTTGGCGGCAACCTTCCTTAGCACCGGCTCCGTCTCAGAGCATATCCCCTTTGCATGATTGCAGCGAGGATGGAATCGGCATCCAGATGGCGGATTGATGGGGCTCGGGACTTCTCCACTGAGAACTATCTCCACACGCGGGGCATCAGGGTCGGCGGGAAGCGCTGCAGAGAGAAGACCGATGGTATAAGGATGACAGGGATGTGTATAGATCTCATCAGCATCTCCATGCTCTACCAAGCTCCCGACGTACATGACGCCTAAACAATTGCTCATGTGCTTCACTACCGCCAGATCGTGAGCGATGAGCAGATAGGTTAGTCCGAGTCGCGCCTGGAGGGCTTTGAGAAGATTCATCAACTGCGCCCGGATGGATACATCCAGTGCCGATACGGGTTCGTCTAGTATGATTACCTCGGGGTCGGAAGCCAGGGCTCGCGCCACGGCAATCCGCTGCCGTTGGCCTCCACTGAACTGGTGGGGAAAGCGGTTGATGCTTTTCGGCTCAAGACCCACCTCCAGCAAGACCTCCTTCACCCTTTCAGCTACTGCTTTCCGGGGAAGCGCCTGGGTAACCACCAGCGGTTCGCTGATGATGTCGCCCACCTTCATTCTGGGATCGAGGGAACCATAAGGATCCTGAAACACCGCCTGGACCGATCTGCTGTATTCCCTGAGCCTTTTCTCAGGGAGTGCCAACATATCCTCTCCCCCAAAAAGGATAGAACCGCTTGTCGGTTGCTCGAGTAAGAGAATGAGCCTAGCAGTGGTTGTCTTGCCGCACCCAGATTCCCCCACCAAACCGAAGGTCTCTCCTCTGTCGATGGAGAAGCTCACCCCGTCAACAGCTCTTATCCAGCCAGCTACTTCCCGCCTGATGAAGCCTTTGGTTATGGCAAAATGCTTCCTTAAGTTCTTTGCTTCGAGGAGAATATTTGACGCAGACACCATTTCTCAGACCGCTCGCCAGCACGATACAGTGTGAGTTTCGTCAACGATCACTGAGGGAGGATACTTCTCAAGGCAGCCGCCCTCTACCTGCTTGCACCGGGGAGCAAACCTGCATCCAGGGGGCAGGTTCACGAGGGAGGGTGGCTGTCCCTCGATCGTGGTCAGCCATTCTTGCCTCCCTTCCAACGCGGGCAGCGATCTCAGCAGAGCTGCTGTGTAGGGATGTAAAGGATTGTGGAACAGTTCTCTCACCCCTGCGCTTTCCACAATTCTGCCCGCATACATGACCGCAACTCGATCACACATCTTGGCGACAATGCCGAAATTATGGGTAACGAATATCATTGCCACGTGGAGCCGATTTTGTACTTCCTTCAGAAGGTTCAGATACTGAGCCTGGATGGTTACATCGAGCGAGGTAGTGGGTTCATCCGCAATGAGAACCTGTGGCCTGCAGGACAGAGCTGCAGCCCCCGCCACCCTCTGCCTCATCCCGCCGCTCATCTGATGGGGATAACCACCGAGCCGCATTTCCGGGGAAGGGATACGAACGAGCCGCAGGATTTCAACAGTTCTCTCCCATAACCGAGACCCTCTAACCTTTTGGTGGATCTGTATGGCCTCCGCCACCTGATTGCCTATAGTCAGGACAGGGTTCAATGAGGTCATCGGGTCCTGCAAAATCATAGTAATCCGGCGGCCTCGTATGTGCGCCATCTCCCGCTCGCTCTTCTCGAGAAGATCCTCTCCACGTAGGAGGACGTGTCCACTCACTATACGGCCTGGTCGTGCGATGAGCCTCAGAATAGATAAGCAGGTTACGGTTTTACCGCACCCCGACTCGCCAACGAGCCCGATGGTTTCTTCTTCCCCCAAAAAGAAGCTAACGCCGTCAACTGCCTTCACCACCCCTTCCCGAGTGAAGAAATAAGTCCTTAGATCGTTGACATCGAGCAGCTTGCGTCCGGTAGAGCTGTCGCTGCGGTTTGGATCAGTTGCCCCCGGTCTCTGTGATTCTTGCTGTGTCACCGGATACTCTCTCGTTCTCTTCCTGTGGGATTCAAAGTGCCAAACGAAGGAAAACCAGCTAAACCTCCCTCAGTTTCGGGTCCAGATGGTCCCTCAGCCAATCTCCCAAGAAGTTGAAGGCCAGCACGGTTATTGCGATTGCCATTCCAGGGAAGAAGGTCAGCCACCAAGCCATGCCAATGTATTCCCTACCGGCTGCTACCATCCCCCCCCAGGACGGCTGGGGTGGGGGGATGCCGGCGCCTATGAAACTGAGAGAAGCCTCAACCACTATGGCCCAGCCTATCTGAAGGGTTGCCAGTACCAAGATGCTCCCCACAAGATTCGGCAGGAGGTGACGAGTTAGGATTCTAAGCTCTGAGCACTTAACCATGCGGGCGTAGGCCACAAAATCTCTCTCCTTGAGGCTCAGCGCCTCACTACGGATGACGCGGGCATAGCGTGCCCAAACTACTAAGCCTATGGCCAAGACCACCGTGTGCATGCCCGGTCCCGTGGCAATCGCCAAAATCAAAGCTAGGAGGATCATCGGAAATGATAGAAAGCCATCGCACACCCTCATCAGTACCGCATCCACAATGCCGCCCCGATAGGCTGAGACGATCCCTATTGATATGCCAACCACAGCGCCAATGAGGATTGACAGCATGGACGCCATCAAGGAGGTCCTGGCTCCTCCGATCATCCGGCTCAGTATGTCTCTGCCCAGGCTATCAGTTCCCAGAGGGTATTTGAGGCTGCCACCTTCCTGCCAAAAGGGCGGCCGCAACTTGTGGGGCAGCGTCATTTCATAATAGCCACGCGGGGCAATACAGGGGGCCATCACCGCAACAATGATGACAATGAGCGTTACGGTCGCCGGCAATACGAACCTGAAGTCACGAAGCACATGCATCTACTAATTGAGCCTCCTTTTTGATAATTTAAGCTATTTGAATGTCGAGCTGACTTCCGCGATCGGTGAACCATCCAAGGCGATAAACGAAATGACGTGAAAAAGCCCAGCTATCCCTTAGTCAGCCGGATACGGGGATCGATCCAGGAGTACACAATATCGACGATCAGGTTGACCAACGCCACGATGGCGCCTAATAGTATGACCACCCCTTGGATGACCGTGAAGTCACGGTCCACAACCGCTAGGCAGGCGAGGCGGCCTATTCCGGGCCAGGCAAAGACGGTCTCGATCACCACCGCCCCACCGATCAAAAGCGCGAAATACATGCCACTAAACGTGACCACGGGGAGAAGAGCGTTTCGCAGGGCATGCTTCCAGATCACACTCGACGGCGAAACCCCCTTGACCCTGGCGAACAGGACATAGTCGCTTCCAAGAACCTCTAGCATGCTCGAGCGCATAAGCCGCATGATTCCCGCCGTTATGAACCACCCCATGGTGAATCCGGGCAGCACAAAGGACTTGAGACTCCCCGCTCCACCCACAGGGAACCATCTCAGCCTGACCGCGAAAATCTCCATCAACATAAGCCCAACCCAGAAATGGGGCAGACTCTGTCCCAGAACAGCGACAAGCCGTGCAACCATATCTACCCCGGACCCTTTCCGAACAGCAGCGATGACACCCAGGGGAAAGGCGAAGATCAAGGTAACGAGCATTGAAAACCCAGCAAGTTCGAGGGATTTCATGAGGCGTTCGCCAAGCAAACCCCTGACCGGCATTTTAGAGATGAGGGATTCTCCAAAATCAAAACGAGCCAGACGTGCCATATAGATTCCATACTGCACAATGATAGGCCTATCCAGCCCCAAGCTCCTGCGGACCTGGATTCGCTGCTCCTCGGTCGCTTCTAAGGCCAGCATCAGTTCCACTGGATCGCCGGTGGCCCGTCCAAGAATAAATACTACAGACACAACCACCCACACGGTGAGGAATCCCTGGAGAATTCTGAAGAGTATATATCGCTGCACTTGTAAATCCTATCCTCCGGTTGTCCCTGATTCGACTGGAAAACCAACGCGGCAACCACCAGTCTGAACCACTAGAGCTTAGCGCACATTATCTTCGGTGGTCGCCGCGTTATTTGGCTTTGGCTGCTGTCCGAAGGCCGCCACCCCCCCATCTTGGCATGAATGTGCCTAGCTAACACAATAGCCATTACTTATAACGAGTGGCGAAGAGCTGTTGGAAGTTCCAAGTATAGGGCATGACCCCAGGGATCCAACCCGATGCCTTTTTGGAGACGCCGAAAGGGACAGCGGACTCGAACAGCGTACCGTTTATGTGCTCTTTCTGCATATGGATAGCCAACCGCCAGAGGGCTTCCTTCAAGGACTTCTCAGTCGGAGCGGTTTCCACCTCTTTCATCATCCGATCTACCTCGGGATATTTGGCATATGTAATTTTGCCATCCGATGCGAAGAGAGCACGGACAATGGCAAAAGGCCATACCCGCGAGCCTACCCAATACCACCCGGCTACATTACCCTGGTCAGGGTTTTCTTTCCACCTCTTACGCCATGTCCCGTAGTCGATGGGCACGATCTTTGCTCTGACGCCGATGGCGCTCCAGTAGCCAGCTATGGCCTCAATCATCTTGGGCCCTTCGGCCATACCCGGCCTCGGCCAAGACATCAACGTGATGTCAAACCCGTTCGGGTAGCCAGCCTCTTTGAGCAAGGTTTTAGCACGGGCTGGATCATAGGGAAAGGGCTCCGCCATCTTGGGCTCCATGTATACGGACACAGTTGACCAGGGTGCCGGAATTCCGGTCTGCCCCCCGAATCCGCCCATAACATGGTCAATAATCTCCTGTCTGTTGATGGCTAAATCCAGGGCCGCTCGCACCTTCTTCTTGGAAAGTGGGTTATCAGGACGCCACTGGCTATGGTAACCCATAAATACAGACGCTTGTGAGGACAACATGCTGACCTCGACGCCCTCTTTCCTGAGCTGAGGGGCCCAATCCCGGGGAACGGGGGCTATATCCACCTCGCCCGTTCGCAACAGGGCCATCCGCGTTTTCGCCTCAGGCACGATGGTGAAAGTGATCTTTTTATATTTGGGCATTCCCCACCGCCAGTGTTCCCGCTCCACGGCCTCGAACTCCATACCCACGCCCACTTCGTGACGCAGGAGCTTATAGGGCCCGGTGCCAACGGGATTTCGGCGAAAATACTCGTCGCCCTTCTCTTGGAGATATTTCTTCGGATAGATAAAACCCTCCTGATAGATTCCCGAGAAGATCGACCAGAGGAACAGATACGGTTTTTTCAGGTGAACTACCACCGTATATCGATCGGACGCTTCAATGCGATTCACCACCTTGCGCAGTGTTGGGCCACCCAACCCCAGAACCCACGGCTCTTGAGCTCGCTCCCAGCAAAACTTTACGTCTTCGGCAGTAAGCTCATCTCCCGTGTGAAACTGGATCCCCTTACGCAGGTAAAACGTCCAGGTCAACCCATCTTCGCTCTGTCTGTATTCACGACATACCCCCCTGTTCAGATCGATTTGGGCACGCTCATCCAGCGCAATGAATTGATCATAGATCAACTGGTTCCAGAGGGTGTTGCTGGGCGGACCATACGTGGGGTCAAAGGATTCGTTTTCCATCGCCGAAACCGCTATCCTGAGTTCCCCTTCCGGCTTGATGGCCTCTGCCTGAGACACCATGAGGATGGAAACAGCCAGCGCAAGCGAAAGCAGGACCAAACCCCTTACAAAGGGCCTTCGTTTAACATTGCTGTGATACATGATTTCTCCTCCTTTCCCATAGAGCATGTGTGTTGAACATTTAATACTCGTGGCATCTCTTCGACTGCTCGTGTGCACACCACCTCCTTTCCTCGATAGCCGGACGGCACCGTCTCGAACTCGGCGCTCCTCTCCTGCACGGTCATCCGTTGTCTTATCTTCTTAAGGAGTTTATTTAACCAACAAACAATCCCTTGAATGAAAGCCCAACCTTACGGTATCCCCTTCTTTGGGGAGGATACCGACATCATTTTCGCTGATATCATGCCTCTCCACAAGAATAGCGTTCCCTTGGACCGATACATAGAACCGGCCATATGAACCCAGATATTGCCTCTGCTCTACCTTTCCCTGCAGTTCGTTTTCCATTTGATCCTTCGGATTGATTTTTATGTATTCCGGCCTGATCGACAGGAAAACTTTATCCCCTTTCTTGCATTCCGACCTTCCCGCAATCTCTATCATCGTTCCAAGCGCATCTATGCGGGTCCCTTTTTCATCGACGTTCTTCGCCGCACCCTCGATATAATTCGTTTGACCAATAAACTGGGAAACAAAGCGGGTTTCCGGTTTAAAATAGAGTGTGACGGGATCACCCACTTGCTCTATTTTCCCATCGTTCATAACGATGATTCTGTCGGAAAGCGCAAAAGCCTCCTCCTGATCATGCGTCACATAAATGGATGTGATGGCCAAATTTTTCTGTAGGTTCCTAATCTCATTCCGCATTTCGATGCGGAGCTTCGCATCGAGGTTGGAAAGAGGTTCATCAAAAAGCAATACTTCAGGATCATAAATCAGCGCCCTCGCCAGGGCCACCCTTTGTTGCTGCCCTCCTGATAGTTTGGTAGCCGATCGATCTTCAAGGCCCGACAACTTAACCATTTCCAATATCTGCTTAACCTTTTCCCTGAGGAGATTTTTTTTCAATCTCCTCTCCACCAGAGGATAAGCGATGTTATCAAAGACCGACAGATGTGGCCAAATGGCATAAGATTGAAACACCATTCCGAGGCCACGCTTATCCGGTTGAACAAAGACATCTTTTTCCCTCGATAACACCAGCTTCTCTCCGATAAAAATATCACCCTGATCGGGTGTCTCCAAACCAGCGATACAGCGTAGTATCGTGGTTTTCCCACAGCCACTCGGTCCCAGAAGAGTGAGGAATTCCCCCTTTTCGACTTCAAAACTTATGTCGTCAACCGCTGTAACCGAATCAAATTTCTTCACCAGATTCATAACTTTTAAGAAAACCATCTTTCCCTTCCCCCTGATCAGAGCTAGTATTTTATCTCAGCCTTTCGGAAAACTCTTCCTTCACAATCAACCGAAAAAGCAGGATTCCTCCTAAAATAATAAGGGCTTGTATGATGCTTAATGCTGCAACCGCGGGAAACTCTCCATCCCGAACGAGCTGATACAGCTGCACAGAGATGACTTCGTTCCCCGAGTACCAGAGCACAATGGCTGTTGATAACTCCCGCATAAAGAGGATAAAGAGAAGGATCCACCCGGCCATAAATCCAGGTTTCAAGAGAGGTATAAGGATCTTACGAAAAGTGGTAAACCAGGAAGATCCACATATTCTGGCCGACTCCTCTAATTCCGGGCCCAGTTGAAGGAGGGAATTGGAAAAAGCCCTCATCCCATAAGGCGTGTACCGTGTAATGAACGCAATCATGATGATCCATATTGTCCCGTAAATGGGAAGAGGCGCTCTGATCCAGGCCCACAGGAGCCCGACCGCGATAACCATCCCGGGAATCCCAACCGGGAGCATAGTAATGTAATCAAAAAACCCGCGCCCCTTTGTCTTCGTCCTGTTCACAAGGTAAGCCACGAGCATTGTCATCAAAAGACACAGAAATGATCCCACCGTTGACACGAAAAGGCTGTTCTTGATAGCTCTCAGAATTGCCTCGTCCTCGAACAAAACCAGACGATAATTCTCAAGTGTGAGCAGTTCCCTGCTGACATCTCCAGTCCAGAAACTGACAAAAGAGATGAGAAGGAGAGTTCCATAAGGGAGCACAATACTCAGAATGAGGTAGATGATGTTGATCGTCAATGCCATATATCTCCATTTTCCCAATTGAATCAAACGGGGCCTGTATGCCTTCCCCGTAACGGTTATGTATTCCTTTCTTTGAATGAATCTTCGCTGAATTAAGATTCCAAGGGCGGAAATCACCAGGAGAAACATCGCAACTGCTGAAGCTGCGCTATATTCTTGGGGATAAACCTGCGTAAATCGCATGATTGTAGTCGTTAGAACATATTGACCCTTTGGCATGATGAGATGTGCCGGCACACCGAACTGCCCCGCAGAGTGAACAAAAACGATCACGCAACCCGATATTATGGCCGGCGCGGCCAGCGGGATGGTAATTCTGAAGGTAGTCCTGAATATGCTCGAGCCACACGTCCTTGCAGACTCCTCCATGCTCGGATCCATTGCCTTGAAAGAGCCGAGTATGAAGAGATACATATAAGGAATATAGTACAAGGACAGGACCCAGATGACCCCAGGAATCGAATAGATGTCCATGGGAGCGTGCTTCAGGTTAAACACGTTCATCAAAAACTTATTGAGGAGTCCTACTCGGGGGGAAAGCAGGAGACTCCAAGCCACGCCTGCAACATACGGAGATAGCAGAAAAGGAAGGATGTTTAAGATCTCTAATGAGCGTCGAAAAGGTGTATCGGTTCGAGTAGTGATCCAGACCAAAAAAAGCCCCACCGGGCAGCTCACCAGAGTGGTGCCGAACATGATAATAAAGGTATTGATAATTGTTGGGAAGATCTTGTGTGAAGTGAAGGCTTCCACAAAATTATTCACCGTAAATGTACCGGGGTCGCCAGGCAGAGCCGTCCGCAGGCTTCCATAGATGAGGTAACCCAGAGGATAAAGCACCAGGAAACTGGCCACTACGCTTGCCGAAAGCATGACCAGCATAGGGAGATTCCATGTGCTTCTTTGAAATAGTGAAATTTTCATGCTGCCCCCCCGTTGGAGCCCCGGGGCGACATCCGTACGCACCCGGGACTCCACACAGGCCTCTTTCTCTATCTGCCTGAGATCTTGCGCCATTCCGCAATGAGCTCTTTGCGTTTCGCCTTTGCATCCTTGAAATCGACACTGATGACATTCATTTCACTAATCTTCGGCATTCCGGTTGGAGCAGGGATATCGCCTCGCCCAGAATGGACACCAATAGCCTCTCCAATCGCGACTTGACCTTCCTTGGAGTAGAGGAAGTCCTGAAAAACTCTCGCAGCATTTGGATGCGGTGCCTGTTTCATGATTGTGTTAGGACAAACAAGCACAACGGTGCCTTCCTTCGGGAATATGCTGTGAACCGGGGCTTTCTTCTTAATCCTGAACTCGTAATCTTTGTAAATCCAGGCTTCGAAAAGGATAGGCCACTCACCTGACAAGCATTTATTCATCGCCTTCTCGGAAGACTCGTAGTATTGGGTATCGAGTTCTACGAGTTTCTTATACCAGCTTACTCCATACTTGTTTCGTAATCCGAAGTAGTTTATATAGGCTCTCGTGCTCGTGGCCACATCTCCCGCTGCGATCATCCCCTTAAATTTCGGAACCAACATGTCAGTGTAACTCTTAATTGATTTCCAATCGGCTGACTTCGTATTCACAAGGGAGCCGATCGGCATAACCCGCACTGGTACGATGTATCCGGGATACACCCACCCTTCCGGCAGGTCCTTGTACGCCTCAAACTCTGGGGAATCGTACTTCAGCAGATTGCCTTTCTCCATCATGTCCAGAAAGAAGACCATATCCGTTATGTGGAGGCAGTCAACTTTTACCCTCTTGGCGCTCAATTCTGCTTGATATCTCCCAACGATGTCCAGAGACCCAGCTTGAAACATCTCGAGTTTGAGGGGATACTTCTTCTCAAAAGCCTTTTTTACTGCCTTTCTTCCTGAACCCGGCATTGTGGTGTACCAGACAACCGTTCCCTCCTTTTTCGCCTTCTCCATAATTTCTGGGGTCACCCCCGAAGCTGACATCGTGTTGACAATCTCAAAGCCACTGAAAACGAAGAACATGAGCAAACAGAGAGTTAATGCTCTTTTCATCATTTTCCTCCTTTCAATTGCCCCGGCCATGACGAATAATGACCAGAAGGCTCGGCTGGATTCTTGCCTGGAACCGAGATTCTGTTGATATGATTCGATCCCTGACCCAAGTGATAGAAACGAATCTCACCCCCTTTCTTGCTGCTTTAACGATTTCACCTCCTTTCATCCCAGGGGTAATTGATACCTAAATGCTGATAGCTGAGGTCAAAAGAAAGATTTTATCTCTTCGTTACATTCTTCATGACCAATCCTCAAAAACTTCAGGGTTAACCACGCGTTCTCTATCTGGTTTTTTTCCTTGGAGTATGGTTAGGATATTTTTCGCCGATTCCATGCCCATTCTTCGAAATGATTCTTCGGTGCTCCCAGCTATATGAGGGCTGAGTACAGTTTTACCCGCATCACAGAGAGCCTTGATATCTTCTGGAGGTTCTTTACCGAATGTATCGATACCTGCGGCAGCTATTTCTCCTTTTTTGAGCGCATCAATAAGCGCTTCTTCGTTTACAACTTCACCTCTTGCAGTGTTAATGAGCCAAGCCGTTTTTTTCATCATCTTCAACTCATCTCTACCAATCAGGTGTCTGGTTTCCCGAGTGAGGGGACAATGAAGGCTCACGATATCAGCGGATTTGAGCAACTCCTCCAATTTTTCTACCAGTGTAACGTCAGAAGGGATCTGATCGCATTCTAGAAGAGGATCATATACGAGAACCTTCATGAGTAAAGGAGATACCAGTTTCCGTACGCGGCGACCGATTCGACCAAACCCGATCAACCCCAACGTCTTGTGATAGAGTTCAACCCCCCGATAATGAGCCTTATCCCAATGACCTTGGCGAATCCGGCTATCGAGTCCTGGAATGTCTCTTGCCAGGGCCAACATTAAACCCAAGACATGCTCAGCGACCGACTCGTAATTCGCAAAGGGTGTGTTCAAAACGGGAATCTTTAACTCAGTTGCGGCACCTACATCTATGTTGTCAACGCCGATCCCATGTTTTGTGATGACTTTTAGGTTCGGTGACGCGCTTATCACCTCTTCGGTAATTTTCCCCGTTCGGACAATAAGGCCGTCGGCCCTTTTATTCAGGAGCTTCTTTGCAATTTCGGAAGAGGCTGCGTATGATTTTGTACATTCGATGGTGCATATTTTTGTAAGAAGCTTCATCCCCTCTTCGGCAATGGAGCCGGTGATAACAACATTGAATGGGAAATTCGTGGCTTTCATCTTTCATAGTCCCCATTTGTTCCGGGATGATGGGAAATTATTCCATCTCTATGGAAAAGGAATCATAGAATAACGAATGAATCTCTCCCTTTCATAACCTCGGTATATCGTAATCGTATTTCCCGTCTGCAAGCCCCCTCAGGGTCTCAAACACCTTCTTCTCGAGAGGGATGCCATTCGTTCGCCTAGCTCGTTCCATTTCTACTTCCGGTTCTCCAGGAATGAAGATCCGCTTTGTGAGGTCTATCCGACGGGCGTTTCTCATTCCATCACTGAGTTGATTCATCCGATCGGAAAAAACTTCCCAGGTCATAAATCTGGTAGGGTCGAGGGCTATAAAGAAGTGCCCTATGTGCTGGGGTTCTTCCCATTGTTGAAGAAGGGACTTAACACCAGTGGAAAATCCCGCCCCTGTCAATAAACCACTGAGAATATCCATCGCCACGGCAAGGCCGTAGCCCTTATGGAACCCGATTGGCAAAACAAACCCCTTGAGCCCTTCCAACGGATCCGTAGTCGGCCTTCCTTCCGAGTCGAGAGCCCAGCCCTCGGGCATCGTTTCCTTTTTTTCAGCCATTTGCCTCATTCTGCCCCGTGAGGAAACGGACATGGCCATATCCAGCACAAATGGGGCCCCTCCTTCACAGGGGACGCCGATAGCCAAGGGATTGTTACCAATGAGTTTCTCCAATCCACCCCAGGGGGCCATGGTGGGAGAAGCATTCGTACTCGCAATACCAACCATCTTCTCTTGACACGCCATCAGAACATAAGGGGCTGCAGCTCCGAAATGGTTGCTATCCCTACATCCCACAAAGGAGATCCCGGATTCTGTCGCCAGATCAATCGCTTCCTTCATACCCCTCGTCGCAACAACCGGTCCCAGTCCGTCGTCCCCGCAAACGATCTTCACGGCAGGGGCCAAGGATTTGACCACGATCTTTGGACTGGGGTTAATCAATCCCTTTCGTATCCGGGGTATATACATGAGTAATCTTTGGATACCATGAGTGCTAACTCCTCTCAGATCCGCACAGAGCAGGACATCAACCGTGATCCTCGCATCCTCCTCGGGAATTCCAACAATCTCTAAAGCCTTAATTCCGATTTCGAAAAGTTCCTCATGACGAACTAACATCGCATCAGTACCCGTGGTTATCAACCGGACAGGACCCCTTGAAAATTTTCCCTAGCTAAAAAGCGTTTTTATCAATCTCCTTTTCTCTCTTTCCTTCTCAATTGGGAGAGAATCCGTTCCATGCTATCATCTGTATGTTTCTCCATGAGGGTTCGAACTTTTTTCGCATCTCTTTGCTTGAAAGCTTCGAAGATGGACACATGTTCTTGGGTAGAACGCACAGGGCTGTCTGGTAAACCAAGAGATAGGGCAGCAGCCCATCTGACCTGCTTTGCCAACAAAATGTATGTTTCAATTACCTTCTGGTTACGCGAGCAATAAACGAGAAGATCGTGAAATTGAAAATTGAAACTTCTCAACTGCCTCAAGTCTCCAGAATTCACACAACCCCTCATCTTATCTATGACCGACTGAAGTTTCTTCATATCTTGATCTGTTGCAGTAAGTGCCCCTTTCATAGCACCGAATGCCCCTATCACATTTTTTAACTCGTGAATTTCACGAAACTCTTCTAACCTGAATTTCGCAACTTCCCTCCCGAGGCGGGTTTTCCGTACGAGATTCATTTCTTGAAGGCGCTGCAATGCCTCGCGGGCTGGTACCCGGCTTACTCCAAACTCTTTGGCAACCCGCGCCTCGCTCAACTTCGCCGTTGGTCTTAGCTCTCCGGTCAAAATACGACCTTCCAGAATATCAACAATCCGATCAACGAGAGTTTCCCGGTTCAGGTTAATTGTAATGTCCTTAGTGTTCAAGATCTTAGATCTCTCCCCTGAACACGCCGCAACCATCGTAATAAAACATAAATTTCGAGATTTTGGTATACCCGTATATTCGTATACTATCTTCCCCTTCCTCTGTCAATGCGTGGAATTCACCAAATTCTCCTGCTCCTCTCAATGACGAACGACAAAGTCCTAATTCCATGGTAGGAGACAATTTCTTACTCATTTTCTCATGTATGCTACGCTGCCATTAATTTTCAGGACCTGGGGGCAACCACTTCACCCTTCTTCGGGTATGCGGGAAGAGTGCGTTTTTCAAAACATTCCCACAAGATCCCGGGATCCGAAGGAATCGTAGCGTCCGAATCCGTAAACAAAACCCTTGGTTGAAAAGTCTTACCGGTAAACTCCAGGACATTGGGTGTTGATATGGGACCGTGTTATTGTTAAGGTATCAACATGACAGATAGAGCAAGAGTATTACTCCCGAGGCATCCGTACCATGTTACTCGGCGTGAGGTTATCGCGCTGGCACCGCCCGCATTATCTCCAATTCGATATGATGAGGATATCGTTTTTCCCGTTTCGGAAGAGGGGGTATTAATATGAGGGACAAACGTTTTCGTGTTTACAGAAAGCCGGCCTCTGGAAGGAGAGACAGTAAGAAATCTATCGATGATATTGTGAGGGAATTAAGAAACAGTTCCAGAGTTACCGATTACAGGGAACGCTCGCTGAAGATTCACGGACTTATCTGTGCCAAGTGTGCGAGGGAGTTTGACTACAAAGATAGGCATCTCCTGACCGTACACCATAAAGATGGAAATCACATGAATAACCCCCCTGATGGTTCTAACTGGGAAAATCTATGTGTTTACTGCCACGAGGACGAACACAGCAGGGGACTGCTTGGGGATTATTTCAGTGATGAGAAATAGGGATTCCTCTTGTTCGATCGTCTCTTTCTCCCTCCCATCCAACCGTGGCATGGAGTTGACGGCATGTAGAAATAGGGGAGTTTTTCGGATCCTAAAAAAACCTTGATTGCGGATCATATAGGCACATACCTATGGACAACGACAGGACGTTTATCTCAGGTATCGTCCCACCAATGGAGCAACTGGAAACTGCCTGGTGGTTTGCCTTCCGGGAAGATAAACTTCTGGTGCAGGTGAAAAAATCTTCTGTCAGCATCCCGTGTCTCGTTGACTTTGCAGAGTTGGGACTGAAGTCCATTCGCCAACACTATCTTGGTCGGCTTTCCGGCCGTCCTTGTTACGCAGTCGAATTGCCTGAAGGGACTGCGCCACCAGCGGGAATGAGCTTTCAGGGATTACGCCAGATATATGGGTGCGTGGATGATCACCTGTTCTGCCTGGCTGGCCGTGCCGTGCAGATTGTTCAATGGGATAAGACAAACCAGTTCTGCAGCCGATGTGGAAGTCGAATGAGCACCATCTCGACCGAAAGGGGCAAGGAGTGTCCCCAGTGCGGTCTCCTCAACTTCCCTCGCCTGTCTCCGGCGATTATTGTCCTCGTGGAGCGCGGTCATCAACTTCTGCTAGCCCGACCCCACCACTTCTCGCCTGGATTGTATAGTGTCATCGCTGGCTTTGTAGAGCCAGGCGAAACGCTGGAAGAGGCTGTGGTGCGGGAAGTGCGGGAAGAGGTAGGCCTTACCATTAAGGACATCCGCTACTTTGGCAGTCAGCCCTGGCCTTTCCCTCATTCCCTCATGATTGGCTTTACCGCGGCCTATGCTGGTGGTGAGATCTCCCTTGATGACACTGAGATTGAAGACGCGGGTTGGTTTACGGCTGACAATTTGCCACTCCTCCCTGGCAAAATCAGTATAGCGCGGAAGTTGATAGAATGGTTCCTGGCTAAACAGGGAAAGCATTCAGAGGGCGATCGTAAAAAGGTGCGACACCGCTAATACGTGTTAGGTTTGGATATGGTACCTATCAAACACCTGTCCCTAACCAGTCAATAGGCCGACGTGGGCCGCTCTCCAGAAGTGGAAACATCGAAATAGGTGTTATACCCGCGGAATCGATGAGCCGTGGCTCGGCCCCGATTCTGTTTGTCAGGTAAATGGGGGAGAAGAATGGAACACATACGGGGCAATGTATATGTGGAGCTGATTTCCCCGGGCTGCAATGTGAGTATCATCGCGACGGAGAAGGGCACGCTGATTGTGGATACCCCGCTGGTTCTTCGGCAGGCGGCGGCGATTAACGAGGCTTTCAGTACCGCTGGCCATAAACCCGTGCGCTTCATCTCCCTCACCCATCGCCACCATGACCACATCCTTGGAACCAACCTTTTCGGGGACGAAGCGCTGATCATAGGCAACCGCATTACATATGAGAATATGGGTGAGTGTGACCCTGCCGCGGTGGAAGCCTGGATTAATACCTGGACATGGGAGAATCCGGATGACGTGAGGGAAATGCTGGCAGCCCAGGTTTCTCCGCCTGAGATGGTCTTTGAAGAGGAGTTGACCCTCTACCTTGGCGGCGTAGAGATCTGGTTCTTCCCACTGCCCGGGCACGTGGTTGAGCAAATTGGAGCCTTCGTTCCGCAGGCGGGTGTACTTATCACCGGTGACGCTCTCTTGAACGAACACCATCCCTACATGGGACAGGGCAACTTCCAGGTTTGGTTCCGAAGCTTCACCAAAATGAAGGACCTCAAAGCTGAGCATATCATCCCGGGTCACGGTCCGGTCTGCGGCTACGAAGCGGTCGAAAAGCAGCAGCGTTACATGGAGAGGATGATGGAGATCCGCGCTAGGTGGGATCCCTCCGAAGATCAAGGCGCGGTTTCTTCCAGCGCCGTCGACGAGCTGCTCGCGTTCTATCCACTCCACGGCCGACCAGAAGCAATGATGCGGGAGCGCATCATCGAGAGCATTGGCGTTGCCGGGGATCCGCAGTTTTAAACACTTTTTTTCCAATAAAGGAGGAAGAGATTACATGTTTTTTCATACGTAAAAACAATATGATGAGGAACTCAAGGAGGGAATCATGGAAATGAGAAATCCTATTCATCCTGAACATTCGAAGACCCTTACTACTGAGCAGATCCGCCAGGAGTTTTTGATCCAAGGTCTCTTTGGGAAAGGGGCCTTCAAACTCGTTTACAGTCACTTCGATCGAATAATGGTGGGTGGTGTATGTCCGAAGGATCCCGTTTCGCTCAAGGTAGGTGAAAAGGTGATCGGAACTTCCTATCTCTTGGAAAGACGAGAAATGGGAATTATTAACATCGGATCAAAAGGAAAAGTAGAGGCAGATGGCACGGAATATGAGCTTGACAAAAGGGATGGCCTCTATCTTGGGAGGGGTACCAAAGAGATTCTGTTTTCGAGTGTTGAGAAAGAGAAACCAGCCAAGTTCTATCTAAATTGTGCTCCAGCTCATAAGGGCTATCCGTCCCAGAAAATAACATTCAGTGAAACTGAGCCTATACATTTGGGCTCCATGGAGAAATGCAGTAAAAGAGAACTCCACAAATACATTCATCCTGATGGTGTGATGAGCTCCCAGCTTGTTATGGGTATGACCCTACTGGAAATGAACAACGTGTGGAATACCATGCCCACTCATACCCACGTCCGTAGGATGGAGGTCTATTTCTATTTTGAAATTCCCAAGGATGAAGTTGTCTTCCACTTTATGGGAGAGCCATCGGAAACAAGGCATATCATTGTCCGAAATGAGGAGGCTGTTCTCGGTCCCAGCTGGTCGATTCACTCAGGGGTAGGCACGCACAATTATTCGTTTATCTGGGGAATGGTGGGAGAAAACCAGGCCTTTGACGATATGGATGCAGTGCCCATGGATACTTTACGCTAGGAATGGGGAACCCATGAGATTTTGGATAGGCCTGGATGGAAGAGGGTGTGAACAAGACCTCATGGGAGGAGTGATGTCCCTGGGCGAGAGGCGGAAAAAGCTTGCGGACCATTATGCCCTCAAAAGGCTTGCTCACCTCGAAGTAGGCATCATATCTCCGGAATTCCACATTGAAAAATCGTGAAAATATCTATAACATTAATACATTGAACGCTCATGTTTCGTATTTCAATACCTCCCACTTTGCTCATAGGTTCTGCTTCTATCGATGGGAATTTCGAGGTAATCTTTCGTGATGAGAATTTCTTCTACAGAGAAAGACTTCGTCCCCTAGTTCCAAGATAGAAAAAAGCGAAATGCCATTAACTGCAAAACGTACCGTTGACGGAGGTGCGGCCACGTCGTATTCCGTGTCAAAAAATACCCTCTCCGTGTAAAATACCATATACCTTGAAGTCAATTTGATAACGCGACGGAGGATTACTCCCATGATTTCCGCCAATGAACTGACAATGTACTATGGCCCCGTCTTAGCCCTGGACAATGCGTCCTTTGAAGTTCGACCGGGTGAGGTTGTTGGCCTCCTCGGTCCAAATGGCGCCGGAAAATCCACTGCCATGAAGATTCTCACGACCTATCTCTATCCTACCTCAGGTGGGGCCACGGTTTCTGGCCACAATATACTGACCGAACCTCTCGAAGTCCGCCGAAAAATCGGATACCTGCCCGAAATCCTTCCTCTTTACATGGATATGGAGGTACGCGATTATCTTGCATTCGTCGGACGGGCCAGGGCGCTCAACGGCGAAAGACTCACCCTGAGAACGGACTGGGTAGTTGAAAGATGTGGTCTCGGGCCCATGTATCGAAAACTGATCCGAGAATTGAGCAGGGGATTTCGTCAGCGCACTGCCCTTGCCCAGGCTCTGATCCACGACCCCGAGGTTGTCATCCTCGATGAACCCACTACCGGTTTGGACCCCCACCAGATTATTGAGATCCGAGAACTCATACGTGAACTTGCCAGCGAAAAGACCGTCATCCTCTCAACCCACATTCTTCATGAGGCCGAAGCGGTTTCTGATCGTCTGGTTATCATCAGTCGAGGACGGATCGTTGGGGATGGTACAATGGAGGAGCTTGAGAAACGTGCCATTGGCAAGGAACGTGTCCGGGTCTCTGTTCTCCGAGCACCCCAGGAGGTCCGGCAGGTCTTAGAGGAAAACGGCATAGATGAAGTACATGTTGTGGATGAATCCGAAGGTTTTGGCACCTTCACGGTAGAGGGCTCAGAAGGCGCCGATCTTGCGAGTCGGATCGGAAACCTCGCGGCGAGGAATCACTGGGAACTGCGTTCTCTGCTGGATGATCCCTTTACCCTTGAAGAGATATTTCTCGCCTTAACAGAGCCAGAAAAACCACAGAAATCGGTCGGAGGGGCACCATGAAAAACGTCTGGATCATTTCGCGGCGTGAACTAGCTGCCTATTATGAATCGACTATCGGCTACGTATATATGGTTGTTTTTCTCATGGTTTCGGTGGGGCTCTACATTACCCCTTTCTTTACCCTCCCACGGGCAGAGATGCGTGGGTTTTTCACTAGCCTTCCTCTGATTCTCTGTGTCTTTATACCTGCGGTGACCATGCGTTTCTGGGCCGAGGATCGGAAAGAGAACACCCTTGAACTGCTCCTAACCTTTCCCATGAAACCCTACGAACTCGTCCTGGGTAAATACTTCGCCGGCTGTATTTTTTACCTGATCACCTTGGCGGGAACCTTTACTATTCCCCTCATGCTCCTGGTCCTGGGTGATCCTGACATGGGGGCCATCGGAGCCGCCTATCTGGGATCTCTGTTGCTCGGCGGATTCTTTCTGAGCATGGGCATTTTCTTCTCAGGGTTGTGCAAGGATCAGATCGTTGCCTTCATCCTAGCCCTTCTAGCCTGTTTCGGTGTCTATCTCTTGGGAACGATGTTCATGGCCACCTATCTGGACAGTCTCTGGCCAGGGTTTGGCGCCCTCCTTGTGGATTTGGTTGGTGTTACTGGACATTTCCACGCATTCGCTCGCGGCGTGGTGGAGGTTGGGAACGTTCTTTACTTTCTCATCTGGACGGTCCTCTTCTTGTTCCTCAATGGTTTTTATCTGGAAGGCAGAAATCGTCCCCGGTACAAAATGATTTTCTCCTCGGCTCTGATCTTATGCCTGGCCATAGGTCTCGTTTTCAATTACCTAACGAGCGTCCATTCCCTGGGACGTTTGGACTTCACGGAAGACAGGATTTACACCCTTTCGCCGGGAACGAAAAAGATCCTTTCGGAGTTAAAAGTGCCCGTCCAGGTCAAACTCTACATCACGTCCAGAGACAAAATGCCCACAGAACTCAAATCCCTTGAACAGGATATTCTCGACAAACTCGAGGAAATGCGCATCGCTTCAGGATCGAAGATCATGTACCGCGCTATCCATATGGAAGCTGCCAACGTGCTCGCCTCCCAAGAAGGGGGTGGAATAGAAAAAGGCGAATCCAAGGAAGAGGGCTTGGAACAACGCCTTTTAGACAAAGGAATCAAACCTTTTTCGGTCAGAACCCTGCGACAGGATCAGGCCACGACGCAACTAATCTATTCCTCTATAGGCATCGCCTACAAGGACAAAACCGAGGAGATCATTGCCCGGGTTCTACCACGAGACCTCTACGACCTCGAGTACAGCCTGATCAATACGACGTACAAACTCGCACGAGAGAAGAAACCGCTCATCGCGATGGTTGCTCCTGAAGACGATCTGAACCTATCACCCCAGCTCATTGCTCTTTATCGAAAGATGGGACGCCCTCTCCCCCAGACCCAAGATCCGTACGGGACGCTTCAACAAATTCTTGTCCACGAAAAATATGATGTGCAAAGAGTCTCCATTACGCGTGACGATCCACTCCCTGAGAGGTACGACGCCTTGGTCCTCATCAATCCGAGAAACCTCAACGAGCGCCAGCAATGGGAAATCAACCGGGCTCTCGTTTCCGGCAAACCCG
>CAYFXL010000042.1:0-20194 GCA_964346945.1 uncultured Syntrophobacterales bacterium
GAATCCTCAGCCTTCTATCAAATTCCCTCATCCCGGCGATCTTCTTCTCCACCTCTCCGATCTTCTCAGAGAAAAAACGGATCTGGGCCCGCTGGAGCTGGGTTTCTTCCCGCAATCGGTCCAGCTCCAGGACCTCTTGTCTCATCATTACGTAATCAAAGCTCAAATACCCGAGGAAGATGAAGCAGAAAGGAATGGTCAAACAGATCAGTTTGGCCAAGAGTCTGGGGAATCTGTATCTCCTAATTGTGGAAGCCTTCTTGGAGAAAATAAGGATATTGTAAAAGTCCCCTCCCAAGGATTACCCCCTTTCACCTAGCAAACCCACCGCTCAACTAACGACACATATCAGAAAGGAATTAATATGTCAAGAATTATTTTGAATAATCTCCGCTCAATGAGCGCCGTTGCCGTGCTTTGTCATGAGTGCTCAACCGAGCCCAACACATACGAATCCCCTTTGAACCAGTACGATTTCGCTGCAAAACCCATACCAAAGGGAACAACTCTCGGGGATTAGAACCCTAACATTTTTTCGAGATCAGGATTCATATTCTATTGAAAAAAAAGAAATAATGGGATTTTAAAAATAGAGGGATGCGGAGCCCTGCGCGTGCTCTTTCAATCATCAGAATCTCATACTATCATGATCTGTTACCTAACTTTTTTGCATAGATAGGTAATTTTTTGGCAGTCTCCATGCTTGTGAGGATGGTGAAAAATTCATCGTCTTCTTATCATCTCATCGACAAAAATTGATCTCACTCCGTGCAGCAGCGCAGCATGCGTCAGATTATTCTTAACCGAAGGATTAATGGCCGCTTATGGCGAGCTTGCTCGTTCTGAGGCTCGAGGAACCGAGCTTCCCCGTGAAACGGAAATCCGCTCCCACCTCCTCGACGCTCTTGAATAACTCTAACACGTTGCCTGAAATGGCGATCCCCTTCACCGGATGAACGCGCTTACCCCTTTCCACCCAGAAACCCGCTGCCCCAAGGGAAAAATCGCCTGAGATGGGATTGGCGGTGTGGATCCCCATCACCTCCTCGATCACGACGCCGTTGTGGAGGTCTGCCAGAAGATCGCCAAAAGGCCTATCCCCTGCCTCGATATAGAGATTGGAAATACCCACGGATGGAGGCGCCTTTATCCCCTCGCGTATGCTGTTGCCCGTTGACCGTCCTCCCTCCCTTTTGGCCCAATAGAAATCGTAGAGGAAACCCGTGATCCTCCCTGAAAGGACCACCGGCGTCTTTTGAGATTCGACTCCCTCGCCATCGAAGGGAAAGGTGGCCATCCCCCGGGGATGTAACCCGTCATCGTAAATGGTAACCCTTGGAGAGAAGGCCCGTGAGCCCAACCCATCGGAAAACAGGGACTTACCCTTTCGAACGTTTTCCACCGCAAAGGAGACCGCCAGGACCGATAGAAACTGACAGGCCACCTCATTCCTGATCAGGGCGGGGTAGAAGGCGCTTTTGAGGGAGCGCCCCCCCAATTTCTCTCCCGCTTTTCGAGCCGCTTCCCTCCCTATCCGAGCTACATCAAGCTCTTCGAAGCAATGATGGAAATCGAAATCCCATCCCATCTCGGATTCGGAACCTTCTTCCGCGACTGCCATTACGCCCCCCGTGAAGATGGAGGACGTAAAGTCTACCTCAACCCCTTCCGAATTCACGAGAACGACCGTCCTCTCGACGTCCTCATACGTCCCCTTCCCCACCCTCTTTACACGTCTCGGATCGAAGGCAAGGGCCGTGGCCTCCATGGCCAGCGCCTTTTCTATTCTCTCTTGAGGAGAGACGTGTCTTATCCGTTCATCATAGATTTCGGGAGGAAACCTAAGATCTCCCGGTGGTCCGGTAAATCCGTAAGAGGGGTCTGACGGGAGGTTTGCCGCTCCATCCATGGCGGCTTGAATCATCCTCGAGATGTCGGCCACATCGAAACTGCTCCGATAGGAGAAGCCCAACCTCTGGTCCCTGATAAGCCGGAGCCCGATCCCCATGGACTGGGCCCTCTTAAAAGACTCCAACTCCTCATCCCGCACTTCAACGCTCGTTGAGACAGATTGGATAAGATAAATTTCATACCCATCGACTCGCCGCGTTTTGATCTGTTGGACGCATTCATCGGCAATCTCTTTGAGGTTTAAGCGGTTTTCCACCATTTATCACGAAACCCTTAAACTGAGATTTCCATACCGCTGGTCCGGGCTCAATGGCGAGCATTTACCATTTGATTAATGAGCTTGCCCAGGTGAGACCGCCTCCAAAGGCCGTAAGGCAGACCAGATCTCCTGTTTGTATACTTCCACCTCTCACGACCGAATCGAGGGCAATGGGAACAGTGGCCGAGGAGATATTGGCGAATTTCTCGACAGTCAAATAAACCTTTTCCATGGGGACATTCAATCGCTTTGCCATCGCCTGGAGGATTCGAAGGTTGGCTTGATGAGGAATAATCCATCTGATGTCCGACATGCTATAGCCATTGTATGATACGGCCTCCTCACAAGCCTCGGCGAAATACTTTACGGCAACCCGAACGGATTCATTGGCCTTGATCATCTTCAAATAGTGGAGTTTTTTGTCCACGCTCTCGTGGGAGATGGGGGTTGTCTTCGAACCCCCGCCTGGCAAGAGGAGATTCTCCCCTCCTGCGCCATCGGTATGGATGTGCGTCGATACTACTTCGTGAATATCTCCGACGGGATCGACCCCCTCCAATACGACGGCTCCTGCCCCATCTCCCCATAGGATGCAGCTTTCCCTATCCGTCCAATCGAGGGTTCGACTCATGATCTCCGAGGCAACGACCAAGGCATTTCTGTAGGTTCCCGTTCGCAAATACTGTTCGGCCACCGATAGGGCGAAGATGAACCCGGAACAGGCGGCCAGAATATCGAATGACACGGCCCGGTGTGCCCCCAATTTCGCCTCCAGCCAGTTAGATCCCGCGGGGCATGCTGTATCTGGCGTCATCGTTGCCATGATAATGAGATCCAGGTCTTCGGCGGAATAACCGCCCATCTCCATCGCTCTGAGGGATGCCTCCTTGGCTAAATCCGAAGCGTTCACATCCGAGTCGGCGATTCGCCTCTCCTTGATTCCGGTCCTCTTGTAAACCCATTCGTCATTGGTATCCAAGATCTTCTCGAGGTCAAAATTGGTCATCACTTTCGAGGGCAAATATGAACCCGTCCCTCGTATGGCTATCCTCTTCATTTTCAACTCCGTCCTCCATTGCTATTGGGAGATCTTATCACTCCTTTCACCACGTTGTCATCTCATTGTCCCGCCCTCTCAACAAGAAGAGCTCCTGATTGTACGGATGCATCAGGATAAGAAGGAACAAGAAGCAGCTGCTCATTTCCAGCAACTCCCCGGCCTTCTTTGCTATGCTGAGATGGAATTGAACGAGTATAGTGACAATAACATAGAGGAGGATCTGATAATTCTGGGCGATGGGAATCCTCCATCTGTCTATGAAATCCTTGAATTTTCCTTTGAAGCGATACAACAGAGGTACCGCTAACAGATAAATCCCAAGGAGAATTGCCAGAATCTTGCCGAAGACAAGTTTATTGATCTTCACGCCATAGATCACCAGGTTATGAACATTGATCTCGCCCTGCTTGTTGTGCCTCAAGAACCATTCCGGGCTCTCGATTCCAAGAACCCTCTGTCCCCAGGAGATCTCCTCCATGGCTCCGAAGAGAAACAGGAACCCAAGGAAGAGCCATACCCTCTTCGGGGGACTCCCCGGCTCGGACCGGCTGAAAGCGCGTGCTGCGATAAATGAATAGGCGGACATAATCAAAAGCTCCACAAAGGTGAGCCACTCCGCCAGGCCATCCTCTCGGATCCAAACCAAGAATGCTTCCTGATCCTGGTGGAGAAGAACAAGCCCATATACAAGGATACCCAGAATGATGGTCATACCCGCCATCAACGCTTTGGGTATCGGCGTCGACGATAGGTGAATACACTCCCCTACTCGCACAGACCCTCCCAAACATTCAAATTACCACTGAATACCCCCGGGGGGCTTCTCCCCTGTTGCCAGCAGGGGAAGAAAACTCCTCACCCGTGGGTTCAAAACGCCCTACATCGCAAATATCCCATCTTCTCCACGTTCAGATGCGACCCCGTTTGCAGGCTGGCATATTCTTGAGCTCAATCCTTAACCACTGTCCTCTCCCTGTTCTTCCCCCCCTTGGAGATCAGCTACAGCTCGCTCTGTGTAATCTCAATCCCAAGGGTTTAGCCATTTCATCAAGACTTCTTTGATGATCCAAAAGTGCGCTAAACCCGAAGAGGAGGGGTGCAAGGATGCTCTTTCCCTCTCTGTTAAGTTTTCCAGAAGGAACTCAAACGCGTTCTCGATCTGTTTCCGCGTTGGAATCGAGCAATTGATCTCCCGGCAGGGGGATCGATATTCCCTCCCGAAATGCCCCGGAAAATACCTTTCACCGAATATACCATAAAACCATACTGAAAGACAAAAGCGCGATCATGATGGGGAAGAGAGGCCAGGATCACATCCTCTCGGTGCTTACTCTCACTCCGACACGGCGGGGAGATTAGCAGGGGGATTATGATACAAAAGATACCTCGATGTTTCACGGATGGCCTGGCAGAGCCCCGCCATCTCCGCAGCCTCGCTGGGGTACTTCCCACTGACATCCTCCAGCGGTGTATCGGATCGATACCGATAGAGCCTTTGCACTCCCCCCGGATCGACGAGCAGAAAAAACTCATCGTTCAATACCCCACGATAAAGACTATCGATGAATGCGAAATGTTTATCCTTCGGCCGTGCGATCAATAGATCCCTCCCTAAGGTTTTGTTCACGTGCGGTACACCGATGAGGCCGAACACTGTGGGCAGGACGTCCACGAGGCTCGCAGTGGTACCGATTGTCCGACCTTCAGAGATGTAGCCCGGCGCATAAACGGCAAAGGGAACATGATGCATTGTCAAGCTCAATGTGTCCCAAGGGATCTGTCGGGTAGCAACCGTCCCATGGTCGCCGTACAGGCAAAAAATGGTCCTCTTGAAGTAATCCTCCTTGCTCGCAAGGCGAAAAAAATGGCCCAGGGAATAGTCCAGGAACCGCATTCCATTGTAGGCCTCCAATGAATCAAAACCATTCTCTTGCAGCTTTGCCTCATCCATATCAACCTCTTCGAAGTCCCTCTTATCCTTGGGGATTGTATACGGCCTGTGGTTTCCAGCGGTTTGGATCAAGGCGAAAAATGGCTTGTCTTGGACCCGAAGAACCCGGTTTGCCTCCTCAAGGAGGTGCAAATCTGATATCCCCCACACATCGTCGGGCGATTCCGAAAAGTCCCCCTCCTCAAAAATCTGTAACCCGGCGATGTTGTGGGCAAGTATCGCACGTATGTTACCCCAGGTTGCACTTCCACCCAAGAAATACAGATATTTGTACCCGTCGAGGGCATTCACGATCGTGTGCTGACGGACAATGAGGGGATTGCGCGAGGCCGAGTGGGGAGAGTGTATGTCGGGGATCCCGAACATTAGGGTGAAGACCGCCCGGGCCGTCGGAGGGCGAGTTACAAAGAAATTGCTGAAGAGCAACGAATTCCGAGCAATCGAGTCAAAATGAGGTGTGGGATTAAGAGCGTTGCCGAGGGCTCCCACCTTGAACCCAGCAAATGACTCCAAATGTATGAGGACGATGTTGGGTCTCCCAGGCAACTTTTCTTTGGGTCTGACGTATCGCGAAAAGTTCAGGGTTGCTGGATCGGGATTGTCAACTCCCAGAAGGTTCGCCACCAAGTCGTAGTGCTTTCTCACGGCCTCCTCATCAAAACGCGTCGTCTTGTATTCCAACGTATCGAAAAAGAAAAGTACCGGGTTCATCGCCAGGGCCGAAATAAAGGGGTTCGTGGAAAAGTACGCCTCACTCCACCTGAGAGGGTACCGGGACCACTTCCCGTAGATGCCAAATCCATACAGAATCAAAGCCACGCTAATAGTGGTCACCTTCGCCCATCTCGTAAGGGGGTTGACATCTTCCCGTGGCTCTCGATACGCAAACCGGTTCACCAGCCACCCAAAACCAACAGAGAGGAGGACGAGTACAAGAATTCCCGGGATGACGGGATAGGTCTCCCATATAAACTGGAGGGCAATCTCGGGGGACAGAATATGTTCAATGGCGCTTGCATTGAGACGGTCGTGGAGATATCCGTAATGCGCAAGATCAACAAAGTACGTCAGGATGAGGAAAGCCGTCATGGCGACAAAGTAAACCAACCAAATCCGTTTCGCGATGGAGGAACGGACAAAGTTCAGGCCCGGAATCCAAGATAGGGCAAGAACCGGGAGACAGATCAGGAGGGAAAGGCGCAGATCGAACTTAAACCCCACATAGAGTGCCCAGAGGAAATCTGAGCCCGGCGCCTCCTGTGCCGTAGGCCGAAACACCACCCAGAAAATGAGGCGGAACAATGTTAAGATGAGCACGTTGAGCCCAATGACCACCAACCCAAACCGAATTCTTCTCGGAAGCCTTCGAAACGCTCTCATGATTGCTGACCCTGTTTTTCCTCAAAGGAACCTTTTCGTTTCCCCTTTCCCGCGCTTTCAACGGGTCGCACTTTCCCTGATCAATCCCATGGACTTCCCTTTTCAAATAATCCCCAGAGTATACTCCATTTCTTCCCCGAAGCACTGCGTTCATGTCGGTATACCCTGTAGATGGGGACCCAATTCCTCTCGAGCCCCTCTTCCTCAAAGGGAATGAGGTGGAAGAGTTGGAGACTCACCGTATCTCCCTCCCTGGAGTACTTGAAAAAAGGCCAAATCGATACCTGCTTCGAAATCTTCTCTCCTTTCCCGTTGAACACGGTCTTTATTCGATTGATGAGGAGAAACCGCTGAACCACTTCCCTCTGACTCCCCAATTGGTCATCCCGACATTGATAGAGGGGCCATAAAACCCAGCGGGTCAGAGAGCCAGGGGCCTCTTTGCGATAGTAAAGGGGGAAAACCCACGTCCTCCTCACCGTCTCACCACGGGTGACCGAGATGAGGGGCCACGGCATATCCCACCGTTCATATCGATTTCGCTCATCAACGGTATGGGAGAAGAACGGCCATAATACCGTCACATGCCTTTTCCCCCTCGACCGGATACCCCAATACAGGGGGAACAGGAGAAGCTGCCTTTCGGGATCATCTGTGTCCAAGTTGCTCGTCGATTTTATGAAAAATGGCCAGAGGACGAAATCAGACCTGGACACCCCCTCGGTTTCCTTGTAGCCCCATAAGGGCCAAATGCGAAATGCCTTCTTTCCCCCGCCCCTCGTTGCCGAGAAGATAGGCCAAAGGAGATTCCAGGTATATGCCTCCTCCTCGCTCCAATCCGAATAGATGGGCCAGAGGTAGAAGCGGATCCGATCCCGGCCAAACCGACCCACCAGATGCCCATAGAGAGGAAATATCCCCCGGTAGTCCTCCCCATCCTCCGTCTGTCCCCGGAAGGAGAGGAGGCGGACAGAAAACTTTTCCCTCCTCCCCCCGTCCCCTTCTTCGTCCCACGATAAGGCAAGGGGGACGAGGTAGTGTTTGGTATCCCCACCATCCCTCCTGAACTTCCCCAGGGGGTAAAGGTATTCAATTCGTAAAAAATCCCCTTTACCCTTTTTTGTCCAATAAAACAAGGGGCGAACGGCAAATTCGCCTTCGTCGACTCCTCTCCTCCTATAAATCAGGGGCCCCAGTATCCTCAGGGTGCTCCTGGTCCTTTCCGAATCGCTCCAATAGTGAAACAAGGGCCACAGCTTAAGGACATCCCCACCTTTGTCGCTGCAAAGACCCGGGCTCTGCGTCGAAAAAATGGAAAAGAGGACGACTCCCACGAGACTGAAACGTCCTCCCTTCACTCCTTTTGAAAGGCCTTTCACCTATTCTCGGTTGCTCCTTCCATCCCCTCAGGAAGCATTTTCAGAAAATCAAACCCAGAAGAATTCCCAATGCCGTGACCGGTTGTTGTTCCCGCGCCCCCTCCGCGGCCTTTTCGACTTTCCTGATGGTATTCTCCACATCCCGGCCCAGTTCCTCGTCCGTTATGAGTCTCCCCAAAACCCCCTCTCCCCTGTCCAGCCTCTCCGAGGCCCGTCTTAGGTTGGCCAACGTAACCTTGGCGTCCTGATAAGCCTCGTCGTCATTGATGAGCTTGCCAAGGGTCCCCTCCCCCCTCTGAACCTTCTCCGCCACATCCCTCATGGCCACCAATGTCTTCCTGACGTCCTGGTAGGCCTCGTCGTCATTGACGAGCTTGCCAAGGGTCCCCTCCCCCCTCTGAACCTTCTCCGCCACATCCCTCAATACTACCAGTGTCTCCCTCATACCCTGGTAGACCTCCTCGTCATTGATGAGCTTGCCAAGGGTCCCCTCCCCCCTCTGAACCTTCTCGACTATCTCCTTCAAGGCCACAATCGTCCCCCCCGCATCCCGATAAGCCTCGTCGTCACTAATAAGCTTGCCAAGAATCCCCTCTCCCCTCTCCACCTTAGCACTGATATTTCTGATATTGCGCAGCGTTTCCCGTGCGTCAACCATCAGATGTGGAAAATCCCGGGAGAGAGTCTCGAAATTCGATACCAGATGTCTAACCTTTTCAGGGTCGATCCCCTTGAGCAGTTGGCCGAGAGGCTGAAGGACAGCCTCAAAATCTTCCCCGATACCACTCAGCCGGGAGAGAACCTGTTCGATGCTGACAGGCGGGGCCCCCTGTTGTATCAGCCCCTCCTCTTTTAATCTCGGCTTCTCCTCGGACCCGGGGAAAATATCGATATACCTCTCCCCCAATAACCCCTCCGATCGCAAATAGGCTCTCGCATCCTCATAGAGGTGGACCCCGGGTGGGATGCGGAGGGCGACCTTTGCCTTTCCCATTTCGAGGGAAATCCTCTCCACCTTGCCGACATGAACGCCGGCTATCCGGACAGGCGAGTTCCGGACTACCCCCGCTGCGGAATCGAAGAGGATATAAACCCTGTAGCCCGCTTCCTTGCCCAGTTGAAACTTTCCTACCCTTACCGCCATATAGACCAAAGCGATAATGCCCAGAAGTACAAAAATACCCACCTTAGTCTCGGTCCCCATTCTTTTCATTCCCAACCTCCTTAAAGGGCCCTCATCTTACCTTAATTGGCCCTTCGGCCCTTCCTTGGATGAATTGTTGGACTATAGGGTTGCTCGACTCCCTGTTCTGCTGGGGAGTTCCCACTTCAATTATCTCCCCCTCATATAACATGGCAATTCGATCGGCGATCTTGTAGGCGCTGACCATATCGTGGGTAATGGCGATGGAAGTGACGCGTAGCTTCCTCCGCATCTGAACAATCAAATCGTTGATGACATCAGCCATAATGGGATCGAGGCCCGTCGTCGGCTCATCATAGAGCAGTATTTCCGGTTCCATGGCAAGGGCCCTTGCTAGGCTCACCCTTTTTCTCATTCCTCCGCTCAACTCCGAGGGCATGAGGTCTTCAACATGCCTCAATCCCACGAGCCTCAGCTTCTCAACGGCTATCGCCTTTATTTCCCCATCGCCCAGGGAAGTATGCTGTTTCAAACCGAAACCGACATTCTCCCAAACCGACAGCGAATCGAACAGGGCACCGGCCTGGAAGAGCATACCGAACTTCTTTCTGATCTCGTTGAGGGACTTTTCATCAAGGGATGTGATCTCTTGTCCATCGACACGTATGTTTCCGCTATCAGGCCTGATAAGTCCTATGATGCACTTGATCAGGACGCTCTTGCCAACCCCACTCCCCCCTATCACCACCATGCTCTCGCCGTCCCTTACGTGCAAGTTCACTCCCCTGAGGACGTGGTTATTACCAAAAGACTTGTGGAGATCCACCAGCTCGATCTTAACGGATCCATCCTCGACCATAATTCCCTTGATGGTAGAAGTCCAAGGATCTAAAACAAAAGGGCCGTTATGAAGTAATTGGAGATCAGGATGAGCAAGGAGGAGAGGACAACGGCTCTCGTGGTCGCCTTCCCCACCCCCTCAGCCCCCCCTTCTGTATAAAACCCTTGGTAACAGCTGATGGTGGCCATGATCATTCCGAAAACACAGGCCTTCAAAAGGCCACTGAAAATGTCGTTCAGCTCCAGATAATCCCACGTCCTCCCCCAATATATCGTGGGATTGGTCCCCAGAATAATTACGCTCACTAGGTATCCGCCCATGATGCCGATGATATCGGCGAATACCACCAAAATGGGAACCATGACCAACGAGGCGAGAAATCGTGGCACGATCAGGTATTTTACGGGATTAGTGGCCAGGGTATAGAGGGCATCTATCTGTTCCGTCACCCGCATCGTCCCCAATTCCGCGGCCATGGCGGATCCGATCCGTCCAGAGACCATCAATCCCGTCAGAACCGGCCCCAATTCCCTGGTCACCGAAAGGGCCACCACTGTCCCGACAAGCGTCTCCGCATGAAACCGTTTGAATCCCGTGTAACTCTGCAGGGCCAGTACCATTCCCGTAAAGGCGGCAGTAATAACCACCACGGGAATCGAGCGCACACCGATCTCCTCCATCTGACTCAACGGTTCACGCACATCGAGGGGGGGGCGAAAGATCCAAAGGACGGTCTGCCCGAAGAGCATGGTGATCCTTCCCGATTCTTGCAAAAAACGGATGAGATGAGCCCCGATATAGGCGAAAACCGAATTCATCAGCAACCCCGTTGCTCAATCTCCCTTCTCACATAAACTTCCGCCTCAAAGGGCTCCCCGCCTCGCGTGTAGACCCGTGGAACCCTCTTCCCCACTCCACAGAGCACTTCATAGGAAATCGTCCCTATTTTCTCCGCTATCTCCTCAACCGGTATTTCATCCCCTCCCTGTCTTCCCATGAGAACCACTTCATCTCCCGGGGAGGCATCCTCCACGTCCGTTACATCCACCATGGTCATATCCATACAGATTCGGCCCACTACGGGTACTCGCTTGGCCTTCAGGAGGGCCTCTCCCCTGTTGGAAAGGAGTCGGTTGTAACCGTCACCATACCCTATAGGGAGGGTAGCAATGAGGCTCTCCCTTTGGGTGATATAGGTTCCCCCGTAGCTGATTTTCGTTCCCGCCGGGACTTTTTTTAGGCATCCGATTCTCGTCCGCAATCGCATCATTGGTCTCAATGCAATGCGGCCGATAGAGTCTCTGTTGGGGTAGGAACCATAGATCAAAATCCCCGGGCGGATAAGATTGAACCAAGAATCGGGGAAATCGATCATGGGAGCGCTGCTACTGATGTGCCAGTAGGTTGGTCTGATTCCCTCTCCATGGAAGAGCTCTACCACCCCTCTATATGCCTTCAGTTGACCACGGGTATACTCCTCATCGGCCATGGAAAAATGGGAAGCAACTCCGTCGATCACGAGGTTGGGAAATCCCTTCATGTACGCAAGAAACTCCCGGGCGCCTTCAACGGGAACTCCCAAACGCCCCATTCCCGTATCGAACTTGAGGTGAACCTTCACCCGCCTGTTTTTCCTCTTCGCCTTATCGGAAAGCAATTTCCCTATTTCCCCGTCGAAGACCATGGGAATGAGGTCATATTGGAAGATGCTGTCGATTTCCTCCTCGTATATTCCTGAAAGGATCAGGATGGGCGTTTTTATGCCACCATCCCTCAGTTCGACGCCTTCCCCGGCAATGGCAACCCCGAGCAGATCGACGCCCAATCGCTCCAATTCCCTGGCGATAACTACCGCCCCATGGCCGTAAGCGCTATCCTTTACGACCGCAAGTATCTTAACCGCGGGGTCGACCCGGCTCCGAATTTGATGGTAATTGTGGGCCAAAGCATCCAGATCGATTTCGGCAACGGTGGGACCTAAGAAGTGAACCATTGTTTTCCAAGTGCTTGATAAATAAGGATAAACCGAAAATTATTAAATTTATTTGATAGCATCATATCCGGCAAAAGTCAATAGGGGCCCTCTCCTCACACCCTTACGTATTTGGGTTGACAAAGCCCGTAAGCCTCCGTTATCTTTGGGTTAAGGAGGATATTCGAGATGTGTCAATCCAACGCCTACATCGTAAAAGACGGCAAGGAAGAGATGATTTTATCCGACATTATATCCATAAGACCCGCGGGAAATCACCTTTGCCTCACCAACCTCTTCGGCGAGGAGGAGATCGTCGAGGCCTCCATAGCGGAAGTGGATCTCCTCAATCACAAGATCAAGCTCAAGCCCCGCTGATCACCGGAGGTTCCATGGAAATGGGAAGTGAATCCATAACCGTCAAAGTCAATGAAAGGGATCACCAAATCCCCCCCAATACAAGGCTTTTGGATCTCAAAGGGGCACTCCATGCCAGTGCAGACCTGATCATCTACAATGGCTTTCCCGTTTCCGAAAACATTCCCCTCAATGATGGCGATGAAGTGGTCTTCGTGGAAAAGGGGAAAATCCCCGATGAAAGGGAGTTTGAATGCCTGATCGTTGCTAGGCATAGCCCAGGAGTTCACAGAAAGGTGAAGAGGAGTACCGTGGGGATAGCCGGCCTGGGTGGATTGGGATCTCAGGTGGCCATCGCCTTGGCCAGGATTGGGGTTGGCACCCTCATCCTGGCCGATCGCGACGTGGTAGAACCCAGTAACCTCAACCGCCAACAGTATTTTATCCAACAGATTGGAATGTCAAAGGTCGACGCCATGAGGGAAACTCTCAACCACGTAAACCCCTATGTCCGGGTAATTACTCACCACACGGTCATCCGTCCAAAGAACGTGAAAAGCATATTCGGCAATGCCGAGATCATCGTTGAGGCCTTCGACAGTGCCGAAGAAAAGGCCAGCCTCATCAACGCGATATCGAAGTCGATGCCGGATAAGTATATCGTGGCTGCCTCCGGGGTGGCGGGGTACGGAGATAGCGATGCCATTAAAACGACGAGATTCTCATCCAAGATCTTCATCGTGGGCGATCAAAGGAGTGCCGCAGGCCCAGGGATCGGCCTCATGGCCCCCAGGGTAGGCATTGCAGCCCATCACCAGGCTAATACGGTTCTCAGGGTCATATTGGGGGAAGAGGGGAGCATTCCTCATTGAGAACGGACCCGGAGAGAGGAAGCCGACTTACAACTCCAGCGTCAGTGCGACCTCATCACAATCGGGAAACTTCACGCACTTGAGGCAATCACTCCAGACCTTATGGGGTAATGCTGCTTTATCCACAATGCCGAACCCGAATAGTTGAAAGAAGGAGGGCTCATATGTCAGCGCGAAAACCTTCCGAACACCCAGCTGTTTCGCCTCCCTAAGGCATGCCCTCACGAGCTTAGACCCGATCCCCTTCCTCCTTTCCTCTTCCAATACCGTCAAGGAACGAATCTCCGCCAAATCCTCCCAACATATGTGTACGGCACAGGTACCCAAGAGGGATCGATCCCCGTGGAAGACATAGAAATCCCTGATATTATCGTAGATCTCACTCAAGGATCGATGGAGCATTTCCCCCTTGGAGGCCGATCCCTCGATAAGCCCCTGAATTGCCCGTGCATCACCTATCCTTGCCTTTCGAATCATACCGAAATCTATCTTTCTTCCCTTTTCCCCATTTTACGAGGCTTTCCCCGCTCTCTTGGTATTCTCTATCATCTCCTTAGCGTGGGCCCTCGTTCTGGGGGTAATCCTCACACCCCCCAACATGCGGGCGATCTCATCGGCAACCCCGTCACCCTCTAACCTTTTGATCCTGGTAATGGTTCTCCCTTCTTTGGCTTCCTTGCTCACAACATGGTGTGTATCGGCGAAGCAGGCGATCTGGGGAAGGTGCGTTACACAGAGAACTTGGTGGCATCTGGAGAGAGCATGTAACTTCCTGCCGACCACCTCTGCCGTTGCACCCCCGATACCCGCGTCTACCTCGTCGAATATGAGGGTCTGCCCTGCTCCCATTTCGGCCAATATGGTCTTCATGGCGAGCATGATGCGAGAGAGCTCCCCTCCCGATGCAATTTTGGATAGGGGCTTTAAAGCCTCCCCGATATTTGGCGAGATGAGGAACTCCACCTCATCCATTCCCTTCGCGTTCAAATGATATTCCCCGATCCGCAAATCCCCGTGGGTTTCCTTCGATACCTCCTTATCAGTCCTCTCGATCTGAACCCGAAAACGGGTCTTACCCATGTCCAGGTCTGCCAACTCCTTTTCAACCTCCCCTTCCAATCGCCGTGCTATCATAGCCCTCTTCTCCGATAAACCCTTGGCCAAGGATAGGATCTCCTCTTCCAGCTTCGTTTCCTCTGACTCCAACTCATTGGCTCGATCTCTGCTCGTGGCCATTCCCCTGAGCTCCCCTTCCACCTTTTCCTTAAACGCGAAAATATCGTCCATGGTCGGGCCATATTTCCTCTTCAAACGGATAATCTCGTCCAACCTCGCCTCGACTTCATCGAGCCTCTCTGGATTCACATCCACCTTTTGGCCATAGTTCCTGAGGGAGAGGGCAATATCCTCCATCTGATAAATGGCGGATTCAAGGGATTGGACCAATGGAGAAACCGATGGGTCGATCCGGGCCAACTCCCTCACCCTTTCCAAAACCTCGCTCATCTTCTCCACGGTGGAGCTCTCCCCGGAGTAGAGGAGATGCTCGGCTCCCTGGGAATGCTCCAACAGCTTCTCGGCATTCGTCAAGACCCTCCTCTCCTCTGAGAGGGCAAGGTCTTCCCCCGGCTGGAGGTTGGCCGATTCGATCTCACCGAGCTGAAAGGTCATCAACTCCCTCTCCCTGGACACCCTCTCCTCATGAGCCTTGAGCTCCCCAAGCTCCTTTTTTACCTGCATGAGCCTCCTGAAGCGGTCTTGATACAGAGACCGAAGCTTCGTGAGGCCTCCAAACTCATCCAAGATATCGATATGACTCTCCTGGCGCTGGAGGCTTTGATGTTCGTGTTGCCCATAGATATTGAGAAATTCCTCGCCCACGGCGTTCAACAGAGCAAGGTTCGCCAGGCCTCCATTAATGAAGGCCCTGCTCTTCCCCCCCCTCGATATTACCCGTTTCACGACCATGCTTGTCTTGCTCTCGAACCCCTTTTCCCTCAGTTTCTCACGCAGCTCCTCATTTCCCGCAATATCGAATAAGCCCTCGACGATGCCTTCCTTGGCCGATGTGCGGATGAGGTCGTCCGAGGCCCTGTCCCCGAGGATCATATTTACGGCGTTGATGATGATGGATTTCCCCGTTCCCGTCTCCCCCGTCAGGACGTTCAATCCTTTGGAGAAGGAGATTTCCAGCTCATCAATGATGGCGAAATCCCTTATCTGTAATGCCGAAAGCATGTTGTGGATTAAGGCCCCCTTTACCCCCATTTGGGAAAATCGGCCCCGGGCGAGTGAATTACGATTCAGATTCTAACGGGACCTATCGTTCACCCCATCTCAGCTTCGTCCTCAGCACCTCGAAATAGCTTTTATACGGGGATTCGACGAGCAGGATGGCATTCCCTCCCTTTCCGACCTCCACGGTATCTCCGAACCGCAGGGAAAAACCAACCTGTCCGTCTAAGGTCAAAATGACCTCCTCATTCTTCGAATTGAGGGTTGCCCTGATGATCGCATCATCCGGGATGATAATGGGCCTGTTGGTCAACGTATGGGGACAAATCGGGGTAATAACAATGGTTTGCAAAGATGGGTACACGATGGGCCCCCCCGCTGAAAGCGAATAGGCAGTGGAACCCGTTGGGGTGGAAATGATCAACCCATCGGCCTTGAACGTCGTTAAATATTCATTGTTGATGGTAGTCTCCAAGTCTATGATCCTGGCCAGTGTTCCCTTGTTGATGACCGCATCGTTTAGTACGGTGAACGCAGCCACCTTCTCCCCTTCCCTCACAACATGGATGTGAAGCGTCATTCTCCGATGGCACTTATAGTCTCCCTGGATCAGCCCCTCCAATACCTTGTAGAGGTTATCCAGGGTTATCTCCGTAAGGAACCCCAGTCCGCCCAAATTGACCCCCAAGATGGGAACCTGATTCTCCCCCATCAACCTCGCCACACTGAGAAGGGTCCCATCCCCCCCCAACACGACGATGCCCTCCACCCGCGATGGGAGATCTTCCTTCGGGCAACTCGCCGTCCCTCTGAATTGCCCGGCCATCTCATCCTCCAGGTACACGCCTATATGACGTTCGTTGAACCACCGGATGAGCTTCCGCGTGATCTCAATGGCCTCGGGCTTATTCCGTTTCAGGAAGATGCCTACCCTCTCCAAAAATACCTCCTCAGCTCAACGTCTTCACCCCCGTGTTCCAATCGCCCATGAGCCCCCTCACATTCGTCCGTAACTCACCTGATGAGCATCCCGTTCAGAAGTTCATGATATACTACGCCGAATTTCCTTGTCAAGGCGAAGCTCCGAGTTTCCTGAAACACCCGGAAAGGGGCTCTGAGCGCGAATTTAGGCCGTAGTTGAATAAAGATGTTGATTGGTCGCTCGAAGGCCCTTGCATATCCCAGGGTTGTTTGCGTATTGCTGATGTCACCATATTCGAAACAACGGGGTTAGGGTTTTTTCGGCAACCATTCCTCCTAATAATACTCATAAGGGTAAGAAAATCCCCCTCGTGATTCAACTAAAACACGACTTTTCTCTTTGATTTATCCGGGGGATTTTGTATAATTCGTTATCCTTCGGTTTTTTGTGAACTTGTAAAAAGAAAGAGAGATATTTAAAGAAAATTCGATACTTATCCTTCCCCGCAAACGCCAGGATGGCTCTCATCAATGAAATGGGGCGAAGGCCAAATGATAAGGAGTTAGGCGAAATTATACAGCTATTGAGGAATCGGAATTAACCCATGCACTATGATTACTTTATAGCACAGCAAAAATCACGTGTTCTCGAGTTATTTCGTCCAAGATAGGCTGACGGTATAGAGTTTTCCGTGAAGAAACAGGGTCAGCGTAGATGACAAGCTGACAAAGAAGAAGTGGAGGAAGAGAGAATTTCGTACTGAATAATTTCACAAAAGACAGGGAATGATGAAAAAATCGTTATTAAAATAATACATTCAACTGCGGTCCCTCTACATTCTTGAATTATTCTATCGCCTCGGTTAACCAACTGTTTTCTTCGAATAAATACGGTGCGAGTCATGAAACCGCACATGAAGCGAAAACTTCAAAACTTATGGCATTTCTTTGGATATGAAATCCGTCCCCACAATAAGGAGTATTATCCAAAAGATATGGACGTAGAATTCAAGGAAATATATGAGCAATGCAGGGATTATACTTTTACTAACATAGAAAAAATGTATTCCACATATAAAGCTACTGAATATATAGTACATTCAAGAATACCTGGTGATTTTGTAGAGTGTGGTGTTTGGAAAGGTGGAAGTTCAATGATAATTGCACATACCCTTCTCAGAATGAAAGATATAAATAGAAAAATATATCTCTATGATACTTTTGAAGGTATGACTAAGCCTACTGAAAAAGATATTAAAATTGCAGATGGTTTCCCCGCAATTATTTCATGGGAAAGAAAACAGAGAAACAATTGCAAAAAATGGGCATTCGCACCACTACGCAAGGTGAAGAAAAATATGCTGTCAACTGGGTATCCAGAGGAAAACATAATATTCGTTAAGGGGAAAGTTGAAATTACAATCCCGAATACAGTGCCATCTAAAATTGCTCTTCTCCGATTAGATACAGATTGGTATGAGAGTACATATCATGAGTTAGAATACTTATTCCCTTTATTATCAAATAAAGGGGTCCTCATAGTCGATGATTACGGATTTTATGCAGGTGCAAAAGAAGCAGTAGATAAATATCTCAAGGAAAATAACATTTCAATTTTATTACACCGTATTAGTTGGAGTAGAATAGGTGTGAAATAGAGAAAACAACTATGAAGCATTTCTTTTTTGGGAAAAATTAAGCCTGACTTCAATAGAGAAGAGTTGAGGGGAAAATATTCCCTTAGGAGATTAAGGGAAAGCAAAAAAACAGGGGGATGGGAAAATCCAAACAAGGCCCATCCCCCTTCGATGTGAAAGACAAACGAAAATTAAAAATGGCACACAAGAGAAGCAAACAGACTGATTGTTAGGGTGGAACTTGTCCCCATTCGTGTGGCAATAGGGAATTTTCAAACAACAACAATCAGGCAGTTCGCTATTTCGATTTCAGGGATAATCGACGACCAATGCTAACTCTCCACCCTCTCTAAGGCGATCAATGCCGCTCCCAGAGCTCCTACAATTTGGGGTTCGTGGTATACCATCATTGATTGACCCAGCCTCTCCTCTAAGGCTCTCACCACGCCCACGTTTTTTGCCACCCCTCCCGTCATCGCGATCTTACCCCCCGGTCTCCCTCTCTCCAAGAGGCTCACGGTTCTATCTGCAACACCCTTGTTCAGGGCGTGCAGGATGTCCTCCACCTCCCTTCCCTCTGATACCAGGGAAATTACTTCGGATTCGGCAAAGACGGTGCAGAGGCTGCTGATCTCTATCTCCTCCTTGAAATGGAGCGACCGCTCCCCCATATCGTCCAAATCCACGTTCAACGCCATGGCCATAACCTCCAAGAACCTCCCCGTCCCGGCGGCACATTTATCGTTCATATCGAAGCCGATGACCCTCCCCTTCTCATCGATGTTAATGACCTTCGTATCCTGCCCCCCGATGTCGATAATGGTTCCACAGTCCGGGAAGAGATAATGGACTCCCTTTGCCAAACAGGTAATCTCGGTCACGCTTTCATTGGCGAAACCGGATATTTCCCTACCGCATCCCGTCGAGACGATATAGGAGAGATCGGTCCGCCTCACATCGCCTGAACTGAGGGCCCGTTCAAGGGAGACCTCCGAGGACTTTCTGCTGTTTGGACCAGTAAGGACGATGGAATAACCAATCACCCCCCGTTCCCCTTCGAAGATCACCGATTCCACTGACAAAGAGCCAATATCAGTACCGCCGGTTATCATGTCTCCCTCCTCTGGAGCTCATATGGAATTCATCGAGATTTCTGGAAAAAGGCAAAAGGAACTCTGAGCGCGACTCTATCACTTAGGTGTTCCGCAGTGTTGCAGTCATGCGCTCAGAGCGCCGTACGTTCTCTCTATACCACCTCACGTAGTCCAGCATAACTCAAGCGACCATTAAATCCTCAATCCGAAGCACCAGATCCTAAACGTTTTGCTCATTTGATCAAGTGCTTTGTATCTGTTTAGGGTTTCGTACTTTGTGCTCAGTATTTCCCTTGAGGGCTCTAGTCATTTGAATGTCTTCGGGGTTCGGAAATGAGGATGTGGAATTCGCTCATATTCTCTCCCATACGAAAATATTTTGAGCAGTGATGAGCGACTTCTCCAGGGATCTCCCATGGCCTTCTTGACAATTCCCGCTCACGCTCAATATTCTCCATTCTAAATCAAACCTCCTCCATCCTGTCAAGGCCATGTGGCTCGTTATCCCCGCTCCTTACCCCCAAACGGTTTCCTCCACCTCCAGCAACTTGCGCTCATGGACAGCGGTGTTCCCTAGAACTCAGGAAACTCCGGGAAAACGCCAGTTGACAGGATATGCAGTTTGTAGTTTATAATGAAAAATGTGAAAAATCTCGCAAGGAATTGCTGCGGAGGTAATTAGATGATGAGGAATGTGTGTGTCATCGCCGGTGGAATGTGCAGGTGGGGGGTCCGGGAAGCCTCCCTCAGGGACATGTTTCAGGAAGCGGGTAAGGCGTGCTTTGATGATAACAAGGCGATCACCAATAGGGTCGTAGACGGATTATTGGTGGCATCTGCTTACACGGAACGTAGCGCTTTCCAGACACATCTGGCACCCGTTGTGGCAGAATACCTTGGCGTCAAACCCAGAAGCATCTGTGCCAGGGTTGAGTTGTTATGTGCCAGTGGAAGCTCGGCTATCATCCTCGCCTACGGGCTCATTAAAAGCGGCATAGCCGATATCGTGATGGTGATCGGGGGAGAAAAGCTCTACATGCCGGAGAAATGGGAGGTCTTCTACAGCGAACTGGCATCGGTGGACCACGACTGGGACGGGGCTCAAGGATTGGGACTACCGCCCCCGGCCTTTGCCATGGTTGCCAAACAGCACATGAAGCTGTATGGGACGACAAAAGAAC
>CAYFXL010000043.1:0-20135 GCA_964346945.1 uncultured Syntrophobacterales bacterium
CTGCCGTGACCGCATCACCCGGCACACCCAGGGTCAGCATGGGGATCATGGCACCGCCTGTTGCGCCATTGTTTCCTGCCTCAGGGGCGGCCACTCCTTCCAGAATCCCCGTTCCGAACTTCTCGGGATGCTTCGACGTCCTCTTGGCCTCGCCGTAGGCAACGAATGCAGCAATATCGCAACCGGTTCCGGGGATGCTCCCGATGAAGGTCCCCATGAGCGCCGATTTTATAATGGTTTTGAGGCTCGCCCGAATCTCCTTCAATTTCGGCAAGATATTCTCGACTTTGGACTTCACCGGGGGCAGGATGAGAATCTTTTCGATGTTGCGAAACACCTGGGCGTATCCAAAGAGGCCGATCAAAGCTGGGATGAAGGTAACGCCACCCAGCAGGTTCTGGGATCCGAAGGTGAAGCGAGGCACACCGGACAATGGATCAAACCCGATGGTGGTGATCAAGAGACCGAAGAGGCCGGAGATGATCCCCTTCAAGAGAGACCGACCGGAAATGGTGATGATCATTCCCAGTCCAAAAATGGCGAGGGCGAAGAATTCGGGCGGGCCGAATTTCAGGCCGATTTTGGCGATTTGTGGTGAAAGAAAGGTCATGATAATGGCGCCGGTAATACCCCCTAAAAAAGATGCAACCGTTGACATCCCGATGGCCTTCCCCGCCATCCCCTTCTGGGACAGAGGGTATCCATCCAAGAGGGTGGCGGCTGCAGAGGGTGTTCCAGGGGTCCTGATGAGGATGCCCGATATCGATCCTCCGTAGATTCCCCCACAGAAAATCCCTAAAAGCATGAGCAGTCCTTGGACGGGCGGCAGTCCAAAGGTAAACGGGATGAGGAGGGCGCACCCCATGGTCGCCGTCAAACCGGGCAGAGCCCCCACGATAATTCCCGCCGTGATCCCGATAAACACGAAGAAGAAGTTGGTCGGATTGAGCATCACCGTGGCAAACGCATGATAGAGAAGGCCAAAATCCATAGCACATTCCCTTTGAGCCGGCTGGGTTTCAACGAATTCTCAGAAAGTAAAACCGAACATCCCCATGGGCAAGGGGATCACCAGAAAATACCGAAAGATCGCCCAGACGATTAGTGAAGCCGTGATGGAACTCATGACCCTCACTATGAGGCCTTGTTGCCCGAGAAAGGTCATGAGAACGAAAAGGAACACGGTCGTTCCCATAGCAAAACCGATGGCCTGCATCAGAAAGAGGTATCCGATGCACATCCCAATGGCGATCACCATGCGGAAGAAGCCTTGCAGATCAATTCGATCCGTTTTGGCCAATACCTCGCCTCTCATCGCTCTGATGATTAGGATAATCCCGCAGATACCGAGCAGAATGGATAGGATTTGAGGAAAGAAATTAGGCCCGTAAATATAGATCACCGTCTTTTGATACTCGGTCGAGTACCAGAAAACCCACGCACCGAAGATGATCAAACCGATTCCGACACCGATATCGGCCCTTTTCATAGTTACTCCGTCACTTGTTGAGGTTATGGGAAGCGGCTTAGGAGGCCGCTTCCCATACCTTATTTCATCACTTCATCGGTTTGAGAAGGTCGACCGATTTTAGGGCCGGCTCCAGGGTCTTTTCCATCCCTGCCAGAAATTCCTCAAATCCCTTGGGGTCCTTGTAAACGAGGGGCAGGCCCAGCTGGTCGGCCAGTTTTGTGAACTCCGCGTCATCGAAGCACTGTTTGAACCCCTTGACCAAGACCTTCATAGCATCCTCTGGGACACCCTTGGGAGCGCCTAATCCTCGCCAGTCAAAGATCGGGCTTGGATTCGGAAACCCCGCTTCAGCGATGGTCGGAACCTCTGGAAAGAGCGGGTGCCGTTCAAAGGCGTTCACGGCGAGAATGCGCACCTGTCCGGCCTTGTAAAGCTGAAGCACCTCATCGATCCCCGTCGTGGCAACGTCGATGTGACCCCCGATAAGGGCCGTTCTCGTGGGAGCCGCCCCATCGAATGGCACGTAGTTGAACTTGACATTATTCATCGTCGCGATGGAGGCCAGGGCCAGATGCCATCCCCCGCCTGCGCCACTGTGCCCAGCCGTGACGATTCCCGGGTTTTCCTTGGCGTAGTCCATCACCTGCTTCAGTGTTTTCCATTGCGAATCAGCATCCACTGAGATCGACGCGGGACTTCGGTTGACGAGCTGAATCAGGGAGTAATCCCGGTACGAGAGGTTTGCCAATCCCATCAGCCGATAGGTGCTCAATTGAAACGTGATCATGCCCACCGTATAACCGTCAGGCCTAGCGGTTTTGACAGCTCCCATTCCCACGGCCCCCATTCCCCCGGTCTTATTGACAACATTCACGTTCACGCCAAAGTACTTCTTGGCATTCTTGACTAGTGCCCTGGAGATCGTATCGGTACCCCCGCCGGCTGACCAGGGACAAATCAAGACGATGTCCTTGGCGGGAAACTTGGCCATCCCATTAGTCCCGGTAAAGGCAATGAGGACGGCTACGATGGTAAAGAACAATCCGATTTTTCTCAACATCATATCTCCCCTCCTTTCATCAAAAAGCAAATGAAACGGGCTTACTCTTTCGGTCCTTTCAATCACCCCCTTTCCTACACGATATCCTCCAACTTGATCTGCTGGGCATATTTGAGATCCACGTGAATCTCCTCCACAGGGTTTTTCAGAACCCCGATCCCCTCAATCTCTCCCTCGATCACATCCCCCGCCTTGAATGGGCCGGCAGGGGGAGTTGCTGTGGTAACAACGTCTCCGGGTTCTAGTGTCCAGAAGCTCGTTACAAATTCGATGATCTCTCCAAACCCCAATCTCATATTGGAGGTGTTGGATTCGGACTCCACCTTCCCGTTGAGCCGTCGTACCATTTTTAAATTATAGATATCTTTTGGCATTTGGTCGGGCGTCACGATCCATGGCCCCATCGGGGCAAAAGTATCGATATTTTTTCCCCAGGGCTGAAATTCTCGGTTCGTAGCCTCCAGAGATCGGGCTGTGATATCGTTGAAGATCGTGTATCCGAAGATGACATCGTCTACCTTGTTCATGGGGACGTTTTTGCACCTTTTTGAAATCACACAGGAGAACTCCCATTCGTGATAGAATATTCCATATCCAGAGGGGAGGTAAATGGTCTCCCCATGACCGATGACGGCAGAGGGAGATTTCAGAAACACCAGGGGAACGGGCGAGAATGGAATTCCGATGAGTTTCCGATAGTCCTCATAATTGGTTCCAGTGCATACAATTTTCGGTGGTCTGTGGGAAGCCCTGAAGGTGATTTGAAAGAGAGGGTGGACACAACCTATTATCTGGTAATCCCTCTTCCTGACATAATCGAGGGTTTTTTCCGCAGCCGTGAGTGCGATCTCATTTTTCTCGATAAAAGAAACCAGATCAATCGGAAGTTCGGAATCGGCCCCGGCTTCCGGATTAGGCATTCCCTTCTCGGTTAAAAGCGTTCGATACGATGCGTTGAGGTCGATAACCCATTCATCTTCAAAGGCCCCCAAGCGTTTCTCCCCGCCTATCTCAAATGTACTGAGTTTCACCCCTCCCCTCGGTGAAGCCGACTTACCCTAACATATTTCTTATAGGATTTTTCGGTTGTATTGTCAGCTTTCCTGATTCAGAACTACCCTACACCCGCTGTGTGATTTTGTCAAAGGAAAAGATTTATATCGGGTAAGCAAATTTGTCCTCCGGACAAGGGGTGATTGTGCCAGCTCTTTTGAACAAAAATAGTCTCTGATGGATACCCTCGATAAGAGGCACTCCATTATGATGAGGAAGGGTGTGAGTCTCAATAGCCGTAAGAGACCGGTGGGGAGAGTTCAACCAGTTTGTGGTCTTTGACAAGAACTGGAGTGTGCCCCTATATTTGGAGGGGCCAAGGTAAGGTCATTTGACAGGATCCGATGGGGTTTCAGTTTTTGAAAGCAGCTTTGCCTAATTGTTCCAAGCCAGTCCTTTCCGGCAAGGCTTTGCTAAAGGCGATGAGATCGTTGGCGTTGTGGTAGACGGCCAGGTTGATTCCTGTGATCCCCGCTTGCCCAAAAATCCCCCCGCTGGGACTGAGGTTCACTTGTTCCGTCGCCGGGCTCGCAGGGCACCGATAAAGGGGGATGCCCAGAGGATGATGGTGATTACCCCGAGCAGGGCGCTGACCGGGCGGTGGAAAAAAACGGTTAGGTCCCACTCGCTTTTGATCATGGAAACCATGAAACTATCCTCGAGCAGCCGACCCAGGACAATACCCAGAACGGCCGGGGCTACCGGGATGTCGTTGGCCTCCATGAAGTAGGCTAGAATCCCGGTGCCGAGCATGATGCCCACGTCAAAGGTGGTGTTGTTAATGGCGAAGGAGCCGACGACGCAGAACATCAGGATGGCCGGCATGAGCATATTCCGGGGAACGCGCAGCATCTGGCTGCCACCCTTGATGGCCAAGATGCCGAAGGGAATCAAGACCAGGTTGGCCAAGATAAAGGCGATGTAGACGGCGTAGAGAATCTCCGGGGTACGCGTAAAGATCATTGGCCCGGGCCGAAGGCCCTTCATGAACAGCACGCCAATGACGATGGCGGTGATGGAATCGCCGGGGATCCCGAAGACCAGGGCCGGAACCCAGGCCCCACCCAAGCCGGCGTTGTTGGCAGTTCCGGCGTCAACGATACCCTCGATGTGCCCGGTGCCGAACTTTTCCGGCTCCCTGGAGAACCTCTTGCTCACTGCGTAAGCGATCCAAGCGCCGATGTCCGCCCCGGCTCCGGGCAGGATGCCGACAAAGGTGCCGATGAGGCCCGCCCGCCCGATGTTGACCTTGTACTTTCTAAGCACCTTACCAATGCCGGCGAACAATCTCTCGGTCTTGACCGAAGCGATAGTGAAAGATAGTTCACCCGAGGAGACGTTCCGCATCACCTCGGAGACGCCGAACATCCCGATCATGGCCGGAATGAAGTTGAAACCGTTTAGGAAGTCGGTAATACCGAAGGTGAAGCGAGGAAAGCCCAGGGTAATGTCCACGCCCACCGTGGTCATGAATAGCCCGATCAGAAGCGATACCATGCCCTTGATCAATGACCCCTTGGTCACCAGTACGGCGCAGCTAAGACCGATACAGGCAAGCCAGAAGTACTCAAAGGAGGTGAACTTCATGGCAACTTCGGCCAGCATGGGGGCCAGTAAGATGAGGATGATCGCGCCGATGAGGCCGCCGATTGCCGCCACGGTCACGTCCACGCCCAACACTAAGCTGGCCTTGCCCTGAAGGGTCAGGGCGTAGGATTCTTCCACGTAGGCCGCCGAGGACGGCGTGCCCGGGATGCGAACGAGCGCGCCGGGGATGTCGCCGGCGAAGATGGCCATGGCCTCCATGGTCACGATGGCCGCCAGGGCCGGAACCGGGTCCATGAAAAAGGTTACCGGAACCAGCAAGGCCGTGGCCATGGTCGCGGTCAGGCCGGGAATGGCCCCGACGAACAGGCCGTAGGCGGCCGACATTGCGATGACGAAAAGAACGTATGGCTTCGCGATGAGCGAAATGGCTGTGGAGATATGCTCAACTATCATCACCAGCCCCACAGGCCCCAGGGAAGCGGCACCAGCAGCATTTTGGCAAACAAGAGGTAGATGGCGAGGGTTACGCCGCTGGCCATCACCAGGCTCCAGCGCGTGGACACTCGTAGCCACTTCATCAGGCCGAAGAGAAGAATGAAGGAGGTGATCTGGAAGCCCAGGAAGTCGGAGAGGTAGATATAGAAGACGATCGCGCCCAAGACAAGCAGGATATTGATGAGCCCGCTGCGGGTAATAGTGTTGGTGTCGAACTTTATGATCCGTTCACCGCTTCGAACTCCCTGGGCCACCAGGGTGATACCGGCGATGATGAACAACACGGCCAGGGCATTGGGGAAGAGCGAGGGACCGGGATATCCCCTCTCCAGGGTGGGGAAGGTCCGAGTGTAAAACAGCACCGCAATTGCAAACACGATCAGACCCAATCCGATGGATGTGTTGCTCACTCGCATGGCTTTTCCCTTCGTCCCGACTTGGCCTACTTGATGATTCCAGCCGCCTTCATCACCTCGCCGTTATCCTTGTCGGCCTTCGCCAGGAATGTGGAAAAGGTCGCCGCATCCATCCACCTGACCCCGTACCCGCGGTTCTTCATAAATTCAAGAAATTCGGGGCTCTTGTGAACCTTGGCGATGGCCTTCTCCAAAACGGATGCGATCTCCGCCGGAGTACCCTTGGGAGCGGCAATACCGCGCCAAGCAGCGCAGGACCAGTCGGCACCCTTCTCCTTGAGGGTGGGCACATCGGGGAACTTCGGATCCCGCTCGTCGGCCATAATCGCCAGGGGCCGTACCTTGCCCGCGTCGATTAAGGTAGCCGCCTCAGGCAGGGAACAAGTGCTCATATCGATCCCGCCGGCCATCAGGTCCTGCAGAGCTGGAGCTGCTCCCCTGCTGGGAATCCACTTGATGGCGTCCGGCGCAAGACCGATCGACTTCAACCATCCGGCCATCCCGAGGTGCCAGATGCCCCCGTGGCCGGTACCCGAGTCCTTGAGCTTACCGGGATTCTTCTTGACGTAGGCGACCAAGTCCTCGTAGGTCTTCCAGGGCGAGTCGGTCCTGACGTTGATGGCGGACGGGTCCGCGTTGACCAAGGCGATCGGAGTCATGTCTTTGTAGGTGACCTTTGTCAGACCCATCCAGTGCATCATGGTGATCTCGACCGTCGGCATGCCGATGGTGTAGCCGTCCGGCTTGGCCGTGGCCATCGCCGTGTGGCCGACGGCGCCGCCGCCGCCGGTCCGGTTGACGACGTTAACCGGCACGCCCAGTTCCTTTTTGAGCAGCGTGGCGATAATCCGAGAGCAGGCATCGGTTCCGCCCCCCGCGCCCCATGGGCAGATCATGGTTATAGGTCGCTTGGGATAATCCGCCGCCGAAGCACTCGCCAGGCCCAATCCCACAAACATCATTATGGCCATGGCCAATATGATACACTTCTCCGTCTTCATACCAATCTTTTCCACCATAATATCTCCTCCTCCTTTCTTGAAGAAAGCATACGAAACGGGCTTACTCTTTCTCTCCCTTCAATCACCTCCTTCCTTACACGATATGCTCCACATTGATCTGCTGCGCATAGTGGGGATCCAACTCAATGCCCTCCACAGGGGTTCTCACAACATCGATCCCCTCAATTTCCCCCTTGCGACAAAAGATCCCATATCCAATGGGGAAACTACCAGAGTCAACTTTCGATAAGCTGTTTGTAGACGAGAATCTTTGGTAGGACTACTCTACTTCGGATGTACGACTTTGTCAAGAAACAACCCTTTGAACCGCCATGAATGGGCAACACGCAGATCCGGTTTTTGGGGAATCTTCGCTATTCCGAACCTATTGTGAGACGACTCTTGATGGAATTGAGGCAATGCAAGGAAACAGGAGGGTATGCAATTGAGGAGGGGGAGAGGGGGAGATGTTTTATCCAACCTTGATTTTTACCTCCTTTGCCTTTACCTTCTCCGATTTGGGAAGTGTGATGTTCAGTATCCCATTCTTATAGGATGCCTTGATCTTACTGCTCTCCACCTCCGCTGGGAGTCTAACCGAACGTGAAAAGGACCCGTAGCTTCTCTCAACGAGATGGTAATCCTCTTCCTTTTCCTCCCTTTCCTGCCTCTTCTCCCCTTTGATGGTGAGGACATCACCCGTCAAGGAAATGTCGATATCCTTGGCATCTATCCCCGGAACTTCCGCTTTCACCACAAAATTGTCCTTGGTTTCAGATACATCCAGAGACGGAGTCCATTCCCTCTCCCACATCCTTGTTAAAGGCCTCTCGCCAAAAAAATTTTCCCAAAGCCTGTCCATTTCCCTTCTGAGACTACTCAGCTCTCCAAATGGCCGCCATGGAGTCAACTCCTTATCTGCCATGACCGATCACCTCCTACTCGTGAAATATTGGTTACGAAAGCATCTCCTCTCCCCTTAGGCTCAATATAATCCCGGTTTACAAATTGTCAAGGATGTCAAATCCCGCCCATGATCCATTAAGGACAACTTTCGGGGGTCGTTAGAGCCTTTGGAGAATTCCCTTGCATTGGGGGTGATAATTCAATAAACTCATACAATCGGCTCATAGCAATAAACTCATGGGCATTCAACCACAATGAATCGACGAAGGATAATTGTCGCATTGTTATCGTTCCTTATCTCCACTGGATGCTCCACGAGTCGCTTGGGCCGAGCTCCATCTATGATCCAAACCATCTGCAGCAAGGAAGCGGACCTCCACCTGGAGAAGGGTAATTGGAATAAGGCCATTGAATTCCACGAACGGATAATTCGGGAGAAACCCGATTTCGCCTTGGCACATTATCACTTGGGATACGCCTATGGCTTCAAAGGGGAGCATGACAGGGAAATCGAGCAGTACGAAAAGGCAATGCAGCTTGGGCTGAAAAAATTCGATTTATTCTATAATGCCGGTATGGCCTATGCGCAACATCTCGGGGATTATGACAAGGCCTTGGAGATCTTCAAGGAGGCGGAACGGATTGATCCAAAAAATGACGAAATCCACTATGCCTTGGGGTTGGCTTATTGGTTTAAAGAAGAGGAGAGTGATGCCGCTAGGGAATTTCTGAAGGCGGTCAATCTCAACCCCCGACATATCGAGGCGCATGCTCTTCTCGGGGAAATCTATGCCCGAAGGGGGCAATATGACTTCGCCAGGGCCGAATGGGAAATGGTATTGGAGCTCGATCCACACAATGAAATGGCAAAGCGGAGGCTGCGAGAGATCAGAGATGCCCAACCCGAATCGCGTTGATATCGTGGGTTCCAACGGAACTCCCTTCGCCGAGTAAATCACCCTCCCCTTTTGTGTCCGGGAATCCAACGGACCCTCGAGGTATTTGTTAGCAGCGAGGGGTTAAGGGGATCATGAATCCTTCCGGAAAAGAAGGGGGCAGAGAAGATAATGCGGTCGGTACCCATTCATGGTTGTCATGCATAAACGTGACCTCTAACAGGTGAAGTTGGAATGAACCTCGGGATTAAGAAAGGAGGATAACATGGTAAGAATCAAAAACATTCTGGTTCCCACGGATTTTTCCGATTTCTCCCGGCATGCGCTGGATTATGCCTTGACCTTTGCCCAAACCTTCGAAGCGAGGATAACGCTGATCCATGTTACCCCCGAAAGGGACTTAGATGCGATTCGGCATGTCTCTCCCTACCTGGAACCGGGGAGATTAGAAGAGCTCCTGAAAGGGAGGGAATCCGAGGATCGAAAACAGCTCGATGAATTCATTCCTAACGAATTTAAGAAAGGGTTAAAGGTCGAAGCCATCCACAAAGTGGGAATTCCATTTTTGGAGATTATTAAGGCGGCAAAGGAGAAGGAGGCGGATTTGATCGTCATGGCAACCCACGGACGGTCGGGCCTGTCGCATATCCTTTTCGGAAGTGTGGCGGAGAAGGTGGTCCGAAAATCAACCCTGCCCCGTACTGTCCATAAGACCTCGCGAACATGAATTTGTCATGCCGTAACGAATCTTGCCCAAAGCGCGTTGATGTTGAGGAACCTCCCACTCTTGAGGTGGCGAAAGAGATATAATTCCCATAATTTCTCTCCCCTCAAGGGGCAGAAATAACCTTTCAACAGGGCGAATATTAAAGAGGCGAGCCCATGAGGGTCAAGGCGAAGAGGTGGGTGAAAATCGGTGTCTTTATCTTCATCGCAGTGGCCGTATTGGTAAGCGTATCAGATATCAGAAAAATAATCCGCCTTTCGGCAAGGCTTGACCCTTACTTTCTCGGCCTCTCCTTTTCCGCTGCCTTTATAAGCTACCTCCTTATCGGTCTCTCAATGAAGAGAATACTGGAGCTGATGCACATCCGCCTTCCTTTTCTGGAGATCTTCACCATCTCTTGGATCTCTACATCCATCAATTATGTCTTGTCCACGGGAGGAGTCGGTGGATTTACAGCCCGGGTATACCTCCTGAAGAAAAAAGGAGTCTCCTATAGCGATACCATAGTGGTCTCCATCATGCATACCTTCATCATGAACGTGATATTGATGTTGTTTGTTCTCATTGGATTTGCAACCTTAATTGCACACAAACAAGTGCGAACCTACAACTTTATCGTATCTAGTCTACTCATATTTATAGCCCTCTATATGACGTACTTGGCGTTTAAATCCGTAGTCAACAGGGAGTTCCGAGAGAACTGGATCGACCGCATCGCCCGATGGACAAACAAGGTCCATTCCATCTTCTCTACTCAGGCAGACAATCTGATTGAAACAGGGTACCTCAAATCCTTCAAGGCGGAGTTCAATCAGGGAATGGAGTTGATGGGGTTGAAAAAGGGGGAATTGAAGGCCCCGGTCCTCTACATCTTGCTCGATTGGATCGGCTGCCTTCTTACCCTCTATTTCTGCTTTCTCACTATCCATTACTTCATCCACCCCGAGGTCCTCGTCGTGGGGTTTGCCGTAGGGCTCTTCGCTTCGATTCTCTCGCTGATTCCCGGCGGACTTGGAGTCATGGAGGGATCCATGGCGGCGGTCTACTACAGCCTTACGGTCCCATTGGAAGAAGCCATCGTTGCCGTCATCCTGTATCGGCTCGTCTATTACGTATTTCCATTCCTGACAAGCCTCCTGGTCTATCGCTCTCTCTTTAAGGAGGCCAGGATTACCGAGGGACCATTGGGTCGACGGGACACGCTTGACCGAAAACCACCGAAATAGCAAGATGACTTCATAACTAAGGTATTCTTGGTTCCCCCCTGCGACTTGTAATTATGTAATTGATGGTTATCTTTATAGGAAAAAGGAGATCTAAAATGACAAGCGGTCCAAGAATCCGGCGTAATCGCGGTGTACTTTTCGTTGTCCTGAGCTTTTTCATCCTCTTGAATTGGGGATATCCTTCTCAACCCTCCACCAAGGAGGCTTTGGACGTCACTTCAATGGAGGGAGCCTTTATTGACGTGGCCAATAAGGTGAAGCCTTCGGTAGTGAGCATCTTCAGCGAAAGGACGGTGAGTCTCTCCCAATGGGAAGGGTTTGGGGAGGACTTCTTCAAGGGGTCCCCCTTCGAGGAATTCTTCAAGGGATTCGGGCGGCCCAAGAGGGAGTACAAACAAAAACAGAAGGGTGCGGGCTCCGGGGTTATCATTGACGAGAGCGGGTATGTCATCACCAACCACCACGTCGTTGCAGAAGCCGACAAGATAACGGTGAAGCTCTATGACGGCAGGGAATTTGAGGGGACAACCAAAGGGAGCGATCCCAAAACGGATCTCGCGGTAGTACAAATCAAAGGGAAAAACTTGAAATCCGCCACCTTAGGCGACTCCGACAAATTGCGGGTTGGGCAGTGGGCCATTGCGATTGGTAGTCCATTTGGCCTTGAGGAGACGGTTACGGTGGGCGTCATCAGTGCCACTGGCAGGTCAGGCTTTGGAACGGGAACCTATGAGGATTTTATTCAGACCGATGCGTCCATCAATCCGGGCAACAGTGGTGGGGCTCTCTCTAATATTCGGGGAGAGGTCATCGGAATTAATGCCATGATCATTCAGCCAGGACAAGGCATTGGCTTTGCGATCCCCATTAACCTTGCCAAATCCATCAGCCAACAATTGATCAGCCGGGGCAAGGTCATTAGGGCGTGGATTGGCATCGGTATACAAGATTTCACCGATGAGCTGAGAAAGCAATTTGGGTTGTCCGATAAGGAAGGGGTTCTCATCAACAAAATTTTCCCCAACAGTCCTGCCGAAAGGGCCGACATCAAGATCGGGGACATCATCAAAGAGATTGACGGCCAGAAGGTGAAGAATTCAAGGGAGTTGATTCAACATGTCCTCAGGAAGGAAGTGGGCCAAAAAGTGACCCTCAAGATTATCCGTAATGGGAAGGGTATGACGGTCTCCGTCAAAACGGAGGAAATGCCCGGCGAAATCAAGGCCGAAGCCGAGGTACCTGAGGTTGAGAAGGGGTGGTTCGGTCTTAAGGCCGAAGAGATTACCCCTCAATTGGCCCAAAGATGGGGAATCACAGCTGATCGCGGGGTTGTAATCGTGGAGGTCGAGCCCGGAAGTGCTGGCCAGAATGCCGGGCTCCAACCCGGGGATGTAATTCTTGAGGTTAATCGCGAGAAGATCAAGGACGTCAAGGACTACCAACGCGCCATGGAAGGGGCAAACCGGAAAGAGGGGGTACTCTTTTTGGTCAATCGCAAGGGGGGTAATATCTTCGTGATCCTCCAAGAAGGGTGAGAATGGTCAGCCGACTTGCCCGCCATGAAAAACGGGAGGGTAAAACGGCCCGCCGAAAAAAGACCTTGGTTCCCGCCGATTTTCTCGATTTTCCCGATATGCACGACGCCATCGTCGTGGCGCGTCAATCTAAATCGGATCTCCGTGTTCTCGTTGTGATGGACTTGAGTATCACGGGGGCAGTAGCGAATATGGTTGTCGAACTTTTTTGAAGATACTCCGGCCGAAGTATGAACTCAATATGCATTGGATTTCCGAAGCGTAGAAAGATATGGAGAGTTGAGCAATGAAGGTAATGCTGCAAAAAGACAAACTTGAAGCCTTCCCATCTGAGGCAGTCGTTGCGTTTCACTTCGAAGGAGACGAAAAGTTTTTACGGGAGACAGAAGCGATTGACAAGGCCTCTGGAGGTCTCATATCAGAGGTCATTCAAGCCGGGGACTTTCAAGGGGAACTGTATCAAACCTCCCTGATCTATACCAAGGGAGCGATACCCGCTAAACGAATCCTCTTGATAGGACTGGGGAAAAGGAGGGATTTCCATTTAGATAAATGGAGAGGTACCGCTTCTAAGGCTGCCCGATTCCTTCGCGATCAAGGGGTAAAGGGGTTTTCCCTTTGTCCCTACCTCGGGGGAGAGCGGAAAATCAGCCTTGAAGATTTTTGCCAAGGGCTTGTCGAGGGAATCTACCTGGGACTATACGAGTTCAACGAGTTCAAGACAGAGGAAAGGGAGAAGATCAAAGAGGTTGAGGCGATCCATCTCGTTACCCCTGACGAAAAAAGGATTTCTCGTATTCAAAAGGCCGTGGAGGCCGCTGAGATCATTTCAAAGGCGGTTTATCTAGCGCGGAATTTGGTCTCTCGACCGGCGAATCGGAAAACTCCCTCGATGTTGGCTCAGGTGGCCAAAGAAGTCGCGGAGAATAACGGCCTCAGGTGTGAAATCCTCAACACGGAGGAGATGGAAAAGCTCGGAATGGGAGCGCTTCTCGCCGTAGCTTCGGGGAGCCATGAATCCCCCAAATTTATCATCCTGGAATACAAACCTCCGAAGAGCCGCCTGGACACGGTGGTGGTTATTGGAAAGGCAATCACGTTCGACAGCGGCGGGTTGTCCCTTAAGCCTTCGGAAAACATGGATAAGATGAAGCACGATATGGGAGGAGGAGCGGCAGCAATAGGGGTTATGCAAGCCACATCTCAGCTCAAGCTTCCGCTTCATCTGGTTGCACTGATCCCCGCAACGGAGAACCTTCCCAGCGGTTCGGCATACCGTCCCGGAGATATACTCAACTCTCTCTCCGGAAAGACTATTGAAGTCATCAGCACTGACGCAGAGGGGAGACTCATTTTGGCGGATGCCTTAGCCTACTCGCACCGTACCAAACCAAAAGCTATCATCGACCTGGCAACTCTGACCGGAGCCTGTATCATCGCCCTGGGCGAAAACGTGACGGGAATGATGGGAAATGATGACGAGCTCAAGGCAAGAGTCAGGAGGGCTTCGGATCGAACAGGCGAAAAGGTTTGGGAGCTGCCCCTATGGGAGGAATACGAGGAACAGTTAAAGAGCGAAGTCGCTGACATAAAGAACGTAGGTGGGAGACCCGCGGGGACCATTACCGGGGGGGTTTTCCTCAAGAAATTCGCGGGGGAATACCCATGGGTTCACCTGGATATCGCCGGGCCTGTCTGGGCAGAGAAGGATAAGCCTTACATCCCGAAGGGGGCAACGGGGGTTGGGGTCAGGCTCGTTGTCCAACTGTTACGGGATTGGAAGGTGGGCTCATGAGGATATGTATTTCACCGCTATCCCAGGGCAGGCTTTTATTAACTGGAGGAGAATATGCCAGAATTGCGGCAAGATCCTGCTACCAAGGAGTGGGTGATCATCGCAACCGAAAGGGCGAAAAGACCCCATGATTTCAGAGTGGAAAAGAGGACCACGCAGGTTCCAGAATTTGTTCCGGACTGTCCTTTCTGTCCGGGAAATGAGTCCATGGCCCCTCCCGAGATCTTGGCTTACAGAAACGGGGAAACTACGGACAAATCCAAATGGTTGCTGAGAGTCGTCCCCAATAAGTTCGCAGCCCTCATCCCCTCTGGGAATCTCGAGAGAAAGGAGGAACTCGGTATCTTTCGACGGATGGATGGCGTTGGCCATCACGAAGTGATTATCGAAACCCCTCTCCACAACCAAACCATGTCCTCCATGGATGAAGAGCAGGTCGAAAAGGTCCTCCTGGCCTATCGTGAGAGGTATAATGCCCTCAAAGGTGATCCTCACTGTAAACTCATTATCATCTTCAAAAACTACGGTCTTTCCGCGGGAACATCGCTCGAACACCCACACTCCCAGTTGGTGGCTACCCCCATTGTTCCCTCGTATATCCGGAAGAAGCTGGAGGAGGCGACCCGATACTACGACGACACGGGACGCTGCGTTTACTGCGATATCATCAGGAATGGATTGGTTTACGGTAAGAGGCTCATTGCGGAAACGGAAAAGTTCACCGTCTTTCACCCCTTCGCCTCTCGTTCTCCCTTTGAAACGCTGATCTTTCCGAAGGAACATCAAGCTTCCTTTGGCATGATCTCGGAGGGGGATTCAAGGCAATTCGCGAGGGTACTACGGGAAACCCTTTCGAGACTTTATAGGGGTCTCCGCAATCCCGATTTCAACTATGTTATCCACACGGCCCCTATCAAGGACGAGCAAGAGGACTACTACCACTGGCATTTGCAGATTGTCCCACGGTTGACCACTCCTGCCGGATTTGAAATGGGATCAGGGATGTTCATCAATGTTGCACTTCCCGAGGAGACAGCGGAATTCCTGCGGAATATGAAAGCGTAAACCCTCCTCGAGGGGCACTGATCATCTAGAATTTTCGGGTTTTGATGGAAGGGGGACGAAGACTCTTCGCAACACAATAAAGATTTGAGCTATCCAGACGCCTTCACATACCTGATCCTGAGATCGTATAATGCGTTGTCGATCAAAGCCTCCTCCTCCTTCGTCAAATTTCCGCTCGTTTTTTCCCTCAACATCCCGATGAGATCGATGGTCTGTTTGGCCAAGGGGAGGCTCTTCATCGCTCTCTTCGATTCTGGGTCCTGAATCTCACCTAACTGGATGAGAGCTTGGGTGGTCAGAGAAAAGACAAAATTGGAGAAGGTAACCTCAGGAAGGGGAACTTCCTGCCTTTGGCCTTCTTCTCTCTGCTCTTTTCTCTCCTCTTTTTTCTCGGCTTCCTTTTCCCGCTTCTTTCCTCTTGCCCTCGCCTCATCGCCCTCTGGCTCCTTAGGCTTCTCCTCTTTGCCAGGGGCCCTTTCCTCCTCTTTCTGAAAAAAATGCCTTCTGTCTCTCACAACAAACCCCTTACCCTCTTTATCCTCTTCTTCCATGCCTCGCGCTCCTCCCGATGAAAACCGGTGGGTATCCCTTCAAAAACCTCTTTGCTCGAATGGAAATGGACAAAAATCGATGAAATTTTTAAATAATTTATGAAATTTATTGAAAAAAGAAATTATTAACATGAAATAAAAAAATACCTTTGAAAACTCCTCTATTTAGGCCTTGCATTTTCGCTGCCGAGTGGTTACATTATTAGCACTCATTTAAGTTGAGTGCTAATAAATCGGGGGAACAGAAAATGTCTCATCTTCCAGTTGTCAGCAATGCTCTCGATCTCTATATGGCTCAAATTAACCAATTGCCGATCCTCTCGCCCCGAGAGGAATTCGAATTGGCCTTGAGATATCGGGAGAAGGGCGATACGGAGGCGGCCCACAAGTTGATTACATCAAATCTCCGATTTGTTGTCAAGATCGCCTTGGAGTATAAGAACTATGGGCTTAAACTCCTGGACCTGATTCAGGAGGGAAATATCGGCTTGATGATGGCGGTTAAGAAATTCGATCCCCGTAGGGGATATCGTTTCATATCCTATGCCGTCTGGTGGATCAGGGCATACATTCAAAATTTCATCATAAAGTCGTGGAGTATCGTTAAAATCGGAACCACTCAGGCCCAGAAGAAGTTGTTCTACAAACTGGGAAAAGTTCGAAGGTTACTAGAAGCTCCCCAAGGAGATCGTCCACAGTCTTATAAGGATATCGCCGAAGATTTGGGAGTAAAAGAGGAGGAGATACATGAGATGGAGCAACGTATGGGCAAAAGGGACCTATCATTGGATCTCCCCTTCGATGAAGATCAAGAATTAACCCCATTAGCGCTCCTCTCCGATGATTCTCCCGATCAGGAAGACCTGTTGATTCGATCTCAGGACTCCCAGATCCAGAAGAACGAAATCTCAAAGGCCCTCGCCAAGTTGAGCGAGCGGGAGCGATACATCATCGGTCACCGTATCATGAGCGATAACCCCTTGACTTTGAGAGAAATTGGCGATACACTTCACCTCTCTCGGGAAAGGATTAGACAGATAGAAAAAGAGGCGTTGACCAAGCTCCGAAAGGAAATGCAGAATGCGCCGCTATCATAAATGCCCCAGTTTTCCATTGAGGTGACTCCGTTGCCAATCTATGAATATCAATGCCAAAAGTGTAATAATACATTCGAGGTCTTCCACAAGATAGACGAAGAGTTTAACCCCGCTTGTCCAAGGTGTTTGGGACAAGCGAGGAAAATCATTTCGGCTACGAATTTCATCCTCAAGGGATCGGGATTCTACGTTAACGACTACCCTTCTGAAAGCAGAAAGAAAGGGAAGGAAGGCGAAAAAGAGGCAAAAAAACCAGCTGGTGAATCACCGAAGGCCGAAACTCAAAAAGAAAAGCCCGAGAAAAACCAGTAGTACTCCTTTTGTCCTCGCATAGGCTCCTTAGAAGGTTCCATCCTAGGGCTTCACCCTAAGAGCACCCTTTTCCTTCAAGATCTGAACGATCCTGTCGAGGATAATATTTGCCACCTCGTCCTTGCTCTTCAATGGAAGGCGATCCGCTTTCCCCTCGGAGTCGATAACAACTACTCTGTTGGTTTCCACCGCGAACCCCGAGTCGGATCGGCTAACATCGTTGGCAACAACCAAGTCCAGTTGTTTCTCCTTCAACTTTTTCCTCGCATTTGCGATGAGATCGCTCGTTTCAGCAGCGAATCCAACCAAGACACGGTTTCCCTTGAGCGATCCGACCTCCCGAATGATATCGGGGTTTCTCTCCAGTTCGAGGAAAACAGTGGTATTCGATTTCTTCAGCTTTTGCTTGCTCGTGAATTTCGGGTGATAATCGGAAACAGCTGCGGCCTTGATGATAACTGAACACTCCTTATAGTGTTCCAATACCGATTCTCGCATCTCGGAAGCCGTCTCCACCGAAATGAAACGGATATCTCCCCTCGGAACGGCGAGATGAGTGGGGCCGCTAATCAGGGTTACTTGCGCCCCCCTTCTCCGGGCCATCTTCGCCAAGGCAAATCCCATCCTTCCCGAAGATCGGTTCGTAATGAAGCGAACCGGATCCATGGGCTCGTGGGTCGGGCCTGCGGTTATGAGAACGCGATCTCCATCCATGTCCTTTTCAACGAGAAGGTCTTCGATATGCTCCACAATATCCTTCACTGCCACCAATCTCCCCTGCCCGATGACCTCGCACGCCAAATCCCCTTCTTCTGGGCCGATAATGTGATAACCCGCCTCTTTCAGTAGGGCCACGTTCTGTTGGACCACCGCGCTCCCCCACATATTGACATTCATGGAGGGGGCGAACAATACCGGCGATTTGGTGGCCATGATCATAGTGGAAAGAAAGTCATCGGCGATGCCATGGGCTACTTTCCCAATAATATTGGCCGTAGCAGGGACAATCGCCACCACATGGGCCATATCCGCATAGGCCACATGACCTATCTTGGAGTCCTGAACCAGGGAAAATAGGTCTGTCTGGACGGGATTGCCCGAAAGCGTCTGAAACGTAAGTGGAGTGATGAACTCCTGAGCATTTCTGGTCATGACCACATGAACCCTTCCCCCCTTTTTGGTCAACTCCCGAACCAGTTCAACGGCCTTGTACGCCGCAATTCCCCCGGTTACACCCAAAATGATCTCTTTATCCTTCAATATCTCCACATCAAGACCCCATTTCACATCCCTTTTCGATCCATTATACAAGCTTAACCTGAAAAATCAAAGATGAGTTTTCCTCTATCCCATATCTCCACCAATCTGGCTAGTTGGCACTCTCCTTCAACAAGGCAAACTCAAGCAGAACTCTATTCTCCAGAGACTCGGGAAATTCCCCCCCAATAAGGAATGTCTTAAAACCGAGAAAAAGGAGCTCTCAGCAAGAATAAACAGCTAGTTGAATCAAAATGTTAACCGCCCTGCCGGCATGACCGTAGCACCGCAACACTGCTTGACCGCAACTGCAAATTCTGAGCCTGAACGGTGAGTTTCGGGAACGAGGTGGTACCTGCGCGCTATTTGTAGTGGGTAACTTTAGAAGGCTCAAAAATTCTTTTCAGTGATCGAAAGGGGATTCGGCCACCAGACCACGCAGCATTGAAGCGAGGGGATAATGATTCTCTCTCGAGAACTGGCTTATTGACATTTTCATTCTTTCTTCTATGATAGCGATGGCATCACGGGATCAGTGGGGAGGTCTTATGGGGAATGTGTCAGAACTGGATCAGAAGGGGCTCGATGCGATATTGGAAAGGGTCAATATCGACGATACCTTTGCCAAATCCATTGGTATGCGGGTCGTCGAACTTTCACCTGGCTGCGCCAAGGCGCTCATGGACGTCACTGACGATCACGTCAACCTTTTTCGGATGGCCCATGGGGGTGCTATCTTTTCCGTTGCTGATCATGCGTGCGAGGCGGCTGGAAACAGCTTCGGGGAACCGGCAGTTGCGATCCAATCCAACATTCATTTCTTGTCGCCGGGTAAACCGAGCGATCGTCTGGAGGCCACGGCTCGGGTCGTTTATCGCACGCGAAGGATTGGTCTGGTTGAGGCCTTCGTACGAAACCAGCGCGAAGAAATTTTGGCCCATTGTCATCAGGTGATCTATTTTAAGGAATCCAAAACCTAGGGGATTGGGAAGAATTCCTTGACACCCTCTATCGGTGATTGTATTTTGGATTTGTCCTTTCTTGGATACTGTATCCAGATCCCGAGGTGTCCATAAACCCTCTCGGAGGCCAGATGGGAACCGGAATCCTCTCTGATATCACCGTATTGAGTTTGGAGCAGGCCACTACGTTGCCCTATTTGACCTGGAGATTGGCTCAGGATGGGGCCCGGGTTATTCGAATGGAACATCCCGTTTACGGAGATCCCAACCGACACATAGGGGATAACGTATTGGGGCAGGAGAGGATGAACTCCTACTTCTTGCCCATTAATTCCGGTAAGAAGGCCGTAACCCTTGATTTGGCTACTCAACAGGGACAAGAAATCCTCGGAGGTTTGATCTCGAAACTGAAGATAGATATCTTCTGCACCAACCAACTCCCTCGAAACTACGCGAAATTGGGAATCGAGTATGAAATGCTCCGAAAAGTGAAAAAAGATATCATCTGGCTTGGCATCACGGGCTTTGGTCCCACGAGCAACGAGGCTGCCTACGACCCCGTCCTTCAAGCCAGGGCGGGTCTCATGGAATTGACAGGGGAGAGGGATGGTAAACCCCAGGTGGTGGGAATACCCTTGGCCGATATGGGGGCCAGCGAACACGGATATGGGGAGCTCATGAAGGCCCTGTACAAAAAGGCGATGACTGGCAGTGGTAGTCGAATCGACATATCCATGTTTCAGAGCACAGTTTCCTGGTTGA
>CAYFXL010000044.1:0-20104 GCA_964346945.1 uncultured Syntrophobacterales bacterium
CCTCTTGGACCACCTCTTCTTCATCCTCCGGATATTCGACATGGAGCTGCATCTTGGGGGGAGCGCAGCAGCCGGGGGGAGTATTCAAAAAAATCAAGAGACTCAAATAACCCAAGAAACGAACTGAACCAAACGAATCGTCTGAGCTATCCGAAAAAGTTTTCATTCAAGGCCTGCCCCCACTTGGTTTCGGTCGAGCTATTGGATGCCCCACAGCGCGTTACTGACCCCAGATCCGTTACTTTGGAGCTAGCAGGGTGAAGTTCATTCAAGAATGAAGACGTGATTCCACAACTTTCAGTCGATGTTCCTATGGTATTTTCTCGCTGACCTCTGAAGGTTCTTTCTCGTGACGGCTGTCGCAATAGGGTTCCACGCCATGAAGATATATCTCAGAATTGGGTGCCCCACACGTGCCAACCACATTACTGAGGTAATCGTGCTCATCGCAAAATATCATGAATCCTCCTCCATGGTCTTATCCATCAGCCTCCATTCGTTGTTTCGCAAATAGTAAGCCTGATAACGCTTCCCCTTTCTTTCATAGGCGACCTCTTACGGACCGACACTGATTTATGCACGTTCTGCACGAACGTGCCCTTTCGTGCTTTTTTGGCCGGGATATGAAAAAAAGTCCCGATATCTTGACTTGGGTCAAGGTCTTTATATCCAAAATCAGGCAATCTTAAGTACAAAATTGGGAAAACCCCTTTTTCACCTTCACGGAGGAGGTATGTGTTATGAAACGAAAAATAATCACAATTGATGAGCAGAAATGTACAGGCTGCGAGCTGTGCATCCCAAACTGCCCTGAAGGAGCCATCCAAATCATCGACGGGAAGGCCCGGCTGGTTAGCGACTTACTTTGTGACGGCCTAGGGGCCTGCCTTGGCCACTGCCCGGAAGGCGCCATAACCATTGAGGAACGGGAAGCAGGAGAATATGACGAGCGGACCGTAATGGAAAACATTGTAAAACAAGGTACCAACACTGTACGGGCGCATCTGGTGCATCTGAAGGAACACAAACAGGACGACTACTACAACCAGGCTGTGGAGTACCTGAAAGAGCAGGGTCTCCCAATACCCGAGGCGGGGGAGCCGAACGTGCATGGGATACCCTCCGGGGGTTGTCCTGGTTCAAGAATGATGGCCTTTGCCAGGGAAGACCGTGCTGCTGAAGTTCTGGCGGGAAATCGACCATCACAACTTACTCACTGGCCCATTCAGATGCATCTTCTTTCCCCGCAAGCGCCTCACTATCAGGGTGCTGATATGCTCTTGGCTGCTGACTGTGTTGCCTACTCACTGGGAGATTTCCATAAGGACTATTTGAAGGGCAAGGCCTTGGGTATCGCCTGTCCCAAGCTGGACGAGGGTAAGGAGATTTACCTCGAAAAACTGAAGGACCTGATCGACGTTGCCAAGATAAACACCCTTACCGTCATGATTATGCAGGTTCCCTGTTGTGGGGGCCTTCTACAATTGGCGCTAAAGGCCGCCGCTCGGGCAGAAAGGAAAATCCCAGTTAAATGCGTTGTCGTAGGCCTTCAAGGCGATATACTGAAGGAAGAGTGGGTACAGGCTACCCCCGAAACACAGCAAGTTTCGGCATATCAATGAAATGATGAAAAGGAGAAAAGGCATGACCAGCGAATATGGAAACCCGCCGCGTGAAGGCCTGGTTGCCCGTCCATTTACCTACACCGAATTGGTCGACTATCAGGAAGGATCGATTGTAAGCCGGACGATAATCGACAAACCAGCAGGAACGATTACTCTATTTGCCTTTGACAAAGGGCAGAATCTCAGCGAGCATACCGCTCCCTATGACGCTCTCGTCGAGGTAATCGAGGGGACCGGAACTATCACGATTGAGGGAGAGGATCACGAGGTCAGGACGGGTCAGCAAATCATCATGCCAGCAGATAAGCCACATGCTGTGGATGCACGGGAGAGATTCAAAATGGTTCTGGTCATGATTCGTGCGAAGTAACCGTGATGTCGAGAGTCAAGATACTATCGACCAAGAAGACTGTGGGTTCCTTACTCAAATGGAAGCTTCCGGCAGAGGGCTACACTCTGCCGAGCATCGAGCGCTACCAAGAGTGAAGGTTAGGTTTCAGGAATTGTGCACAGTAGATGAAATCGGTCGCCCAACGTGGGCGCCGATTCCTTAGCTTTGCGTCACAACTCTGGGATTTTTTCCAGTGAGGAGAACGTCAAGAGTTAGCAATCAGCGTAGTAAAGGTGGTTATTTCGAGATCATCGCCCAAGCGTAGGTTACTTTCCGGTGACGCCTATTGAGAAGCGAATCGGGCCAGGGTCTCTTATTCTATTGCTCTTTTCCCATCTGTACGGCTAATGTCTCCGGCATTCCCATCAGTAAAGGAATGCGGATAAATATATCCAGCCCAGCTACAATCAGAAACAGGTACTGTGGGCCGATATTATCCCAAATAGCTCCGGCTAAAAGAGCTGTAACGGCGGCCAAGAGCATTCTAAAGAATCGCGAGATTCCAACCCACCTGCCCATCTGCTCAGGAGGAACCAGCTCAAAATTCATTGCCCCTGTGACAACTAGGTTGATGTTTATGAAACCTTGCAGGATACCAGCCGCTAAGAGAAACAGGGAGTTTGGGGCCCAGATAAGTATCACGTTGGAAGCCCAGAAAAGTGGTGCCATCAAATAGAGAACCTTTTTCCGCCCAATCTTGTCAGCCAACCTCCCCAGAGGGATCCCAAGGAGGAAGGGCGTCAATGCGAAACCAGCGACCATTACCCCCAGTATGAATTGATCTGCTCCTTTCACCTCACGAGCGAAGACCTGGGTAAAGGGAATAACCATACCTTGCGGCAGGAAAGTTATAGAGTGGATAACGAGAAAGCGTTTTAGGCTTTGCCCCTGCCTGAATACTTGAGAAAGGTCTCTTGATAAGCTGGACCCACTCTCAACTATTCCTCCCCAACTGCGGTTGGATAGTTGAGTAGACACAAGAAAAAATGTGGCCATGGTGCCAACAAAACTGATAAAGAATAGCGGCCTGATACTACTGAGATTAATACCACCGAATCTGGTGACCAACAAAGCTCCAAGCATGGGACCTGCTATTCCCATTAAGCCTACGGCTAGAGTCTCACAGCAGCTCATGGCCGTGACTCGGTCTTCTTTTGCTAAAGAATTGGCACATATGACACCACAACTATGCATGCTTGTCGTGAATCCTACCCAGTACGCTAACATAGCGACGATAATAATTGGCCAACTCTGGGCCACACCATAGGTAAGAAAAGAAAGCGCTAGCAGACCAATACCCACAAGGTAAATCCTCTTGGTACCAATCCTGTCAATGAGCCATCCAGTGAAAGGGCTGAGCATGGCAGCACCACCCATTCCAATACTGTTGACTATCCCCAGCTGGGTGCCAGTAGCTCCCAAAGCCATAGTATAAATAGAGAGGTAGGGAAGAACCATCTGGTAGAAGAATCTATGCATGGATGAGCGCGTTGCTGTTACTTTCCAATCGCGTTGTTGGCTGTTTAGGAAGCCAAGCCCTTTCGAAATAACCCCAAGTGTAGCTTGACCTGCTCGCATCAGTTCTCTCTCTCTCCTATGAAATTGGTTCTGTGAGGAGTATTGGTCTTAAGTGTTCCCTCAAGGATAAGGAGATATCAGTTAACAGCGACAGGGTCAACAAACTGGCCCGTTTTTGTATCATATACGATGAACTCTTGCGTGAGAAGGTGATCAAAAAGTATTGATTTCCCATTCAATCAATCAGAGGGATGGCGGAGGTCGCTCTGGGATCAATCCAGTGGGGGAGGGGAGTTGAGAGGGAGGAGGAGGGGGACTAGGGCGACTAGGGGGAACGTAAGGAGTAGGGACTAAGCAGGAGGAAGTTAGGGAGAGTTCCGATCTCAGCAATGGGCGATCCTACCCACCGAGACTATGTGGTAGGCTTCAGATGGCAGCAAGTATGCCTCCATCCACATATATGATTTGACCATTGACAAAGTCTGAGGCACTTGCGGCGAGATAGATAGCAGTTCCCACCAGATCCGCGGGGTCACCCCACCGCCCAGCAGGGGTTCGCGATCGGATCCAGGCATCGAACTTAGGGTCCTGCGCCAGGGGTTGAGTCATCTCCGTAAGGAAGTATCCCGGACCGATGCCGTTTACCTGAATATTGTACTTTGCCCATTCCACAGCCATGGCTTTGGTGAGCATTTTCACCCCACCCTTGGCTGCGGCATATGGCCCTGTTGTCGGCCGGCCGAACTCGCTCATAAGAGAGCATATGTTGATGATCTTGCCGGATTTCCGGGCGATCATCATCTGAGCTACATGCTTGCTGGTCAGGAACACCCCGGTCAGGTCGATCTCGATGATCTCCCGCCACACGGATTCCTCTATGGTCTCCAGGGGTCCACGCTTCTGGACGCCAGCGCTGTTCACCAAGATCTGGATTGGACCAATCTCTTGCTCTATTACCGGGATTTTTCGTTGGATTTGTTCCTCGTTCGTGACGTCAAAGGCATAACCGGAAACGTTGAGTCCCTCATCAGAGAGAACGGATATGGCGTTCTCTAGCCTTTTCTCATTTCTCCCGTTCAGTACGAGAATGGCTCCGGCCTGTCCCAGTCCCCGTGCAATGGCGAAGCCAAGTCCGTGGCTTGAACCGGTGATGAGCGCAACTTTGCCATGCAAATCAAATAGAGTATTCATCACAAAAATGTCCCCATGGATCCCAAGGAGAAGGTGCCTTCAACTCTATGTGAGTTTTTTAATCTCCTCGTCTTGTTTTCACCTTCCGGTTACACAAGCTGAACGACTTTTCCTTCTCTATCGGATCTCCGAATCTCATCCAAGACAAGCATTGTTTTTCTCACTTCTTCACCAGAGGCGATAGGGAGCCGGTTGCCTCGGATGGCTTCGAAAAATTCCCGTAACTGGACCGTGTAAAGGCTGGGAATTTGTTCACCATCAAGAACGGTATTCCTATTAATCTCCAAGCGAAAGGAAAAACCAAACGGTTTTTCCGTCGGAAATTCATACAATCTCATGCTCCCCTTTGGCCCCACAATGATGGTTTCGTGCAAATACGGGGACGTGCTCAGCGAAAGATGAACCGTCGCCAATTCTCCGGATTCAAAGCCCAACACGATATCCGCCTCGTCCTCTCCCTCCCACAGGGAATTCTGTCTCTTGGAGATTGAAAAAACCGTCGAGGGGATTTTGTTTAACAGCCAAAGGATCGTGTCAACGGAATGGCTCCCCTGGAGAAGAATAACCAGCCCTCCTGCTTTTTCGGAGCTCTTCCACCAGTCAGTTGGAGGCTGAGGAAAACTAACCAAAAAACTGATGTCGATTCGAAAAGGGATTCCAATTTCATCCAGTCTTTTGCGGATCTCTTTCATGGCATCGGAAAACCGCCTGCTCTGGCCGACCATTAAGGTAACTTCATGTGCTCGAGCCTCCTCGATCATTTCGTCCGCTTCTTGTAGATTCATGGCCATGGGCTTTTCAACCAAGATGTGTTTCTTTGCCCTGGCAGCATCAATGCAGACGGGATGATGGAGATGGTTTGGTAAGCAAACGATGACTGCCTCGATTTCTCGATTTGCCAGAAGGTCGTGATAGTCCGAATAGGCATTTTCTGCTGCGAATTCTTCAGCGATCTCCTTGGCCCGGTCGGCCCGAACATCAGCGATAGCCACCAATTCTATCTGATCTTTAAGGTCCGTGGCGGCGTTAAGGTGAGCCATGGCGATCCTTCCCACCCCAATCACACCGAGCGCTACTCTTCTACTAGCCATTTTTCCCTCTCTTAAAGCTTGTCGATGAACCAAAATGCCCCCCCGTGAGTATGCCACTGTGTTAGCCCATGAAAAGCTTGGGTACCAACATCACCACCTGGGGAACGTAGGATATCAGGAATAATACGCAAATGGAGGCGATCAAAAATGGAACGGTGGTTAGGGCAATTCTTTCCAGTGGGGTTTCCGCGATGGGTGAAGCAACGATGAGACAGACCCCCAGGGGCGGTGTCGCTAATCCGATGTTGAGATTGACCACTAGTATCACTCCAAAGTGAACAGGATCGAGACCGATGCTCTGGGCCAGGGGTAACAGGATCGGTGTCAAAAGGATAATCGCGGCTAACGTTTCCATGAAGGTTCCGACGAAAAGCAAGAGAAGATTGATCAGGAGCAATATGAGGATTGGATTTTGCGTTATTGAAGTCATCGCCCTAGCAACAATCTCTGGAATGGCCTCGGCCGCCAATATCCATCCAAACAGATGAGCCATGGCGAGGATTATCAAGACAGTTCCGGTCAGAATGCTCGTTTCATAAAGGATGCTCAGAAAAGTCGATACCTTGAGTTCTCGATAGATGAAAAACCCTACAATCACGGCATAGAGTACCGCGACTCCAGCGGCCTCAGTGGGGGTGAAAACGCCGCTCAAAATGCCCCCGAGGAGGATTACTGGCATCAGAATGGCCAAAAGCGTGTTGAAGAAACCCTCGGTTACGGTCCGTAAGGAGAGGACTTTCTCCCGTACAGGAAACTTCTGTCTCTTGGCATAGAAGGCTGCTACTACCAACTGGGCGAACCCCAAAAGAAGACCCGGGATAAATCCCCCCAGGAATAGCCTGGCAATGGAGGTCTCGGAAATGGCACCATAAACCACCATGGCGATGCTCGGGGGAATAGTAGGGCCAATGGTAGAGGATATGGCGGTTACAGCACCGCTGTATTCAGACGTATAGCCCTCCTTTTTCATGGCGGGAATCATAATCGATCCGATCGCCGCTGTGTCAGCAGCCCCAGCCCCCGTGATACCGGCAAAGAAGATGCTGGCAATGATATTCACATATGCCAACCCGCCTCGGATGTGGCCAATCAGGATATAGAAGAAATTTACCAAGCGGTTCGTAATCCCGGATGCATTCATCAACTTGCCAGCGAGAATGAAGAGGGGAACGGCCAGCAAGAGAAAATTGTCGAGGCCAACAAAAACCCTTTGGGAGATCAAAACAAAGGGCATTTCAGCCTTCCAGAGGTAGATAACACTGCTGATCCCCAAAACAAATGCAATGGGGATTCCCAGAACCAATAGGAGCGTAAAAATAGACGCAATCATTTGTCCTTTTCCCGTATCTTTTGTTCTGGGGGTTGGCTCAGGATTAACTTCACGACGTTGACACAGACGAAAAAGAGCATGAGCGCAAATCCCAGCCGGAAAAGACGATAGAGGTGAGACATTGGAATGCCTATTGCTGGGCTAATGGTCTTCGTGATGACCGCCTTTTGAATCAACAGAGAGGGTGATTGTATGCAGAGGACGAGAAATACCACAATCAAGAACTGTGATCCTACTGCAACAGCCGTTCGCAACCGTGGAGGCAGTAGATTGGCCACAGCCTCCACCTTCACGAACTGATTATGCCTCAGCGCTATCGATGCGCCGAAAAGGACGGTGTAAACTAAAAGGTAGCTCGATATCTCGGTACTCCACGTGAGAGGAGCTGCAAGCACATACCGGAAGAAGACAGCAAGGTTGACGAAGAAAGCGATTGCTCCCAAGCTGCAGATTATGGAGATCTTCAGAATCCTCTCAAGACTGTCGCTGATTTTCTCAATCTTCCTCCAGAGAAGCATCGGTATTTTCTCCAGCCTCAAGCTCTCTTGTTTAATTCTCTATAACCCGACTCATTTCGGTCGCAAAGGGTAAGAGGAGGTCGCCTCGTATTTGGCCGCAGATAGAAAATGCAGGCAGGCTCCAACCGGAACGATGAAGCCTGCCATATCGTGATCTTCTCCAGAATTTCAAGCCCTTACTTGGTCACATACCATTCTTCCTTCTCGATCTTAGCACCGACTTCCCGGATTCTTTCAACCATCTCCCTGGTCCAGCTCGATGTGTCCTTCGGGAGGTCATTATAGAGCCATTCATAGGCGGGTTTGGTGGCATCTATAAAGGGGCTCAAATCGGCGATGGTATCAACCTGCAAACCTTGCTCCTTCATCTTCCCGATAGCCCAGCCCCCTTTTTCAAGGGCATCCTGGTCCATTTTCTTCCGCCAAACCGGCACGCATTTCGTGAGGGCTAATTGGTGATCCCCGGAAAGCTTGTCCCAGGTCGCTTTGCTCATCAAAAAGATTCCACCATTGGAAACCACGGGGAGCAAAGCCATGTATTTTTGAACCTCATAGAACTTCTTTCCGTAGAGGGTAAGAGGCCCATTTTCGTTCCCATCTACCACGCCCGTTTGCAGGGCCGTGTACAGCTCTCCAAAGGGAAGGGGAACAGGGCTCGCCCCGATGCTGGCATAAGCCTTCATATGGAGAGGGACCTGCATCGTTCTGATCTTTTGGCCCTTGAAATCCTCGATAGATTTCAAGGCCTTCTTGTTGCTCATGGGCAGACGGAAATCCGGCGCAGCGACAGCCAAAACCATGAGTCCCACTTTCTCGCCCTGTTCTCTAGACTTTCCAAGGATAAGCTGTCCAACAGGCCCATTCATCACCTCCATCCAGTGTTTCGGTCCTTTAAAAAGGAACGGGAGGTTCAGGATTCGAAGAGCTGGGATGAAAGTGCCTGTGACCCCTATGGAGGTTGCCTGAAAATCAACGCTCCCAAGCTGTAACCCCTCTGTGATATCCCTTTCCCCACCCAGTTGCCCCTGGGGATAAATCTTGACCTTTAATGCTCCATTGGTCGACTTTTCGAGACATTGGCCGAAGGCTTCCCCAGCCGTATGATAGAAATAGATGGGGACATTGGCGTGGCCGTATTTAAACGTCTTCTCCGCATTACCGGAATTCGCCCACAGAAGGAAACAAGCCGTGAACAAAATAACCCATACCGTCTTGCCCGAAACATTCAGTGCTTTTCTCATGATTATCCCTCCTTTCAGACCTGCTTACATTCCGTCAAAAAAGGATATTCATAGACCCCCCATATTCAATTTCTCAGCACGCTGACTCATTCACCTCCTTTCTCGTTTTGGAGAATCCAGGAGTGATGGACCAACTGATATCCCATACCCTCTCTCGCTCGAGTGTTGCCGCTGTCCCGCCGAAACAGTTGCCATCAGAAGGAGCGAAGATCCTGAAGAGCCTTAATTCAAGGTTAGTATCCAGGGAATTTCCATGCTTGAAGGATCATCTGGGGATTGGCAGATTTTGGAGCAATGGATATAGTGCCCCCGCAGTAGGCCCAGAGCTAACTCCGGTTTTATTCTAAAAGGTGGGAAATGACATGTCAAGAATTTTTAATTGGTGGAGTTTCCCACGTTTCTTTTCGGCCATGTACCCCATTTTGACAGTGGGCTGGTCAGTGGTCAAAAATATCCAAGGCAATGAGCCGGTCTTCCCTTGCTCTTGCAGGGCCATCGGGAAATAAGTCCTTGCTCTGTGTTCCGTTGGATCTTCCTCTCCGATAGTTCTCAAGCATTTGCCATACGTCTTCGCCAAAGGGTCCCCTCGTTTAAGGTTTTCAGGCTTCCTGATATCTTTGGTTGCCTCGACCCCATAACCCCATAGCGCCATAGCGAGGGGGTGCGTCCCCTTGACGCTATTCCTGCCTCTTTCTGAACCGCAGGCTGCTGAGGGTCAGAAGCGTTGTTCCGATAATGGCCAGGGCTACAAGTTGATGCCACAGCACATTTATCCCGATTCCCTTGAGGAAGATTCCTCGGATGATGACGAGAAAGTAGCGGATGGGATTGGCATAGGTGATGACCTGGATAACCCTGGGCATGTTGGCGATGGGAAAGACAAATCCCGAGAGGAGAACCATGGGCAGAAAGAAGAAGAAGTTAGTCATCATGGCCTGCTGCTGGGTTTGAGAGATGGTGGAGATGAAGAGCCCAAATCCCAGTGCGCTGAGGAGGTAGACTGAAGTCGCGAGGAAGAGCAATGGAAAGCTCCCGCGAATGGGGATGTGAAACCAGTGGATGGCGACCACCGTGATGAGGATCATGTCGGCGTACCCGACAAGAATGAAGGGGATCGACTTGCCAAGGATGAGCTCGCGGGGCCGAATGGGAGAAACCATGAGCTGTTCCAGGGTTCCGATCTCCTTTTCCCTGACGATGGCCATGGCCGTGAGCAGTGTGATGACCAGCATCACAATCATCGCGATGACCCCCGGAACGAAGAAGAGGCGGCTTACGAGATTCGGGTTAAACCAGGCCCTTTGCTGGAGGACTACCTCTCCGACCCCACGCAGTTCGTCGGCGTTTCCGGCCATGAGTTGGCGACTCAGCTGACGATCGATTCGGTCCCTCACGAGGCCTCTTGAGTATTGCCGGACAATGGAGGCAACGTACTGGGCGATCAAATGAGCCGTATTGGAATCGGTGCCGTCGAGAATGAGCTGAACGGCGGTATCCTCCTCTCGTTTGACCTTTTTCGCGAAGTCCCGGTTGATTTTCAACACCCCTTGGACGGCGCCGTGGTCGAGAAGTTCGCGGATCTGTTTCTCGTGCTCAATCATCCTGACGATCCTGAAGTATTTGGAGGCCATGAAAGATGCGATCAGTTCCCGGCTCTGCTGGCTGTGGCTCAGGTCCATGATGCCCAGCCGTATGTTCGTGATATCCATGTTCACGGCGTAACCGAAGATCATGAGCTGGATGAGTGGAGGAAGGAAGAGGAGAATCCTCGCCCTCTTGTCTCGGAAGACCTGAATGAATTCCTTCCGGACGATGTGCTTAATTCTCAAAGCCGAGAGTGCCACTGATCAATCGCTCCCTTCCTGAAGCGCTACGCGAGTTTCTTCTTCAGTTTTGCGTTGGCGATCATAAAAACAGTGACTCCAAAGATCCCAAGCAGCGCCGTCTCAATCCACAAAATCTCAAGCCCCACTCCTTTGAGAAAGATGCCCTTGAGAATGGTGACGAAGTAGCGGGCCGGCACGATGTATGTGAACAACCGGATAGCTGTGGGCATTCCAGTGATGGGGAAGGTAACACCGGACAGCAGAAAGGCAGGGAGGAAGGAGGTAACCATGGCCATCTGATAGGCCAGGAGTTGGTTCTTCGTCAGGATCGAATAGAGGAGCCCAAGGCTGAGCCCGCCCACGAGAAAGAGGCTTGCGATGAAGAACAGAATGAGGGGGTTCCCCTTTAACGGGACCCCGAAGAGCTGGGTTCCCATAATCACCGAGAGCAGTACATCCAGAAAGCCGAGGAGAAAGTAGGGGATCATCTTCCCGAGAATGAGCTCATGGGACTTGATGGGCGTGGAGATGAGCTGTTCCATGCTTCCGCGCTCCCACTCCCCGGCGATGGTCAGGGAGGTGAGGAGGGAGGCGATAACCATCATGATGACGGCGATGAGGCCCGGAATGATGTAGTTCCTGCTCTTCAGTTCCCGGTTGAACCAGATTCGAATCTCGGAGTCCACAGGCCGGAGCGTTTTCCCCAGGATCTCCCGCATGTGCTCCTGGGAGTAAATAGTTACGATGGCCGATGCATACCCGAGGGCAATGGAGGCGGTGTTGGAATCGCTCCCATCCACGATGGCCTGCACGGAGACGGTTCTGCCGGACCGGATTCGGCCGGAAAAGTCCTGGGGAATCACGAGGCCCATGAGGCACCGCCCCTCGTCAATGGAGGACTGGAGTTCCCGATAGTTTCCGACAACGAGCCGCAGCGAGAAGTATCTCGATTTCGCAAATCGATCGATGAACTGCTGGCTCATCTGGGTCCCGTCCATGTCGAGAACCGCCAGGGGAACGTTGTCCACATCCAGGGTGAGGGCATAGCCGAAGAGAAACAACATGAGCAGCGGAATAACGATGGCCATAAACAGGCTCCTGGGATCCCTCGTGATATGGATCATTTCTTTTTCAGCGATAGCCCGCATGCGGTGAATGTTCATCCCGCTTCCTCTCAGACCTGATTTATGCGGCTCTTTCCTCTCTCCTGATGAGGCTCACAAAGACATCCTCCAGTGAGGGGTCGATCCGCTCCAGGCGGAATTCACTGATCGAGCGGCCCGCCAGGAATGCCCGAATCTCACGGACCGCCCCCTCCACGTCGTCCACGGTGATGTGGAGGGCGTTTCCGAAGACGGCCACCTCGGCGCATGGCTCTAATTTCCCCAGTGCATCCATCCATTGAAGGATTTTCGGCCCTTTTAGAGCCAGGATGGCCCGATCCATGGTCTTCTCCCTCAGTTCCTGGGGAGTCCCTATGGCGGCGAGTTTCCCCCGGTAAATGAGGCCAAGGCGATGGCAGTTTTCCGCTTCGTCCATGTAGTGGGTCGTGACGAAGACCGTGACTCCCCTTTCGGAAAGGGTGTAGATCAAGTCCCAGAATTGCCTGCGGGAGATGGGGTCCACCCCCGAGGTCGGCTCGTCGAGAAAGAGAACCGGTGGCTCATGGATAATTGCACACCCAAGGGAGAGGCGCTGCTTCCACCCCGTTGCCAGCGTGTGGGTGAGGCTCTTGCGGCGTTCCTTCAGCCCCGCCATTTCCAGGACCCACTCCTTTCTCTCCTTTGCCTTTGCGGCAGGGATTTTGTAGATGCCGCTGTAGAAGTCGATGTTCTCTTCCACAGTGAGATCCTCGTAAAGGGAAAACTGCTGGGACATGTAGCCAATAATCTCCTTAATCTCCTCGGATCGCGTCATGACATCCAGGCTTTCCACGTGTCCCTGGCCGGAGGTAGGCCTGAGAAGGCCGCAGAGCATCCGGATCGTGGTAGATTTCCCGGCCCCGTTAGGACCCAGAAAGCCGAAGACCTCTCCCCGGTGCACCTGGAAACTGATATGGTCAACGGCCACAAAGGGCCCAAAGGCCTTAACCAGGTCGGAGACCTCAACGGAATATGAGCTCTTTTTTCCGGGATTCACCCTCATTACCCTCACGATGATGGGCTCGGGGATAAGCGAAAAAGGTCAGAAGGTATCCCTCTTCGGAGAAGAAAATTCTTCCGCATCCTATGCGGTGATGGGATCGTCCTCCTTTTCCCGATGGATCAACTGCATGAATGCATCCTCAAGGGAGGCGTCCACTTTTTTCTTTTCCAGGACCTTCACCCCTTCCCGGTTCAAACGGCGCGTAAGCAGCTCCATGTCCACACCCGGATGATCAAAGATCAGATGCAGGATGTCACCCACGAGGTCGCCCGTTACGCCTTCCATGGCCGTGATCCGTTCCCTGGCGGTGCGGTTGTCCTCAGTGCGCATCTCCCATACCTCTCCGGGCAGGCCCTCCTTTATGGAATCAGGAGAAGCACAGACCATGAGCCGACCTCCATGCATGAGGCCAACCCGGGTGCATCGCTCCGCCTCATCCAGATACGCCGTTGACATGAAGATGGTTATCCCTCGCCTGGCGAGTTCGTGGAGAATCTTCCACAGATCCCGGCGGGAAACGGGATCAACGCCACAGGTCGGTTCGTCGAGGAAGAGAATTTCCGGGGTATGAATCAGGGCGCAGGTGAGGCCCAGTTTCTGTTTCATCCCTCCCGAGAGGTCCCGGGCCAGGCGATCCGTGAATTGACCCAGCTGGCTGAACTCCAGAAGGCGGCGGAATTTCTCGGGTCGCTCCCCCTGGGGTACTTGATAGATATCGGCGTAGAAGGAGAGGTTCTCCATGACCGAGAGGTCCCCATAGAGGCCGAATCGCTGAGGCATATAGCCGATCCGTTCCTTGACCTTCTCTGTGTGGGTTCGGATGCTGAATCCGGCAACCCGAGCATCGCCCCCGGAGGGTTCCAGGATACCGCCCAGGAGGCGCATGGTTGTGGTTTTTCCCGCCCCATCGGGCCCAACGAGGCCAAAGAGTTCTCCCGCTTCCACCGTCAGGCTGAGGTCGTTGACGGCTACCACCCCGTCGAACTCCCGGGTGAGATGATCGATCTGAATAATCTCCGCCATCGGATAATTGGCCTATTCTGTCAACCGGTTTGATTTGTTCATTGGTTCATTGTTGATGAGGCAGCTCTCCTTTTTGGCGGCAAGGGTCGCTCTTTCTCGGGCATATGTCCTCTTACCTTCCCTGAGATTCCGATGGTTTTTCCGTGATAATTCTGGCATCGGCCGGCATTCCCGATTTCAGTTCCATGATGGGGTTGTCGATATCGATCTTAATGCGATACACGAGTTTTACGCGCTCCTCCTGTGTCTGAATCTGCTTCGGTGTGAACTCGGCTTCGTCCGATATGAACGCGATCCGCCCTGGGTAGGCTTTCCCAGGGTAGGTGTCGGTAAAGACCTCCACGGATTGTCCCAGCTTGATCCGGCCGAGATCCGGCTCGTTGATATAGGCACGGAGCCAGACCTTCTTCAGGTCACCCAGGGTAAGGACCGAGGATCCGGGCAACGCTATTTCCCCCCGTTCCATATTCTTGGAGAGGACCATGCCGGATATGGGGGCATGAAGCCTCGTTTCGGTGATCAGGGTCTCGGCAAGGTCCAGTTCCGCGCGGGCCATTTCCACCCGGCCCCGGGTAGTTTCCAGTTCTTGCTTCAATTCCTGGACTTTCAGGGTCGTTGCCTCTGCCACCTGAAGGGCAGCCCTGGCTTCGGCCTCCTTGCTCCGGGCCGCCTCGATGGTCTCCTTTCGCGGTCCCTCCTTGACCAGATCGTATTGTTCCCGAGCCCGTTCATACTGGGCCTGGGCTATTTCAAAAGCCGCCTTCGCGGTATCCCACTCCCGCTTCGATATCGTCTGATTGGCGAAGAGACGCTGGGTCCGTTCCCACTCGAGAGTCACCTTCTGGAGTTCGCTGCGTGCCCGATCCATTTCCGCCCGTGCCTCCTCGATCTCCTGACGGCGAGATCCGGCGAGGAGTTCTCTGAGACGTGCCTGGGCCGCGGCGAGATTTGCCTTGGCCTGGGCGATAACGCCCCGGCTGTTTCTCTCCTCGTATTCGATAGCGATGAGGAGTTGCTGAGCTCGGCTTTCTTCCGTTCGGAGAGAGGCTTCGGCTTTGTTCCTGCGGTCTCGGAGTTCCCTATCATCGAGGCGCGCGATCAGTTCGCCCTCTTTGACCGAACCCCCTTCGTCGAACCTCAGTTCCTCGATCATTCCCGAGATCTTGAAGGCACAATCCACTTCGGTGAGCTCAATGGTGCCCGAAACCCGGATGTCGCCTTCCTCCGTGACTTTCTGGTTTTTGATGAGGTAAAAGACGAAGCCAGCCGACACCAGGAGAATGAACGCAAACAAGGTGATTCTCTTTTTCATGGAGCCCCTCGACAGCGGCCTAAAGCACTGTTCATGTCCATCCCCTCGTTACGCATTCCTTTGTGTCCCATGGAGAAAAATCCCGACGAATTCCCGGATTACCGCCTCATTGGACACCTTTACCACCTTTTTCCCTAAGAGAAACTCCTGGGCCACCAGGAACGAAAAGAACATTCCCAGAAAAGCTCGGGCAGCAAGCTCTGGATCGACCTCCCCGACCTCGCCCGACCTCTTCTTTTCTCTCAAATATTCTCCCAGGGGTTGAAACCCCTTGTTGTAAATCTGTTGAAAGAACATGATACTCTGGCCCGGGTACTGATACGACTCAAGGATGACCAGCCGAATCAGATCCTTTCGCCTCTTCAGAATTTCCATAAATTGGGCTGCGAGGCCGGTCATGACCTTCTCGTAAGATTCCTCGCGGCGCTTCGGGATCAATTCCCGCAGCGTGGGAAATAGGGAATGGTGCTCGAACACCTCGGAAAAGAGGTTTTCCTTGTTCCCAAAGTACCGGAAAAGGGTGACCTCGTTTATGCCCGCAGTACGGGCGATCTCCTTGGTTGTCGCTCCCCGAAAGCCCTTTGAGGAAAAAACCCTGAGGGCGGCATCGACGATCTTCTTCCTCCGTGCCTCCGGGGAAAGCCTTGCTTCCCGGGCCTGTGGTTTCATGAGATCCTCCATAGATAAAGCAAGTACTTGCTTGCTTACTATAGCAAATCAAATCTGACTTAGTCAAGTCTCATAGTGGCTTAAAATATGCTTGCACTTTAGTGAAGCCTTTGTAAAAATAGTGTTTACTTGTGAACATTGATCCGGACCGCATCCAGCCGCGGACTGAGCTTAGCCGGAAATCGGGACTGGAGGTGAAATCAAGAGTTTGGGACCTGTCATTTGGAGAGGGATTTGACAGGCACAGTCATTTGGCTGAGAAAGATGGTTATAAAAGCACCGAGGGACTTCTACACTTCCATCGGTGCTTTTTGTTTATCCGAATTGCACAAAAGATCATACAAGTATTACCAAGCAAAAAAAGGAGTTTGGATATGGAAACTATAACAAAACCTATCCTATTCATAATCTTCTTGACGGTTGTCTTATGCTCTTTTGCCTATTCTGGGCAAATTTATAAATGGGTGGACGAAAAGGGCTACACTCACTTCACCACAAGACATGATCGTATCCCCCAACAATATAGAAACCAGGTATCCGAACCACCGGAAGAAACGGAGCAAAGGCAACTCGTGGCCACGGAGGAAGAGGTCAGGCAGTTCATTGCTAATTATATGGAGCGGTACACCCAAAAGGACATAGACGGTTTCCTCTCAATATTCTCTCCTAAAGCCATCCAGAATCAGAGAGATGGGTTCGATGAGATTAAGAAGATTTATTCGAATTTTTTCGATGAGAGCCAGGAACTCCGATATCGCATGGAGGATACGAAGATCGAAATTTTCCAGAATGCAGTGAAAGCAAGGAGTCTTTACGAAGTGGATCAGATATTGAAAAAGAGCGGAGAAAAGAAGGTCTGGAGGGGCGAAATCCACTTGATTATAACCAGAGAAAATGGAGCCTTAAGAATACGTTCTCTCGACTTTACGCCCCAGAAATCGTCTTGACGGTCCAATGAGAGGGCGGGGAGACTTCAATCGATTCGTTTCTCAAAGGTCACGAATCGGTGATCTATCTCCGCCTCCACACCTTTTGGGGGCATGACGCCGGAGTTGGGACTATCAAAGATTCACCCAGGGCCCAATTTTCTCGCTTGAAGACAGGTGATCTTGGCCCAGCCTTGGGTTTTAGTTGATGATGAAAGAGCAAAGGGGAGGGACAAGCCTCAGCTCGCTCCTCCCGCTGCGTAGGACTTACCTAGGCAACCACTGTTGCATTTGGGCAGTTGTAGCACCCCACTGCCAGCCGGTAAACACTCGGTTGGCACCATCCCAAACTCCCTCAACCCATACGCTGTTACCCGCCAATACGCTCCCGATATCCGCAGCCACCCCGGCCGTGGCAACACAGAAGTAGTTGCCGCCTTGAAACACCGTACTGTATGTCCATTTCCTACCACCTCCAGATCCTAGGGACTGAGGCACCGCAACACCCAGGTTGGCCAATATGCCGGCCTCATCTAAGGGAGCGGGAGGCAGCGCCCGGGTATCCGAGGAGAGGTCGAAACACTCATCCTTAATGGCACCTATGGTATCGACGGCTTCCTGAATTCTTGCTCGGTTCACGTTGGCGTTGTGCATGGGGATGACAATAGCCGCCAGCATACCTACTAACATGAATGCAAGCACTATGAGCGCATTAGCAATGGATGATTTTTTGAACACGGCTTTACCTCTTTTACCTGAAAAGGTATTTTTATCACAAATTACACGCAATGAACGTGCCAAACGCCGATACTTTGAGGGCAGTGAGGTAGTCATTCAATTCAAGATCTGCCACTCAACTTGGGCTCCGATGCTATTGATTTGCGTTGAGGTGGTCGCTGAGGTGATGAAAGAGGTTCCACATCTCAGTGGAAACTTGATATGCGAGTTACAGACAGCAGTGTTGATGAGAGAGCACGGCATCAAGAGGATATATACCCGAGACATGGACTTTCATCGTTTTCATTTTCTGGAACCGGTGGACCCCATCGCCTGAGCTAATGCCTCCCCCCCAACCCACTACCATCTGCTCAAGGAACCTGCCAGAGTCCAGTACCACCTCAAGTTGAAATAATGCTGCGAGAGGCCACCGGGGCGAGCTCGGGACAGAAAATTCAATCTGGAAGGCTGCCCCCAAGACCCCAGGGGTAGGTTTTCAGCCATTTCGGTGGAAGGTAACGGTGAGCACAGAGGATCAGGAGTTCTTTAGTGAAATCTGCCCGAGCAATAGCAGGCGGTTAAAGGGTTGGCAAAGCATCTTTTCTTTATGCTTTTCCAGGATCTTTTCCCGCTATTTTCCAAAGCATCTCCTCTATCTCAGGGGATAACCCAGACACTCTCTCTCCGCCCTTTCTCTTGATTCGAGCTTCGTACAAGGTTTCAAGTTGAGGAAGGAGATTTTTCAGTTCTGGTGTTCTTTCTACTCTCTTGTTTATTGAGTTCCGTTGCTCGATAGCTCTCTCAAAATCCTTCTTATCAATTGGGATGTTATAGAGCAGATTCAGGATTTCCATTAGGCGCACCTTTCCCAGATAGTCCTCCTCCAAAACTACATATTGAGGCAAAGATACGATAAACCAAATCGTTTCAATGCCAATCTCTGGTGCTCTTTGCGTAATCAAACTGGTAATGCTCGTTGGACCCTGGTAATTACTAGGCAGGGATTCCGCTTTCTTTAGATCGAGCTCCGTTTCTCTTCCTATTGCTCCCCCATTGACAATTAAAGGTCTCGTGTGAGGAACCGCATCATACATACTCCCTAAAAGGCAATACTTTTTCACCTTGAGCGTCTTGAGAAGTCGTAAGACAGAATCAACAAAGGTCTCGCCTAGAGCATGAGGTTCAAGAAGGCGAAGAAAAAGAAGGTCATTTCCTCTTTCTCTTTTGGCGTAGCGAAGCGTAGTATTGGGAATTGATATTCGGCGAATACCCTCTTCAAAGTAGAGATTGGGGCGATAGCGGGTAAAATCGAAAAAATTGCCAGGTCTTGCTAGGCTGGCCAATTCCTTAGCCTCAAACTGTGCCTCCAATCCATTCAGGATCGAACTACCCACATTATTCACATCTATCCAGGGACGAAGGGTTGCAAAGACGCAAGGGTCCTTCAATTCCGGGATAGGTTCATTTAATTCGAAAGCACCAATTCTCATTTACCACCCCTCCAAGAATTCCTCAAAGTCCATTCTGGTTAGTCTCTCCTGAATGTGTGTTCGAGGCTGATCTGTAACACGCTTCAGAAGCTCACTGACGATCTCTCCAATGAACCAAATGATAAGATCTCGTTTGGACTTTTCCGTGAAGGTCTGCTCATTCCCGGATCAAAACTTCCATTGTTGAGCCAACTCCCTTATTCATATCAGAAAAGAGGCAGGATAAGCAACAGCTTTAGCTTTTGAATACAAGAATCGCTAAGGATAGCCCTGGCCATTCTATCGATTTCCGTTTGAATATTGCGTTCATGTCAGCTTTGGAGTGAGGACCCCTATTACGTTTTCCAGCCAGAAATTTGCAATCGCTCGATGTTCAAATCCGATTTTGTCAAGAACAAAGGCCTGCCCTCGCACCTCAACAAAGGAGCCTGTTCCGTTTTTCCCACCGAGATCTATCACTCTAACTCATTGACTCTTCTTGTTTTTTCGTATATGTTCAGAGCGGGGTGAGAAATGAAGGCCTGACCCTTGCTTCTTTTAACGTTCTTCGTTGTTCCATTCCTCGTGGGGGATCGATCAGTCGTGAGAAGAATTGGGTCGACAGTCCTTACGATACTATGCCTTTCGTCAGTGGTATTTGTGGTGAGCAGGGTATTTGCAGAGGAAGCTCCTTCTGTTTGGTGTGCTCCGATACGTGGAGGAGTCCACCACATGATCTCGTTCCCCTCCATACCAGAAGACGGTAATCCTCTGGCGGCTTTGATTGATGATCTGGGGAATTACGATAAGGGCCAATGGCGTTTTTTCCGGTATGACCCGGCACAAGCTGAGTATCTTGAATTGACAACCCCTGATTGGATGGCAGACCAGAATCTCGATTATGGGAGGGGGTATTGGATGATCTCCAGGAGTCGAACGGAAATATGTATTGAGGGGATGCCGGTTCCGGAGGACTTAAGCTGGGTCATCCTCGATCATGAGGGTGACGGATGGAATCAAATCGGGAACATTTTCGATTATGGTTTTCCGATAGCTGGCCTATATGTGGCGCGGGAATCAGATCCTTTGGATCTAAAACAGCTGATAGACGG
>CAYFXL010000045.1:0-19934 GCA_964346945.1 uncultured Syntrophobacterales bacterium
TCGAGGGTGAATCGAGCGTTGGAAAGAGGACTGAGGATCATGGTTCCATAGGAGGTAGCGAGGTCGAGGAAGGTGTGGGCGAGGAGTTCCACGGTCCATATGAGAAAGAAGGTCCAGAATCGTCTCACCCTTGAGACCTTGACGAACAAAAACGCGAAAAGCAGTGAGAATGGAATGATCAAGACGACCGAATTGGTAAGGTGTCTGTGATACTTGAGCGTGAATTCCGCGCTGAGGAAAGGCCTCAGCACGAGGTCCATATCGGGGAAGATCGCGGCCGAGACCCCGGCTATAGTGCCCCATTTTCCCGTGTCCTGGGCTAACCCGGTCTTCGCTATCATATATCCGGCTAAGGCGTGCGTTGGGGTATCCATACGCAAAATATAATCCGCGGGCAAATCGTTTTTCAAGCGAAGCTCACTTACTCCCCGTGCGAATCCATATCAATTGATTGATTTTGCCCATTTCGCTGATTATAATAACCCCGAAATTTCTTCTGGGGGAACGGGCTTTTGAGAATTCTCGGAATCTGTGGTAGCCCGCGCAGGGGTGGGAATACGGACGTTCTCCTGAAGGAGGCCCTCAAAGGAGCCGAGGAGGCCGGCGCCGAGGTCGAGGAGATCTTCTTGCGGGACAAGACCATATCGCCCTGTCTGGAGATTTACGGCTGCAAGGAGGATGGCCGATGCGTCATTGAGGACGATTTTCATGAGGTGGCGGAGAAGATGATCGGGGCAGATGCCCTCATCCTGGCTTCCCCCATCTTCTTCTACTCGGTCAGTGCCCACACCAAGATGTTGATGGACCGATGCCAGTCCTTCTGGGTAAAGCGAAATCTCCTCAAAACCCCCATCGCTCCTGGCAAATCCCGCCGAAAGGGGGCCTTTATCTCGGTGGGCGCCACCCGGGGCAAGAGGCTCTTCGAGGGGGTAACCCTCACGGTGCGCTACTTCTTTGATGCCCTAGACGTCGATCTATGGGAAACTCTGCTGGTGAGGGGAGTCGACGAAAAGGGGGAGATTTTCGATCACCCAGAGGCGATTCGAGCGGCCTACGAGCTGGGGAGGAAATTGGTGGCGGACGGCGAGTAAGATATCATCGCTTGATTTGCAGAGCACTCCGGTACTTCCAAACTTCCTATTTCTCACCGGTCGGCGCCAATCGAACCGGAATTTTTATGGACTGAATCATGCGTTCGGAATTGGCCCTTCCCTCGCCCGCCTTCCCAAACGCCGCCCCGTGGTCGACGCAAACCCACATCAGCGACGTCTTCAGGGTAGAGACAATCAATACCTGCATAAGCCTTGTCGGCCAACTCCTTTTCTCCGTCCCATCTTAGCATCCCGAACTCGGTTCTTGTCATCCCAGGCTGTATACTCGTCATCCGAATAGATTCTCCCAAAACATCTATTCTCATTGACTGTGAGAGGGTCTGAAGGGCAGCCCTTGATCCGGAATACTCGTTTCCGCCAGGGTACAGTTCAAAGGCCCCAACGGAGCCGATATTGATAACATGGCCTTTTCCCCCTCCACCATGAGTGGCAGAATACGTCTTGTAACAGAGAGAAGGCCTTTTATATTCGTATCGATATCGTATCCCAATCTCTGAGACTGTCATCAAACATCTTGTCCATTCCGAGAGCCAACCCCGCGTTGTTAACCGGTACTTTGACCTCGTTCCATTGCTGAGGCAATTGCGAGATGACGTGTTCAAGCTGCTGAAAGTTTGTGATGTCTCCTTCTGTTGGATAAACGTCAACCGTAAGATTCTTCTCTCATGTCTTGAGATAAAGCCTCTAAAGGATCTTTACTAACTCTGCCCCTCTCTCAACCCTGTATTGGGAACTCAAAACATGCCCGGGATCCAGAGCACCAACCAGGGAATGTACGTGATCAAAAAGAGGACAATGAGGAGCGCGGTGAAGAAGGGTAGCAATCCCTTAGTAAGTTCAGCAACGCTGAGGTTGGCGATGTTCATAACCACAAACATTACCATTCCCACAGGGGGGGTAATCAATCCAATCATAAGGTTAAGGGTCATTATCACTCCGAAATGGACAAGGTCAATTCCCAAGGTTTCGATCAGGGGAGTTAATATGGGAACGAGAATGATCATAACAGTTATCGGCTCCATGAAACAGCCAAGACCGAGCAGGAGGATATTGACGAGGAAGAGAACCACATAGGGTTTGTGGGAGATAGACAGAAACGTTTTTGCTAAAAGAAGGGGTACGCCCTCTCGAGCCAGGATCCAGCCAAAGAGAGAAGCGGAGGCAATGATGAACAGGAGCTTTGCCGAATTCACTCCCACCCGGATCATCAATCGAAAGACTTGATTGAGCTGAATCTCCCGGAGGACCGTCGTTCCCACGAAAAAGGCGTAAACCGCAGCAACGACAGCCGCTTCGGTCGGTGTGAAAGCCCCACTCAATATCCCCCCCAGAATTATGAGGGGGAGTATCAACACCAATATCGAATGATAGAGTTCCCTGAGGACGCCCGTGAAAGGGACCCGTTCGCTCCTTTCATAGCCTCGTTTAATTGCGATTCGATAAACGAAGACCATGAGGAACAAACCCATGAGGAGCCCTGGAATGATTCCCCCTAAGAAGAGCTTGCCCACCGAGACCCCTGTTATTCCTCCATATATTACGAATGGAATACTCGGTGGTATCACCGGCCCAATTGTTGCGGATGCAGCCGTAATAGCGCCGGAAAACCTATCGTCATATCCGCTGCGGCGCATGAGCTCTATTTCCAAAATTCCCAATCCCGATGCATCCGAAACGGCAGATCCTGAGATTCCGGAAAAGAGCATACTCGAAACCACGTTGACGTGTCCCAATCCCCCAGGAATGTGTCCCACCAGGGATTTGGAAAAGCGTACGAGTCTCTCCATTATGCCACCGGCGTTCATCAACTCTCCGGCCAAGAAGAAGAACGGAATACACAACAGCAAGTACTTGTCCGTTCCCACGGCAACCCTCTGAGCAGTTACAATCAGAGGAATGTCCCCCTTGAGAAACAGGTACATAACCGAGGTAAGAATCATGGAAAATGAGATTGGGATATTCAATATGAAAAAGAGGAACAGTCCTATTACCAGAATAGCGATCATTTCCTACTTCCAATGCCTTCCAACAAGAATCGAATATCTGCTATGATGGTCCGCAGAAGGTACAATCCCATGAGAGGAGCGGTGACTGGGATCGCACTATAGAGAAACCCTCTCGATACCTCCATGGCGGGGTAGTTGAGACCAGCAGTCCTGTACGTGAGACGGATGCCCTCGATGAAGAGGAGCAATAACACGAGGAAAATCATACTATTTGTGATAACGGTTAACCCCACCTTGATTTTCTCGGGTAATAAACGCGTAACCGTATCGATACTGATATGGTCGTTATATTTAGTGGCCATAACGGTCCCCAAGAAGATCATCCATGCAAATATGAGGACGGCAAACTCATCAGCCCAAGAAATGGGCCTGCTGAATACGTAACGGGAAACGACCTGAGTGAAGATGGTAATAACTGTCACCAAGACGGTGACCCCTAGGGAGAACTCGGGAATGGAGTCGGCAAAACGAACCAAGCGTTTTACCCAATCCCTCTGGACGTTATTCTCTAACTCCAAAGTGAGATCTCCTTTCCCCGGTCCTTAATTCGAGGAGGGGGGAAGGCATCCTCCGTTCTTGAAGCATGCCTTCCCTCGCATTCCCTACCATATCATCGGACGGCTTGGATTCTCTCGAAGAACCCCTTCTCCCACTTATCCTTGAACAAGTCAAAGACGCCGCGAGTTGCCTTGCGGAAGGCCTCCCGATCGAGCCCCTCTTCCGGCCCGATCACTGTCATCCCCTCCTTTTTCAGTTTTGCCAAATCTTCCTTTGCCCCCTGTTCAATGAGGGAATTCTGATAATCCCCCGCCTCAATCACGGCCTGCTGGATGATCTTTTGGTGTTCTGGCTTAAGGCCTTGAAAAAACTTCTCATTCACCAGGACGGTTTGATTTTGGGTAATATGCTGGGTGAGCATCAGGTATTTTTGGACCTCAAAGAGTTTTGCCGAGTAGATTACACCGACGGGGTTCTCCTGTCCATCGACAACACCGGTCTGCAAGGACATGTAAACCTCTTTCCAGTCTATAGGTGTCGGATTCCCTCCCATTCCTTTGATGGTCTCCAGATAAATGGTCGTCGGTTGAACGCGTATCTTTAATCCCTTCATATCAGGGGGTTTACGGACAGCAGTGTTCTTCGTCGTGAGGTTTCTCTGACCAAAGACCCACCCCATGTCCAAGATACGCATCCCATAGCTTTTCATGAGCTTCTGAGTGAGATGCTCACCCAGAGGACCCCTCACCACCTTGAACATATGATCGAGGTCCCTCCAGATGTATGGACCGGCAAAGGCCTCCAATTCGGGAATGAAGCGCCCTACGGCCCCGCTGCTTCCCTCGAAGAAGTGGATGGTTCCCAACTGAACTCCCTCAAGGATCTCCTGCTCTGTTCCCAGTTGGGAGGCCGGAAAAACTTGAATTTCTATTTCCCCTTTCGTCCGTTCCTTGACGAGATCCGCAAATCGTTGCAAGCCCTTTTGAACAATCATCGTTGGAGGTTGAACGTTGCCGAGCTTTAGAACAAGCCGGTCCTTCGTGTAACCCCGCCCGGCTAGTCCCATAGTCAGAGCTAAAGCGAGAGCGAAACACAGTGAAATTCTCATTGATCTCTTCATGGATATTCCTCCTTTCAATCGCGTTAAAACCTCATCAAACGATCAATCTCGCATGGCAACCACCCCCTTGTCCACGGACTCATTCTGCAATTGACAGTTCCGGGAAGCTTATATACGGGGAGTCTTCATCAATTTTACGAGAAAGAGCTCCCTCGATGATATAAACCTATCTCGGCCGTCCTCCCTGTGGAGCGATCCAATTTGACAACAGGCCCTCGAGGCTAATTGGCCGGGTTATCACACATTCCCGGACAAAAGCCTGGCGAGATACACCCCCTGACTCGGGCCAATGGTATCCAGCTGTCACCGAGCATGGTTTTGTGAACCTCCGGTCCATCCAACGCGTCCAGCTTTCATTCAGGAAATGTCCAGAATCCTTGTGAGTGGCTCACCTGCGAGGATTTGCCGCTCAATTTCCTTTTCCTTCGCCCTCTGTTCTCTGGCCCTGGCGTAAACTTCCTCACCTCGCTCGCCCGGTATGACTACCACGCCGTCCGCATCCCCGACAACGATATCATTTGGCCGCACTACTACCCCACCAACAGAAACGGGCATTCCAATCCAGCCGGGGTGTAACTTGACGTTGCCGCGGACACTGACTCCTGAGGCGAAGACCGGCAGCCCAATCTCAATCAACTCTTCGAGATCCCTCACGGCCCCGTTGGTTACACAGCCGGCAAGACCGCGTACTTTGGCTGCAAGGGCTGAAGTGCTGCCCCAGGGCGTTGCGCGATCGGTGCCACCCCCATCCACAACGAGGACATCGCCAGCCTGCGCGAGAGCGATGGCCTGTACGACGGCTCGAGCGTCACCGACAAAGCACCTAACAGTAAATGCCGGCCCTGCCATGCGTATGCCGGGGACGATGGCACGAATTGCTGGGTCCATATCGCCACTTTTCCCAGCAGCTTCATAGATCGTCGCGGTGGGGAACTCCTGGAGCCGATGAGCCAAATTATTCGCATTCATGAGTTTGGCCTCTTGTCATCGCATCTCCTGCCTAAGGATAAACGGACCTATCGAAAATCCCCATATCATGTCCGGGTAACACTGTAGCGCCAATCGCCTCGACTTTTTCAAGGCTTTGATAACAGGGAAAGAGGGCTGTGTGAACGCCGGGTGGAATGTGTTTTTCCTCTTCGTTTCCAAACCAATTCTCATAGAGGGGAATGCAATCTCCACCAATCAGGTACGGACCTTTAGCGGTCTCCACGATAACTCCCTGAAAACCCGGAGAATGTCCAGGTAAGTGAACTACTGAGATACCTGGACCGACCTCCCGATCACCCCGAATCGGCTTGAATTGGGAGAATGTGTCGATCCAGAGGGGAGAGGTGCCGATGTGGGGTGTCTCGTAAGCTCTGGCGTGGATGGGGAGAGGTGAGATAGCGTAGCGCAACTCGCCTTCCTGAACGAGAAACTCCGCTCTTTTGAAAAGGCGATTATTCCCGCAGTGATCCCAGTGAAGGTGAGTGAGGATAACCAAGTCTATGTCCTCAGGATTCCAGCCCAGCTTCTCGAGGGCGGTCTTTGGTTGTTGTCCCTCCGTCTGTTCCAGGAGGCGATGATAGTCTGAGGAACGCTGGGGCCCACCGCAACCAGTGTCAATCAGAACCCGTTCTCGTGCACCTTCGATGGCCCACATCACAATGGGCACGCGGATTGTTTTTCCAAAGCCATACATGTAGGTGAGCACAGGCTTCGGGACTTCGGGAAATTGACCGACATCCAGTGGGCGTATACTATAGTTGACCATCTTCGATTGTCGTAATGGAGCAGCCCCGGCTTCCGTCTAGGCAGTTCTTTCCCAAGAAACCAGGTGCTTGAACTCGGTAGTTTTGCAGTTTTTTACTTTCGGTTCCTGTCAGCTGCCCCCTCACAGCGTTTAATATTTTCTTTCCAAGAGAATCCAGGCACGAATACGGTGGCCAGTTTCATGCTTTCATCTTCGGTATTGATAATCTGATGCTTTTCCCCTGCTGGAGACCAAAGAGCGACATCTGACTCAATGGGTATCTCTTCTCCTTCGCAGATACAGGTACCGCGCCCAGAGACAACGTAAATCAGTTCAGGACGATCATGGGCATGGTAATCGGTTCGGCTATGCGGATAGATGATCGCATGGCTGAATAACAATTCTTCAATATTTCCCTTGTCCTCATCGGGAGAAAAGATAGTTTTAATGGTTCTCTTATAGGGCTCTTTAATTGTTATCCCTTTTTCCTCCCATGCCTTCACGACTTTCATATTCCACCCCTCCTTCTAATATGATTGTATCCCAGGGTCAATCATCCATCTCGGTTCCTCATGAATCGATAATTGTTCTCCAAAATGAAAGGGACTCGCGCGTCACCTTCCTCGTTAATTGCTCATCCCTTTTCTTAATAGCTTCAATAACTAATTGGTGGTTCCTGTAGCCACTCGTCGGATCTAACTCAACGGTCTTAGCTATGGAAGTGAAAAACAACGTGTAGATGGCTTTACCCATTCTAACCAAAAGAGGATTTTTCGTGATTTCGATCAGGGTATGATGAAAATCGATGTCAAGCTCGAGACGTTTGCGGGAGTCTTCTCTATTCCTTTCGACAGCCTCTCTTAACCTCCTGTTGGCCTCTTCGAGCCTTTCGATGTCTTGAGCATCTGCTTTTTGAATAACCAGCTCTGTCGCCCCCGTTTCTAAGAGCAGCCGTACCTCGAACAGTTCCATGGACGTGCCCTGTTCAAACACTAAACTCAGAATCAGAGGATTCATCACAGCCGGGGATATCGATTTTGATATATACGTTCCAAGGCCCCGCTTAATCTCTATTATTCCAAAAGATGAGAGCATTTTGATCGCTTCCCGAACCGAATTCCTCCCAACTCCGAGTTGCTGGGAAAACTCAGTCTCTGTTGGCAGTTTGTCCCCGGGTTTGAGCCTTTTTGAAAGGAGGTAGTTGATTAACATATTCATAATGGAAGAGGAAACTGGTTCCCGGGCCAGAGGTTCTAATGACTCAAAAAGGTTTCTTCTTGCCATAGAGGGAAACCTTGGATCAACTCACGACGCTGTCCCTTATCTTGAGACAAAATAACGGCGTGCTGATGGGCACGAAGTAGTATGTAGTACATCCTGCATATTTCATTTCCTAACCAATGTCAAGCACTTTTTTCAGGAGGGAGACAGCTCACCATAAGGAACTCCCCGAATAACGGGGCAACATCCATCGGCCGGTCGCTGGGTGCACCTGTCTGCGAGCAGCTTATTCTGGATGGTACCCAGCCGACCTTGCCTTTAGGAGGAGAATATGATGAACGATGTTGCGGATTCCATAGGCGATCATCAGGCTCCCGCCGATGGGAATGTCCAGATAGAGGAGACGCTTGGGAAGCTTGAGGATGGGGGTCCAATCATTGGCCAGCAGGGTCAATTTCAATCCTTGATGCGTCATCACGGCCAGGAAGAAGAGGGAGATCAATTCAACAATGACGCCGAGGACATGGCCGGCAGTGCGATTCCCCAGCTTGGAAGAGAGCCACTCCACCCGGAAGTGACTGTTCTCCCGCCAAAGGACAGCCGCCCCAATAAATACCAGCCAGGCGAAGAGCATCTCCACAATCTCGTCGTACCACCCCATGGACATGATGGGGACAAATCGGAAGAACACATTGCCAGTTAAGAGCACCAAAAGGAGAAAAATGCACACGACGCACAGGCTGCGCATGGCGAATGCCAGCCTTCGGTCCAGGTTTGACAAGCTATCCATTGCTCGGCCCACAGCGACGACCTCACATTCCGTGTCCCATGAGCAGCCTGGGCAGGATCAGGGAAATCTGAGGGATATAGGCCACAGCGAGCAGGACAGCAAAAATTCCCAACATGTACGGGAGTAACTCCCTCGTCAAGTGGCCAATGGAGACCCGGCTGATGCTCGAGACGGAGTACAGGCTCATGCCCACCGGCGGAGTCAGAAGCCCTAGCATCGAGGCAAGCGTCATGATGACGCCGAACTGTACCTCATCGATTCCAAAGCGGGCGATGAGCGGCATGAACACCGGAATGGTGATCACAAATACGGCGATGCCTTCGATGAAACAGCCCAGTGTCAAAAGGATCACGGTAATCATCGCCAGCAGGGTGAACTGGGAAGTGGTAAACGCGGTCAGGCCGGTAATAACTTGTTCGGGTATTTTCTGCCGGATCAACAGCCAGCCAAAGAATCCCGCGGCCGATATAATAAACATGACCCGAATCGTGTAAACGATCGTCTCCCAGAATATTTTGGGCAGGTCCTTGAGGGTGAATTCCTTGTATACCACCAAACCGAGAAACAGTGCGTACACGGATGCCACAACCGCCGCTTCCGTGGGGGTAAACATACCCCCCAGGATTCCGCCTATGATGATGATCGGTGTGCCCAGCGGCAAAGCAGCTTCCTTAGCGCTGATAAGAAGCTCACGAAGGGAGGCCCGATTTTCCTTCGGGTACCTTCGATAGCGCGAGATGATGAACACGGCGATCATCAAAGCGAGGCCCATCAACGCGCCAGGGATGAAGCCGGCGAGGAAGAGCTTGCCCACCGAGACCCCGGTCAGGCTACCATAGATGACGAAAGGGATACTGGGTGGAACCACGGGGCCAATGGTCGATGAGGCAGCGGTTATGGCAGCTGAGAATTTACGCTCATACCCGCTGTCGACCATTGCCTTCATCTCGATTAGGCCGAGCCCGGCCGCGTCCGCTACTGCGGATCCGGACATGCCTGAAAAGATCATACTAGCCACCACATTCACCTGTCCCAGACCGCCCCAGATATGGCCCACCAGGGCCCGGGCGAAACGGAAGACCCGGTGAGTAATTCCCCCGGTGTTCATGAGATTACCGGCCAGAATGAAAAAGGGGATGGCGAGGAGCGTAAAGGCCGTGGTGGAGGCGTACATACGCTGGGCCACCATGGTCAGGACATGGGCCTCCCCCATGAATATAAAGGCCAGGACCGCTGTGAGGCCCATGGCGACAGCTATGGGGACGCCCAGCAAGATAAACCCGACCAAGCCCAGAAAAATGATCAGTGTGGTCATACCCTCGCCATCCCTCCCGCGATTATCTCACGGACTCAACCATCTTCAGAAATTCTTCCACGTTCTGCTTGCCCGAATATCCGGCAATCCGATCCCAGGCCGGCTTCATGAGGGCCCTGAACTTGGCGACATCCGGATGGGTAATCACCATGCCGACACCTTTCAGCTTCTGGAGGAGCGTTTCGTCTTCCTTCTGCAGGGTCTTGCGCATGAAATCCCCCGCTTTCTTGCTCTCTTCTTGGATGATCTTCTGCTGTTCCGGTGTGAGCTTGTCCCAGGTGGCCTTGCTGATCACGTGCACCATGGAGTTGTAAACATGGCGGGTGATGGCCAGGTACTTCTGCACCTCATAAAGCTTGAAATGGTAGATCACTGAGAGGGGATTGTCTTGCCCGTCCGCCACTCCCTGCTTCAGGGACATGTAGAGCTCGGGAAAGGCGATCTTAGTGGTCACGGCTCCCAATGCCTCCATGGTGGCCTGGAGCTGAATCTCGGGGGGAACACGCATCTTCAAACCCTTCATGTCGTCCGGTGAGTTGATTGTCCGCACGTTGTTCGTGATGTTGCGAAATCCCCATTCCCAGTTGGAAAGATGGACCATACCTTGCTTTTGGATGTCAGGTCCAGCCCAACCCATAAAGGGACCGTCCAGAACTCGGTAGGCGTGAGCATAGTCGTCATATACGAAGGGGAGCATCACCACGCCAAACCTCTTGGAATACTTGTCCAGCTGACCCTGAGTCGGTAGGCCCATGTCGATTGCGCCCAGCTTAATCTGTTCGAGCTGTTCCGGCGGGGAGCCCAACTCATTGGCGGGATACACCGTCACCTTGATCTCCCCTCCAGTTCGCTCCTGAACTGCCTTGGCGAACATCTCCGCGGCCAAATCCCCGGGATGGCCATCGGCTGCGAAGTGTGCGAACCTCAACTCAGTCGATGCGGTGGCCTTTGCCCCTTCCAGCGAAGCGAACAAAACCACCAAGCTCGCTACGAGAAAGGAAACCAGAAAAAATAGACTTGTTCTCTTCATGGCAAATACCTCCTTCTTTGGGTTTTTAAATTCCCATCGGGAGACTCGACCTCAAGCCTCGCCGGATGGAAGCCAACTAACGACAGAAGACGACACACACGCCAGCCGTTGACTTCAGTTTCGATCCAGTTCCCGCTTGATATAACCCAGGGATCCTTTCAGCACATTCCGTATTTCCGGAAGCGGCACCGCAGCAGCTCCAGGGTCAAGTCTGATTTGATATTCCGAATCCCGCTTGAAACGGAGGGGGAGCTCTATGCTCATGGGATGGATCCGCTCCTGCTGGCCTAGGGTTTTAAGGATCGCCCCATAGTCGGTTACTCCCTTGCCGATCTCCACAAAGGACCACTCGGGACCAGCTGGCTTGATCTCCTTGAGATGAAAATGAGCCGAAAAGGGTAGGGCATAACGGAAATCATCCTCCGGTTTGACCCTTCCTTTTGAATAGGAAAAGACATTTGAGAAATCGTAGTTCAGTCGCACCCATTGCGATCCGATGCGCTCAATCAGAGCCGCTCCAGTCTTTCCAGTGCTGACCATGTTTTCCGTGCCGTCTCCTGGGTTCTCGAGGGTTATGATGAGATCGAGATCCTCCGCCACAGGAATCAGTGCCTCGATATTCTTCAGGAAAAGAGCTTCGTCGCTCACTCGAGCCGTATTAGTATGAACGAACTTGACGCCGAGGGTTTTGGCGAACTCCATTCGCAGCTTGAAGGCATCCGTCGAGCGCTCCTGCCCGAGATCCATGTGGGCGCCCAGGGCAACCACCTTCAGGTTATTTTCGCTCACGGAGCGGCGGAGCTCATTGGCATTTTCCGGGGTGAAATATTCCTCTGTGAACTCTTCGTAGTATGACGAAATAAGGGCTGGTTCTACATACATTGCCCCCAATTCCGAGATTTCCCTGAGGGCTGTTTTGAGATCATGCCCGTGGTAAGCAAGGGTATTTACTGCAATGATCGGTTCGGTGTTCAAGGCTGAACCTGCTCCTCGCTTGCCTCCTCAGCAGTCCGGACGCGCCGCGTAGTGTTCTCCAAGGCAGTATATCCGAAAACAAAAAGGAGGCAGCTTGATGCATTCAACCCCGGCATTTGATCATCTATTGCATCTCTCCGGCTCTCACCCACAGCGCCATGTCGAGCACGATGAATATCTCATTCCCTTCACAGAGCTGGATCCCCTGACCAGCAAGGATCTAAATCAGTCCGGGAGTCCCCGAACATATGGAAATCCTTCCGTACTCATACCACAATGACAATAAAAGTCAAAATCTTTTTTGACCGGACTCAAGCTTCTCCGGGTTCTCTGCTGGTGAGGGGAATCGACGAGAAGGGGAGGATTTTCATCACCCAGAGGAGATCCGAGCGGCCAACGAGCTGGAAAGAAGACTTTCAGCAGAGGAGAAATAAGATATCATCCTCTGATTTGGATAACGTCCTGGAACCGATTTTATTTTCTCGTGCTTGAAGCCAATCGAGCCGCAATTTTTATGGCCTGAATCATGCTCTGGGGGTTTGCTCTCCCATCCCCGGCCTTTCCAAAGGCCGTTCCATGGTCCACGGATACCCGGATTATGGGAAGCCCCACCGTAATGTTGACACCCGATATGGAATCCCATGTCTTAGTCTTCTCGTCATAGCGGAAACCCATGAGCTTCGTGGGGATGTGGCCTTGATCATGGTACATCACCACGACGAGATCATATTGATGCCCCCGCATCTTTGAGAAGACGGTATCCGGTGGTACGGGTCCGTCAACGGTCATCCCGTCTCCCTGGGCCCGTTTGATGGCCGGTTGAATTTCCTCGATCTCCTCACGCCCGAAAAGGCCGGTTTCTCCCGCATGGGGGTTCAAGCCGGAGACGGCTATTTTCGGGTTCTCGATTCCAAGCCGTTTCATCGTGTCGAAGCTGAGCTTTATGACCTTATAAACCCGCTCCTTCGTTACGCGGTCGCAGGCTTCCCTCAAGGACACGTGCGTTGACACATGAATCACGCGAAATTGTTCGTGTATGAGCATCATGGCGTAATCCTTGGTGTGGGTCAAATCCGCGTAGATCTCCGTGTGGCCAGGATAGTGAAAGCCGGCTCGGTTTATGGCTTCCTTATTTATCGGTCCGCTGACCGTCGCGTCAATCTGGCCGGACATGGCCAACTCGATAACCTTTTTCACGTATTCAATGGAGGCTCGCCCACATTCAGATGAAACGACCTTATGGCGGATGGATTGGGCATTGATGTTCCTCATGTCGAGGACATCAATGCCCCCGAGCTCATAGCGCCCTTTCCCTGGCGAAGAGACGGCATGAATTTTCCCATCCAACCCGGAGAATTTCACCGCATCCTTCATCATCTCAGCCTCGGCGACAACCAGAGGCCTACAGACATCATAGATTTCGGGCAATGAAAGCGCTTTGGCGGTAATTTCCGGTCCAATACCCGCCGGATCCCCTGCGCTGATTCCGATTAATGGTCTGTACCTGTTCACTTTACCTCTCCCGTTCATCCCCCATAATGCAGCCATTGGATGCGCTTTCTTCATGAACTAAGTTGCCAAAAACTTTCTCCTTATATGTTCGATGGCCAGTGCGGGACTCGTGAGAACGTTTCCCCGTTTTTCAACATCCAATGTATCTAAGACCCTTCCCATAGAGGCCTGAGCGAGGACTACGATGTCGAACTTCTTGAGGGCCTTCTCAATCTCTTCCCGTAAGATACGGTCATGCCCTTCTGGGTTGCCCTCATCGAGAAATTGCCGGGCCCTTTCACAGAGGAAGGGGTGTAGGACTATTTCTTTACCCCGTTGTCGAGACTTTTCCTCTATCAGTTGCACGGAGGGATCAAGGGTCGAGGAGATTGTTGCCAGTACCTTGATACGGTCGGCCCTTTCGACCGCCAGTTCAGCCATTGGTTCATCGATTCTCACGACGGGAATCCCAACCGAATGTTGCGCCACCCGTGCTATCACGGAGATGCTGGAACAGGTGATAACCACCAGATCTGCTCCGGACATCTCCGCCGATATCACATACGAGCAAACCCTTCGAACTACGCCTGGAGGGATGACATTATCGTTGGCGATGATCTCCTTGACAAGGCTATCATCCACGATGTTACGAGTGGTGATTTCGGGTAGTTCTTTTGCGAAAAGCTGGCTCATCAGGGAACCAGTGTTGAGCCCCGTGCTGATTAATGTAATCTTTTCAATTGACAAGTATATCATCTCCTCCTTAGCTTCGCTGGAAGCCTGCCTTCATAAAGATGGAAATACGTAAATTGCAATGGAATGGAACGGTAACGGATTGTTGCTGAAATCCCTGGAGCGAACATCAAAGAATTTTTGGTAACCATTCTTGGTAAAGTGAAACGGCCCTAAACCCAATGTTTGAGCCCCAAAGGCGAGTTTTGGGTTTGCTGTGGAGAGAACTCTAGGTCGGTCAAAAATTCTTTTCAGAGAGCAACAGGGTATTTGGGCAACAGTCCCGTATGATTTTACCCCGACCGATCGGACATCTCAAAGGATATCTTGAACAGCTAACCTTTCTAGATCTTATCCTTGGCCCGGTTGAAATATTCCTCGCGGCTGATGTGTTCCGGCAAGGGAGGGCAGTATACAAAGACGAACTTCAGCGGGCCGTCCCCGGTATTCCGGATACTATGTTTACTGTTCGGGCGGGCCAACATCACCGATTCGGGCCGGATCTCGTATTCGACGCCATCAATGGTGGCGATACCGGTTCCCTCGTAGAAGAACATGGCCTCCTGCTCTTTCTCGTGGACATGCTCCGGTGCACCGCCGCCGGGATCCATGGTATGGCAACCCACGATGAAACCCTTGGAGTCCATATCCTCCTCGGTTACGATCAGGGTAGAGTGACGCCCGCCGCTTTTATGCACCACGAGTTTCATGTCTTCTGCATAGGCAAACAGTTCCTTCTTCATTATCCCTTCCTCCACACTGTATTGGTCTTGCCACCGGTCCCGGTTATCGGAAACCTATTGACCGAGCACCATATTCGGCAGGAACGTGACCAGATCCGAGAAAAATATGATCAAAAAGAGAACCACTGCTATGGGGAAATAAAACGGAACACAGGCCCTAACCAACTTCCCGAACTCGATATTGCCAACACGGGTTAAAACGTAAAGGACAATTCCGAAAGGTGGCGTCAACTGGCCAATCATGAGGTTTAAGACCATCACGAGCCCGAAGTGAATCGGATCTATACCGAACTTTGGCAGCATGGGCGCAATCAGCGGGGTCAACAGGGTAATCGTCTCGGCGGTGGACATGAAGCAGCCGGAGATGAACAACACGACGTTCAGCAACAGGAGTATGATAAAGGGGTCCTTGCTGATGGAGAAGAGCACGTTCGTGACCAGTTCGGGAACCTGGGTTCTTGTCAAAGCGCTGTTGTAAATCATGGCACAGGCCAAAATGAAGAGGATGGCTGTAGAGGTTATCGCCACACCCCTCAAGGCAGCCACCAGAGCGCGTGGTTTGATTTCCCGATAGACGAAAAGACCCAAAATCCCCGCATACAGTGCCGCGACTCCCCCCGCCTCGGTGGGGGTAAAAACCCCTGTCCAGATCCCCCCGATTATAATCACCGGTGTCAGGAGGGGAAGGAAAGCCTTCTTGAGACTCAAGACCAGGTGATCGAGGCGAAAACGGTCACCCTTTGGGTATCCCCTCCTCTTGGAGATGAAGGCGCAGAGCGTCATGAGTGAAATTACCATGAGGGTTCCCGGGATCAATCCTCCAATGAAGAGCTTGCTCACGGATGTTCCCGCCAGGACTCCATACAGGACCAGGGGGACACTGGGGGGAACCACGGGGCCTATCGTGGCTGAGGCACCTGTTACGGCACAACTGAAGTCCTTGCCGTAACCGGCGTCCATCATGGCCTTGATTTCGATCTGTCCCAAACCTGCCGCGTCGGCGGCAGCGGCTCCGGACATGCCCGAGAAGATGAAGCTGGCCAACACGTTCACATGAGCCAACCCACCCCGTATGTGGCCCACGATGCTTCCCGCAAAGCCAAATATCCGACTGCTGATGCCGCCCTCGTTCATCAGTGCGCCGGTCAGGAGGAACAAGGGGACTGCCAGGATGGGGAAGTTATTGATCCCGTAGATGAGCATCTGGGCGATCAAACCGAAGGAGAGACTGGGGTACCCCCACTTGATCACCAGTGCTACGATGGAAGTTACCCCAATGCAGTATCCCACGGGAATACCGAGCAGTAACAGCCCGATGAGGAGGAGGAAGAACACGAAAAGGATCTCGATCTAAATCACCTCCCTTTTAACCCTGCCGCTGGATCCGCATACCCTCGGCTTTCGATGACTCTCAACGGCACTTACGTTTCCCCGCTTCCCAACATGGTCCTCAGTCGTCCCGCGATGATGAGTATGAGGAGGATGAGTATTACGCCGGAGGAAACGGTAATCGCCAGATAGAGAACGCCGACGCTGATGGGAAACGTAACCGCTTCCTGACCCCAATTAAGCTTTACCAACTCGATGCTGCCCAGCAGGATGATGATATTGAAAATTAACACGATCCCGTATGAGAGTAGCGAGAAGAGGTGCATGGCCAGCCTGGGAACGCGCTCCACCAAAAATGTGATCCTAATGTGCGCCTCTTGGGCGACGGCCGCCACGACACCCATGAAGACCATCCATATACAGAAGTACCGGGCGGCCTCTTCGGTCCAGGGTACCACAATTCTCGCAACATATCGGAAGAAGACCTGGAGAACGACAGTAATGAGAACGCAAACCAAGAAGACGACCGCAAGATTTTCAAACACATATGATATGATTCTGGAAATTCTCTTCATCATCCGTCCAAAGGGGGAGGAAACCCGCTTTCTCAACGTCGGCCTGATTCGAAGAAAGACCTTACTGTCCCAGCACCTTCATAGTCTCCCCATATACCCAGGGTTCCCATGTCTTCTTGAAGAAATCCATAGTACCCAGGGCGATTTTCTGGAAGGGTTTCAGGTCGGGTTTCAGGTACTCCATTCCATGTCCTTCCATTTCTTTTATGAGCTTCCCCTCCATATCGGCGGCGAATTTGGTACACCACTCCATGGTATCCACCGACGCCTGAATGAGGAGTTTCTGATGTTTCTTGCTCTGTTGGTTGAGGAACTTCATGCTCAAAAGGTACGACTGAATATCGACGATATGGTTGGTCATGACCGTATACTTCTGGACTTCCCAGAGCTTCCGGTTGTAGTTGGACGAGACGGGATTTTCCTGTGCCTCCACGACTCCTGTTTGCAGGGAGCTGAAGATCTCCGGGGAAGGAATCGGTGTAGGCAAGGTTCCGAGAGCTTTCCAGACCACTATCCAATCGGGGTTTTCGGGAAGGCGGATTTTCATCCCCTTCAGGTCCTCCGGGACCTTAACATTCCGGTTCGTCGTCAACTGACGGTTTCCACGGAAGTAAACCCCGTTCCATTCAATGCCATTCTTCGCGTAAGCCGCTTTTACCTCTTTCCCGATGCGACCCTTGATGGAGCGCAGAATGCCCTCCTTGTCGGAGAAGAGATAAGGAACGCCCCAGGGAATAATATTCTTTACGTAGGCGCCGCGGGTTCCCCACCCGCCGAGGCAGAGCTGAACCGTTCCCAGCTTCAACTGCTCAACCAATTCCCTCTCGCCACCAAGCGTGCCCCCGTAGAAGACCTTGATCTTGATTTCCCCTTTGCTGCGTTTCTCTACCAGATCTTTGTAATGGTAGAGCCCCTCTACGTCTGCCGTTCCGGTCCGAGGATGGAAGGTAGCGATGGTCATCTCCACCGCGTGGGAAGCGCCCGACGCAGCAAAAAAGAAGAGACCAACCAAGAAAGCAGTAATTCCTAAAAAGCGTGAAGATTTTCTCATTGATTTCACCTCCCTTGAATTTATCGGTTTACATTAAGCCCACAGCGGGCTTCCTCCCTTCGTCAATGGATGATTTTGAAAAGCTCTTTCGCTTCTTGCACGGTTGCCACCTTGCGATCGAGCTCCGCAGAAAGGTGCACCAGGCGTTTGACAAATTCAGCGCTACTTTTGGCGAGCTGTCCTCGTGTAAGGAAAAGATTATCTTCTAACCCAACCCTGATATGTCCCCCAAGCATAATGGTGATGACATCAAGAGCGAATTGGTTGTGGGCACCCCTGTTTCTTGACCATATGCTCCCCGGGGACATGGCCTTAATTCTCTGCACCATTTCATCATAGTCTTCCAGCACGCTCTTATCTGCATCACGCACCAAATCGAAGACCAACTCGAAATGAGCCGGTCGGGCGATCAACCCTCTTTCAATCAATGTATTTGCCGTATTAATCATATCAATATTGAAGGCTTCGATAACCGGAATAACCTCCAACTCTCTCATCGTGTTTGCCGTGTACTCGATCTCTTCAGCACTTCCCCTGATATTCAAGGATGCCATATGGGGACGGAGGTCTCGAATAGGGGCCAATTTCTCCTCAACGGGAGCAGGGGGCCCACCAGTCGATATCTGGATGATGACATCGCAATGCTTACGGACCTGTTCAATGATTCTTCGGTAGTACTCCGGGTCAAATGTGGCGTTTCCATTCTCGTCTCGGGCATGAATATGGGCAACCGCGGCTCCTTCCTCGGAGCCTTTGATGATGTCCTCGGCTATCTCTTCCGGTTTTTCCGGCATGTAGGGACTATCTTTTTTAGTCCGATTTACGTTAGTGCTTGCAACCGTTATTACCAGTGGAACCATCCGAAACCTCCCTCGACTTCTGCTACTCGTAAGCCCATTAGGCAATCGGTTTTACCGATTCCCTAACGACTAATTTTGTGGGGATGACCCGAAAGCGTCCTTCCCCGGAATACGTGCCATCAATTCGGTCAAAGAGTAACTGAGCGGCCATTTTACAGAGATCCTCCGAATAAGGTTCTATCACTGTCAATGGAGGATCAGCAAAGGAACTCCACTCCGTATCATCAAAACAGATGAGGGAAATATCTTCCGGAACAGTGATATGTTTCTCTTTGAGAGACCGAAGGGTTCCCAAGAGTTGGAAATTAGTGCCGACAAATATGGCTGATGGAGGATTTGGCAAGCCCAATAGCGTGTTTGTAATGATGTAGCCGCTATCAAGGGTAAGTCCCCCCATGTGCACGAGCTCCCGATCGAAGGGTATCCGGGATTCCTCAAGAGCTTTCATATATCCTTCTACTCGTTCAGGTCCTGCTGAAGTATTTATGGAACTGGAAATCATTCCAATTCTCCTATGCCCATTTTCGATGAGATAACGAGTGGCTTGATACGCTCCCTCTCTGTTTTCAAGTTCAATGGTGTCAAGATCGGTGTTTGGAAGTCTCCGGACTATGAGAACCACCGGTATGTTGAGTTCGCGATAGGAAGAGATCTCTCGTTGAATTCTTCCCTCCTGTGTCCTGCCAGCCGAGGCAAGGATGAGACCGTCAACGCGCATATTGGAGAAAGTCTGTAAGCAACTAATCTCTCTCTCCAGGTCTTCCTCGGTATTACCCAAGATGAGGGTGTAATTCCTGTTGTGTACCTCTTTCTCAATCAACTCTATGACCTTGACATAAAAGGTATTTATGATTTTGGGAATAATTAAACCGATGGTTTGTGTTCTTTTTATTTTCATCCCCCTTGCGAGCGCGCTTGGTCGATAATTGAGCTTTTCGATAACTGCTTGGACTCGGAAGCGAAGATCCTCCCTCACATTTCCTTGGTTATTGAGTACTTTGGAGGCCGTACCGATGGAAACACCGGCGTAGTTAGCTATGTCTTTAATTGTTATTGCCATGAAGATACCTGTTTGTGGGCGGTATCAGGCGGGGCTCATTCGAACGTTTTGTGAAACGATTCATTCATGCCAAAAAACCTAGAGTTCTCAGACTAATATGAAACCTAAGTGCCTGAATGTCTTGAATTTTCTAATCAATAACTTTAGATCCGTAAATTTTGAATCGATTCACCATTACCACATCTATTTTGTCTTGTCAAGCATTTTTTTCCCTATCCATTTTGTGCCCATTTATCCGTCCTCTTCGGGCTCGACTGGCCCGTATTTGTGAGGAGGTTTTCTTTTTCATTG
>CAYFXL010000046.1:0-19802 GCA_964346945.1 uncultured Syntrophobacterales bacterium
ACGGGATTTGGTTTGTCTCCGCCTCAGGTATCCCTTCCTTTCCAGGGCTTTGAGATGATCGAAGGCTGCCCTGGGATAGATGTCGAAATGGCGGCCGATCTCCCTCACGGAGGGAGGGTAACCGCTCTCCAGGGTGAACTCCTTTACGAAATCCAGAATCTCTCTCTGCCGAGGAGTTAGATCCATTGTTTTTCCTCCCTTTTCCCCAAGGATACTATACATATGTTTAGTTGTCAAGGAAAAAATTCAAGATCTCTGAAAAAAGGAGACCGGAGTTCTGAGCACGCATTAAGATTTTTTCGGTCACCATTCTGAGTCAAGGGAAACGACCGCAAATCCAATGTCTGAGCCCAAAGGGTGAGTGAAGGGAATGAAGTAGCGCCCTAACGTTCTTTGCAGTGAAGCGAACCTTAAGAATGGTCGAAAAAATATTTTCAGCTGCGAAGAGCGACCCTTTCAGAGACCTCAATGCAAAAAAATGCACCCCTTCCCAATCCCGATGAAAAACCAAGGGGAATATGATATAGTAATTCGTATTTCATCGATCGTTTCCGGGGTCCACCAATGCTTGGTGACCATGCTTCAACAAATATTCTAAAGTTTCCTGAGTTTTACCGGGAGTATTCTTGTAACCCGTGGATGGTAATGGCAAATTCCACTTTTCATAAGCGAACACCATTGTCCCTTCGCTTCAGTGCTTTCGAAGTGACCCTTCCGGGGTCCCGGGGATACTTACCCCTCCTAGCCTCCAAAGGGCTGGCCTTCCCCTTCCCGCTCACCCTCGATGGGTACCCCACTTCTCCAGCAAATTTCGCTCACGGAAAAGGGCATTCCGCTAGAAACGCAGGGAACTTCAACAAATATTTCCTTGCATTCTCATCGATTTTGATGCATTTATGGAGTTTTATTGTTCTCCAATATTCGGAGCTCATGGCGATATGTTCCAAAGGCTAAGGGAAGATCTTCAAACCATTATTGAAAGGGATCCGGCTGCCAAAAACCTCTTCGAGGTATTCCTCTGCTACCCGGGCCTTCACGCCATCTGGATGCACCGGATTGCCCATTTCTTCTATAGACACAAGTGGTATACCCTCGCCAGGTTCATATCCCACATCAGTCGGGGATTAACGGGAGTTGAAATCCATCCCGGGGCGACCATTGGCCGCCGTTTCTTTATCGATCACGGAATGGGGATAGTGATCGGTGAGACGACCGAGATTGGAGACGATTGTCTCATCTATACAGGAGTCGTCCTCGGCGGAACTACCCTGGAGAAGAAAAAACGTCATCCCACCCTGGGAAACCGAGTTGTGGTAGGTTCCAACAGTACTATTCTCGGGCCTATTACCATAGGCGATGGGGCGAAGATCGGTTCGGGTTCCGTAGTCATAAAGGATGTCCCCCCTGGTGCTACCGTTGTGGGAGTGCCGGCAAGGGTGGTGGAATCGGACGCGGGAAAAAGGGCCCTCATCGATTTCGAGCATGGGAACCTTCCCGACCCCTTATCGGATGTGATGAAACTCATCTTACAACTCCACGAAAAATTGGAGGAACGAGTCGAAAAGTTGGAAAAAGCTCATGAACTGCCGGAACGACAACCACGATTGACCCAATCCAGGGGGAAAAAGTGATGAAGTATCCAAAACTCTTAATGGATCACTTCCAAAGCCCTAAAAATGTTGGAGAGATTATGGATGCGGATGGCACGGGTATCGTGAAGAATGCAACCTGCGGGGACATAATGCAAATGTCCATAAAAGTGAACAACGATGTTATCGTGGATGCCAAATTCAAAACATTCGGATGCGGTGCCGCCATTGCAACGAGCTCGATCATCACAGAAAAGATCAAGGGAATGGGCATCGAGGAAGCTTTAAGGATCTCTGATGAAACGGCAAAGGAAGTCTTGAGCCAATTACCCCAGGAGAAATTTCCCTGCTTCGCCTTGGCTGCGGATGCATTGAGACTGGCCATAGAGGAATACCGTTGCAACAAACAAGGAATTCACGAAGGCGGGGGGATTAAGGAAGAGGATTTGGAGAAAGCCCTTCCTGAGAAAGGGTAGAAAATCCCCCTCGAATTACTGTTGTGCTGAAAATTCCTTGCTGATGACCGCAAATCCCCGTCAACCCGTTATTCCAGGGATTTCCTTACGGGAGTCATTTTGGCCGATCTTGACATGCTCCGTATGATTATCGGAGAATAGAATGGATGGACAGAGGGTTGATAGGACATTGCGGTGAATGCCAAGGATGAAATAAGGGTCGCATTGAGGTGGGATATGAAAGGTGTCCGACACGAAGGATGTAGTGAGCCAGCGCCAGAAGAAGTGCTTCAATACCAGAAAAGGTTTCACGAATATGGCCTGGAAATTGCTTCAATTCTTTGACAATACGGTGCAATTGGAAAGGAAACGTGGAATGAGGAATTTCATCGTGGTAGGTTTGGTGCTCCTTAACAAGAACCCGAAAGATAGATGGGGGGTCCCCATCTCAAGGACGGCGCTTTTGATCATTCTGGTCGGGTTCTTGATCTTTTGCCAGCGCGTTCAAGCGGTTGAATTGACACTCCTCTATTCAAATGATATGCGCGGAATAATTGACCCTTGCCCCACCTGAGGAAATAGAGTTCTGGGAGGTTTGGCCCGGCGGGCCACCTTTATCAAGGATCTCGAAAAGGAGGGGAAAGAGCTTCTCCTTTTCGAGGCGGGCAACAGTTTCTTCAAACCAAAGGATGTCCCCTCTTCCCAGGAGCGGAAGAAGGCCCGATTAATCGGAACGGCTTACATGCGGATGGGCTACCAGGCAGTCAACGTTGGATCGGATGACCTTTTGGCTGGAATCGAATTCCTCAGGGAGTTGGAGAGGGAGATTCATCTACCCCTCCTGTCTGCCAATCTCCTCGATGGAAAGCGGGGCAATCCGGTTTTTAGAACCCATGTGGTTCTGGATTTAGGTGGAATAAGGGTTGGCGTTTTTGGCCTTACATCCGATAACCGCCAAACTGAAGGGGGCACTTCTGAAGGGTATTTCGTATCCAATCCAATAGCAGCCGCAAGGAAGGTGGCAGCCGAGCTTGGGAAGGATTGTGATGTCATTGTGGGCCTGAGCAACCTGGGCTCTTTTAAGGAATACACCAAGCTGGTTCAGCAGGTGCAGGGCGTCCGCTTTATCATTGGAAGTGGCGGTAGCGGGACCTACCACCAAATCCTGAGGTCCGATAGAGGCTGGGAGGCATTCCTTTTCCAGGCTTACCCAAGGGGACAATACCTCGGAAGGATTGACTTGAGGGTCCTAAAGGGTGCCAATGATTTCGCCGATCTCAGTCGCAAGGTCAATTTAGAAAGACAGATCAGCAGCATAGAACGGCAATTGGATTCCTACCGGAGGGGGACTGGGAGGGCGACATCCATTCCCCAGGATAGGAGGGAGGAATATATCAAGAAATTGGAGGAATTTAAGAAGAGGTCCGAGGCTCGCTTGAAGGAGTTGGAGAGAGATTCTCGCAGACAGAGCACCCTCATCGGAACCTTCATTTCCCTCGATGAAAAGCTAAAGGATGATCCCGAGATGAAAGAATTGGTGGACCGGTTCAAGAAAGGCTCATAAGCAGGCCCGGGATCGGAGCGTACCGTAATACTTATGGATAAAGCAACCATCAAGAGCACCCCCGAAATGATAATGAGGTAGTGGGCACCCCCTTCCCTGGGTACCTCGCCAAGACCCGGATTATCGGCGGACTTCGTCAGAATATCTACGGGGTCTTTTCCTGCCTGACTAAAGAAGGACGTTCTTCAATTGATGCCAAACGCGAATGTGCCATTGATATCATTGACCCAACCGAGTCTCCGGATTGGATGCCCTAATATATTGACCTCTTGATCCAATGGAGTTATGCTGTTGGATGAGAGTTCAGATTTCCACAGAGAGCCGGAAGGAAGGGAATTCGACCGCAACATTTCATTGATCAAGAACTTACTCTAGGAAGGGAAATAATATGGAGGACATATATCGAACACTCGCTGATATCAAAGACCAAGGAAAACGAGCAGCTTTGGCAATCGTCGTGCGTACCAAAGGGTCAACCCCGAGAAAGGCTGGGGCCAAGATGATCGTCATGGAGGACGAAAGAATCTTGGGAACCGTGGGGGGCGGTGGTCTGGAAAAGAAAGTCATTGAGGAATCCCTTGAATGCCTGAAAGGTGGCACCACGAAACTGAAAACCTTTGACCTCCAAGGGAACTTGGACATGATGTGTGGTGGTGAGGTCGACGTTTACATCGAACCCATCAGCCAGCCTGAGAAACTGGTCATATTCGGTGGTGGCCATATTACGAGGACATTGGCCCCTCTAATGCGGTCGCTGGACTTTCGTGTTACCGTGGTGGATGATAACCCAAAGATGCCCGAAGAAGATCGATTTACCGATATCGAAGTGCTCCTTTCCGAAGATATGGAGTCTTATGCGGAAAGGCTCTCCCCTGATAGCTCCTCATACATCGTAATCCTTACCCGGGGCTTTTCAACAGACAAGGCAATCCTCGAGCGTATCATCGCAAAGGACTTTCGCTATGTGGGAATAGTTGGAAGTAAGAAAAAGATCAGAACCATCAAGGAGGATCTGATCTCGAAGGGGATAGAAAAGGAGCATTTCTCCAAACTCTCCGCTCCAATAGGCCTGGATATCGGTGCGGAGACACTCGGGGAGATTGCCCTGAGCATCGCCGCCGAAATCATCTCGGTGAGGAGGGGGAAAGCAGCCCATTCTCGCAATCCCGGTTGAAGAGACACCATCGGAAACATGCGGGTTGAGAGAGGGCTCCGTGGAATGAGCCGAACAACACCGAGGTGATAATGGACAATTCCGAAACCCATGACATCGCCATACATCGTCATGGTGGAGCACCCCAGAGTAACACGAAGGACAGAGAGATCGTGAATAAAATAAAAGCGAAGAGCCCCTATGGTCCGAGTCAAATCCTCGCCAAGAAGAGGGAAAACACGGCAGGTGGTCTGATTACCACGGGTTCTCTGAGGAAAGTCTGCCTTCAACGGGGAAAAAAGGGGTAAATTGAACCATATGAAACCGGTGATCTTCCAAATCGGTCCCTTGAGCATCCGATGGTACGGAGTGCTTATCATGGCTGGGGTGATCCTCGGACTGGTCTTGGCATCGCGAGAAGCCAAACGGCAGGAACTGAGCGTCGAGTTCTTCTACGATCTGTTCTTTTACATGCTTATAAGCGCCATCGTAGGGGCCAGACTCTACTATGTCATCTTCTCCTGGGACCTGTACCGGAATAACATGAGGGAAATCTTCGCCTTCTGGCATGGTGGACTCGCAATTCATGGGGCAATTACCGGAGGCATAGTTTCTGCGCTGATTTATACGCGCCTGAAGGGGGTTTCCTTCTGGCAGGTTGCCGATATCTGCTCCCCCAGCCTCATTCTCGGCCAGGCCATTGGGCGCTGGGGTAATTTCTTTAACCAGGAAGCCTTCGGAGGACCAACGAACTTGCCGTGGGGAATTTTCATCGATGAGGCCCACCGGCCTCTTCACCATATTCAACAAGCCCACTTCCATCCTACCTTCCTGTATGAATCCCTCTGGAATTTTTGCGTATTCCTCTTTTTACTGTGGGTTAGACGGAGAAGGGGCATAATCAGGGGCGACGTATTTCTTACCTATCTCATGCTCTATTCCTTCGGTAGATTCTGGATTGAAGGCCTCAGGATGGATAGCCTCATGTTTGCCGGGTTGAGAATTGCCCAGATCGTAAGCCTTCTCCTCATTCTCTTCGCCTCCACATCCTTGATTCTGCGCCATAGGAGGAGGCAATGATACTTTGATCACCACCGACAGGGTCCAGCCATGAAAAATCCCTCTGGATACATACCACCTAATAAGAGCCTCGTCCTTGACCGTGTCAGCAAGCGATACGGATCCGTGCTCGCCGTTACCCATGTGGACCTTGTGGTCGATAGCCGGGAGTTTGTCGCTGTCGTAGGGCCAACCGGATGTGGCAAGACCACCTTGCTCCGATTAATCGCCGGGCTGGAGAAGATTGATGAAGGTTATATCTATATCCACGGTCGATGTGTGAACCATGAGAAACCCTCTCGGCGAGGGGTTCGTATGGTATTTCAAGACAACGCCCTCTGGCCTCACATGCGCGTGTTTGACAAACACTTTTATAGTAACCTGAGCTTTTCCATGAAGATTCGAAATCGAACTCCCCGGGAAATCGGAGAGAGGGTTGATACCATTTCAGACCGACTTGGTATTGGGAAAAGGCTGTATCGCAGAAAGCCGAACCAGTTATCGGAGGGCCAGAAACAGATTGTCGGAATTGGCAGGGCCATAACTGTCAAGCCCGAAATACTGCTCATGGATGAACCCCTCTCTAACATAGACCCCCAACATCGATTGACCCTCCGCAAGGAGTTGAAGAATTATCACACTGAGATAGGGGCTACAACGATTTACGTCACCCACAACCTCCCCGAGGCTTTTGCCCTTGCAGACGAGGTGGCTATGATGCGAGAAGGGAAAATCATTCAGATCGATACCCCTTCAAGGATTCGAAAACACCCTGCTAACCAGTTCGTAAGGGACTTCATTCGGTGTTCCGAGATGTGAAGATTGCAGAGAGTCAACCGGGGTGCACGAGACGACAGGTCATTGTCACCAAGCTTTTTTACGTCCTTTCCATGATTCGGTCAGCCCCATCCAAGCTTCCAGAACCCCAGAGGCGACACGGAAAAAATCCAGCATCTCCATTTTGCGCTATTTCTTGATACCAAATTCATCGTCGGGAAGATAGCTCAGAAAAGGAAAACCGCTTTTCGTTCAACGCTTTCTTTGCCCCAATGTGGCCCTAACGGCACCGATGTATGCAGATATAGTTCCATTTGTGGGATTCAATTGAAGAGCCTCTTTCAGGGCCATGAGGGCCTCTTCAAGTCGGCCCGCATTGTAGCGGGCGATGCCTAGGTTGACAAAGGCATCGCTCAGATACGGTGGTTTGAGTTTAATGACCTCCTCGAATTCCCGGGCAGCACTGGCATACTCCTTCCTGCCCAAAAAAATGCATCCGAGGTTAAAATGAGCATCCGGGTTCTCGGGCATTATGGCAATGGATTGCTCATATTGGTTAAGCGCTTCATCGTATTTTCCAGACTTCGTGAATGCTCGGCCCAGCTGAAAAGAGGTCTCATGATTTCCCGGGTCGAGCCTCCGAGCTTCCTTGAAATCGCTGAGGGCCCTTTCCAATTTCGTAGGGAAGTTCGCTTTTCCCCGTTCCAGAAAGGCCCTTGCCAACTGCTTCCGATATCTCATGGCATAAGACGGCTCGATTTCGAAGGCCTTTCCGAACTCCGCAACAGCCCGGTCAAATCTGGCCCGACCAAGACAGAAAAGGGCATAACGAACATGGTCATCCGCTGTTGGAACCTTCTTGATCGTCCGTGAAGGGGGATGGATTAGGGATAGGATTAAAAGGAACGCGAGAACCAGCGCCCCCGTGATAATACCTGTGTACTTTAGCCGCCGAAATAGGCCCAGGCCGCAAGAGGAAAAGGAATGCTCGTCGGAAGCCAGGGAAGTTGAACGGAGGGCAAAGGAACGAGTCTTCTCTTGATTGATTTCAAGGGACCTCACCCGATCAAATTCCTCCTGGATCTCCCTTTCTTCCCTCTCTATATCCTCTCTGAAGATAATCTGCAGAAAGTTTCGGAAGCCGTTGGTGGTGGGAAAGTCATCCTGGCACGCGAGAAAGGTTTCGCATCGGATAAACATCTCTTCCGCGGATTGATACCGATCTTTCGGCCTCAGGGTCAAGGCCTTCAAAACGATCCGATCCAATTCAGTTGGGATATCCGGGTTAAAATGAGATGGGGGTTCTATATGCGGATCTTTCAACTTTTCCAAGATCTGGAGTTCGGACTCCCCCTCGAAGAGCCTTCGGTATGTCAGTAGTTCATGAAAAACGACTCCCAACGAGAATATATCCGATCTACTGTCCAAGCCCTCCCCACGAGCCTGCTCCGGAGACATGTATGAAACTTTACCCTTCAAAACCCCTGCTTTGGTAACAGAGGTCGTTAAAGCCGCCTTTGCAATGCCGAAATCGGTCAGTTTCACCTCTCCCTCATAAGAGACCAAGATGTTTTGTGGACTGATATCTCTATGGATGATATGGAGGGGACTATTTTGGAGATTCCGTTTCCGGTGGGCATAGTCGAGTCCGATGGCCGCCTTTGTGATAATGAAGACGCAATCATTGATGGACAGCTGCGTATCCAATTGCCTCGTTTTCTCCATGATTCCGCGGAGGTTACTCCCCAAGACGAATTCCATGGCGATGAAGTAGGTTTCGTTCAACCTGCCGAAGTCGAAGATTTGCACGATATTTTGGTGGTTTAATTGCGCGGCGATCTTGGCCTCATCGGCGAACATGGCCACGAAGTCCCGATTGCTGCTCAGGTGTGGAAGGATTCTCTTGATGGCTAGAATCTTCTCAAAACCCTCGAGGCCGACTTTCCTTCTGGCCCGGAAGAGCTCCGCCATTCCTCCTGTGGCGATCTTCTTCGTCAGATAGTACGATCCGTAAGGCTCTATGGGATTCATGAAACCTCTCTGCCTAACATCCCTATTTGGGTCCTATGGGCTCCAATACCGTACGATCCGGTTTTTTTGAGGGAATCGTTCTCTTATTTCGTTTCTTGGTTGTCCCTTGCTTCTCTGGAGACCGTTTTTTTATCGGAGTTGGTCCCCTTTTCAACCCAACGGGGTCGGCCTCCAAGATTTCCAGGTGGTGTGTAATATCCTCCATGAGTCTAGCCGCTACCCTTTTTAGAGCCTTTCCCACCTCAATGGCCGCATAATCCTCTTTGTTCCGGAACTGAGTGATCTCCGCCTCGGTTCCCTCTCGGTAATTCTTGATCAAGAGGATCTTTCCCCCCCTTCTTGAAATCAAGGACGCATTCAGGTCGGCGGCACCGTAAATGGTGTAGATGGGCTTCAAACCCGATCTGCCACGTTCCCACGCGGCCGAAAAGGAATTGAGATCGATCTCCAACAACAGGGAGGAACGCTCGTCGTGTCGACTCACCGAATCGAACAGATTGGAAAGGAGGAACTCCCTCTCCAAGACCTTTTCCACCATTACTGCTACGGGTTCTAACCACGAGGATTTGTCGATACAGTTGGCGGCATCGGATTTACTGATCCTTTCGTAATGGGGGCGGTTATCCTCGATAACTTTTACCTGGAGTGAATGACGAAAGTGAGTCTTAAAGGAATAGGGGGGATAGGGGTATATTTTCGAATTGAGAATCATATCCAAGGCCTCTTTGGATGATGCTGGAGAGGAGACGAACAGGAGAAGAATCGAAAGGAGGAGCGGAATCCTTTTCGCCCCTTGGCCGAATTTTTGTCCTTTTCCATGGGAAAATTTTTCATAGTCTTTCATACATCCATCCGCGAAGGCAACCCACCAGGCCCCTTCTTACTTGGGTAGAGGGATCTTTTCGAAGAGGTCAAACTAAAAAGAGCAAAAATAGTGCCACCCGGAAACAGTAATGAGGGAACCTCGGATTCTCACCCCTTCGTGTTTAGATCCCAAATTCCTCACTGTGGCATCACCATTCTACCAGGTAACGCCGTTACCATGCCGGAAGCAAGGCCCCCATGATCTCTTAAAGGTCTTTCCAGCCTCTCTGCCACTGAATGCCGTAGATGGAGGGTTTTTCTGCAGCAGCCGATCTATGGAGAAATTCAAACTCCCATGGTACGTTAAGAGCACATTGAGAGATGAGCACATTCTGGCAGCAACGTATTGACTTTTGGAAAATGATTGGAATATATTTATATTTTTATAATTTTCCTTTCTATTCAATGGGGTTAACGAGCACCTAACTACCAGGGGGTTTGAATGGATAAGGAAAAGTGCCTCTATTTCAAAAGGCTTTTAGTAGAGAGGCTCAACGTCTTGTTGGAGGGAGCGGAGAAAACGGTCAGCGGCATGTCCGACGATTACAAGGAGGAACTTCTCGATCCCACTGATAGGGCATCCCTTGAATCGAATCGCAATTTCACCCTCAGAATACGAGATCGAGAGAGAAGGCTCATTCAAAAGTTGAACGAAGCTCTGGAGAGGATCGAAGACGGTACGTTCGGCATTTGTGAGATGTGTGGCAAGAAGATCTCGGAGAAGAGACTTATGGCGAGGCCGGTAACTACCCTCTGTATCGAGTGTAAAACGGAAGAGGAACAAAGGGAAAAGATGAGGGGAGAATAAAATCTTCCCGTCAGTGACCACAAAAAGAGATGCCTGAATTACGAAAAGATCCGATCGCCGGCCGATGGGTCATAATCTCTACCGAAAGGGGGAGAAGACCTTCGGAATTCCTTCCCGAGGAAACCAGGATCCGAGGGGGATTTTGTCCACTGTGCGAGGGCAATGAGGACAAAACCCCACCTGAGGTATTCGCCATTCGGGAAGACGGCTCTCAACCGAACTCCGCTGGTTGGACATTGCGGGTCGTTCCCAATAAATTCCCTGCCCTGCGAATGGAAGGTGATCTGAACCGAGAGGGGCAAGGGCTCTACGACAAGATGAACGGGGTGGGTGCCCATGAAGTCGTTATCGAGACGCCCAAGCATGGTGAAACCCTTTCCATGCTTCCCATCGAAAGGGTCGTAACGTTACTCGCGACCTACCGGGAGAGGATTGTGGACCTCACTCGTGACCAACGGCTAAGGCACATCCTCGTATTCAAGAATCACGGTGCGGCTGCCGGAGCCTCTCTGGAACACTCCCATTCACAGATTATCGCCTTACCTGTGGTGCCCAAGAGAGTGAGCGAGGAGGTCGATGGTGCCAAGGCATATTATGAATATAAGGATCGGTGTGTTTTCTGCGATATCATCCGCCAGGAGATAGAGTATCAAGCTCGGATAGTCGGGGAAAATAGGGGAGCTATCGCCCTTGCGCCCTTTGCCTCTCGTTTTCCCTTTGAGACGTGGATTCTTCCGAAGGACCATAGCGCGCATTTCCACTACACCCAACCGGCGCAATTCGAAGACGTGGCCTGGCTCCTGTCGGACGTCCTGAGAAGAATAGACAGCACGCTACCCGGATCCCCGTATAATTTTATGCTCCACACCAACCATACCAATGCACAGGATGAGGCATTTTATCACTGGCATATCGAGATCATCCCCAAATTGACGAAGGTGGCTGGATTCGAGTGGGGAACGGGATTTTACATAAACCCGACCCCCCCTGAGGAAGCGGCTAAGTATCTCCGGGAAACACTACCCCAAGATGACCGGGATTGAAGCAGATGAGCTCCTCTGCCCATAGGGAACGCGAAATCCTGGGAGAGATCATTCGGGTTTCCAATTCCACGCTTGACATCGATGGCCGCCTAACCCGAATCGCTGGGATTCTCGCCGTGGCTTTCTCAACGGATTTTTGTGCCCTCTACGCCTTCCATAAGGACACGCACTCCTTCACCCTGGCGGCTTCCAGCCAACGCGACCGTAGAGCCCCAGATCCAACGGGAAGCTCTCGATGGCAAGGCTTGATGGAAGAGGTCTCCCAATCCCGTCAACCCTCATTTTTCAACGGAGGTGACCAAAAGGATGTGAATCTGAGGGGGATGATGTCGGAGGAAACCCCTCCCTTTAGCTTTGCCCTCATCCCCATTGCTGATGACGTCCTTTGCTACGGGATCCTTCTCCTTTACTACGCTCAGTCGAGGAGATTCGCGGAGGGTGAGCGGGAATTGCTTCTGACCGTTGGCAGGGAGATTTCAGGGACATTTCGAAATGCCGCCCTCTTCTCCGAGGCCAAAAGGAGAATCTCGGAATTAACAAGCCTCTACGAATCGAGCAAGATCGTTATATCGACCACCGAGTGGAAGGACCTTCTGGATCTGGTCGTTAGGACGAGCACCAGGGTTTTGGGGGCCAGCGGGGGAGCACTGAGGCTCAAAGACGGAATAACCCAGAAACTTCGGATCGAATCACAATTGGGATCATACCCTCAATATCTCATGTCTCTTGACGATGAGCTGGCGAGGGGGGTCCTTTCCAGGGGTCAGCCCACCGTCATTGACGATGTTAATCAAAAAAGGGAAGGAATGGCCCGTCTTTCCTTACTTTGCGTCCCCCTTATATCTAGGGGAAAGGCCTTTGGAACGCTTACCGTATACGATAAAAAGGGAGGCGAGGTGCCCGAAAACGATTCCTTCAGCCGGGAAGATGAACGGTTGCTTTCCATTATGGCCAACCAAATGGCCAATGCCATAGAGAATGCCTCTGCACGCCTGGATGCCACAAAGCTCGCAGAGGAGAAGGATCGCCAAGCAAACCAGCTCTCCCTCTTGTATGAAATCAATAATGCCCTTTTGTCTACTGTGAAGTTCGAACAGATCCTCCGCATCATCCTTACTGCCATCACCATGGGGGACGGGATGGGGTTCAATCGGGCCATGCTTTTCCTGACCGAAGAAAGGAGAAACCGCCTCACCGGAATGATGGGGGTTGGACCTGACAATGCCGACCAAGCGGGGAAGATATGGAAGAACTTGGGGGGTAAACGGGATACGCTTTCCGAAATCCTGTCGTCTCTGAATCCTCAGTACTCCCCTATGGGGACAATCCTGGATGAGAGTGTAAGAAGGGTAACTATCCCCCTGGATAAGGGACATTGTATCCTTGCTCGGACAGTGCGGGAACAGAAGCCCTTCAATATCGATTATGAGCGAGATGGAGTAACGTGCCAAAAGGATTGCGAGATACACAGGGACGTGAATTGTGCTTTAGCGTCACAATCAGAAGGCGATAGGAGGTCCTATCGATTCGCTACCGTCCCCCTCTGGGGCAGGGAAAGGACTATCGGGGTTATCGTCGTAGATAACCTCTATAACGATCGTCCCATTACGGATGATGACATACAATTGTTGACCATGTTTACGAGGCAGGCGGGCCTCGCCATCGAGAATTGCATCCTGTACAAATATCTCGAGGACACCCATTTGGAATTGAAACAGGCTCAAGAGACTCTTCTTCAGAAGGAGAAATTGGCTGCCTTAGGCGAAATGGCTGCCAGCGTGGCCCATGAGATTAAGAATCCGCTCGTCTCCATCGGTGGGTATACGAGGAGGTTACATAAGAAACTGGATAACGGCCTTTCCGAAAAGAGGTACACTGAGGCCATCATCAAAGAGGTAGGCCGATTGGAGGGAATTCTCGACGATATCCTCTATTTTTCCAAGGCCACCAAAGTGGTCTTGGAAAAATTCGACGTGAATCGAATCATAGAGGAGACCTTGACGGGAATGGAGGATGCACTGAAGTCCCAGGGGATTGAAGTCGAAAAGTCCCTCGACGGTAATCTACCGGAGATTCCGTGTGACTACCAGGAGATCAAGCAGGTATTTATCAATCTCATGACCAACGCGAGGGAAGCCATGGGCGATGGAGGGAGGTTGACGGTAAAGACCGTTCCCGTCTCTCAAGAGGACCGTGATTACATCGCTATTGAGATAAGGGATACGGGAGGGGGAATTCCCTCCGAGGTGCTCCACAATATCTTCAACCCCTTCTTCACAACCAAGGGGTGGGGAACAGGCTTGGGATTGGCCATTTGCCACCGGATTGTAGATGGACACGGGGGTGCGATCGAGGTCAATAACGACCCGGGCCGAGGTGTAACCTTCACCGTCAAATTCCCCGTGGAAGGAGGGGCACAATGGCTGACCCGGAGCGAGGCTTCGAATCATACTGCATCCGCAGGGAAAGGGCAACGGGAATGAGAGGGGCGATGATGAAGAAGATACTGGTGGTCGACGATGAGGAAAACATCCGATTCTTATATCAAGAGGAATTAGAGGAGGAAGGATATACCGTTGATGTAGCCGCCCATGGCCAAGAGGCTTTGGAAAAAGTGAACACCTTTCAGCCCGATCTCGTCACCCTCGATATTAGGATGCCGGGAATGGACGGAGTCGAAACATTGCGGAAGATCAGGGAGGTCCGGCGGAACCTGCCGGTCGTATTGTGCTCTGCATATGGTGAATATAAACAGGATTTGACAACGTGGGCATCCGATGCCTATGTGATCAAGACATCGGATCTGACGGAATTGAAGGGTACCATAAAAACATTATTGTCAAAGGATTAATCTTGGGGTTCCACACTGCGACGGGGGAATCCGTAACTCATTGGGAAAAATGAAGCCATAAAGGGGTGGGGATGTAGCTCAGCGGGAGAGCATCGCGTTCGCAACGCGGGGGTCGGGGGTTCGAATCCCCTCATCTCCACCATAAAATCCTCAATCAAGGGAAACAGAGGCCATGTTGAAAGACAAGAAGATCGGCATCATCGGAACGGGGAATATGGGGGAATCCCTCATCAGCGGGCTCATTTATGCGAAATCGGCCATTCCCAAGAACATCATCTGCTCGGACATTCGGAGGGAGAAGCTCAAATCCGTCAAGGACGCCTATGGGGTTGTCACGACGGCGAGTAACATCGACGTAGTCAAGGGATCGGAGATCGTTATCTATGCGATCAAACCCCAGATCATGGCATCGATACTCAGGGAAACGGCTCCCCATCTAGATATGTCTAAAGTCATCATCTCCATTGCCGCCGGTGTACCCCTTGCCGCCATTGAATCGTGCCTCAATAAAGACCTCCGCCTCATTCGGGTCATGCCGAATATCGCTGCATCCGTCAAGGAGGGGGCAGCGGCCATTGCCCCCGGAAAGCACGCCTCAAAGGGAGACCTTAAGCTCGCCAAGGCCATCTTCGATTCCGTTGGGAAGAGCATCATCATCGACGAGGAGTTCATGGATGCTATCACGGGATTGAGCGGTAACGGCCCTGCCTACATCTTCTTGATCGTGGACGCCCTGGCCGACGCGGGTGTTAAGATGGGCCTTTCAAGGGAAGATGCCCTCTTGCTCTCGGCCCAATCGGTTTTGGGCGCCGCAAAATTACTGTTGGAGACGGGTGAACACCCGGGGAGGTTGAAGGATAAGGTTACCTCCCCCGGCGGAACGGCAATAGCCGCCCTTCACACGATAGAGGAAGGCGGACTCCGAACGACCCTCATGAATGCCGTTGAGGTCGGCACAAATCGATCCAAGGAACTGGGGGAAATGATGATCAAGAACTTCTCGAATCATTAGCCCCATCTTCTTGTACATTCCTCCTCCCCGCCGAGCGACCATTCGTGGAAACAACATCGAAGGGTTTCGATCCAACTCTGATGGTCGCTTCCCACCTGGTCGCACATGTATCCATAACCGTTAATGTGTTCGACCGGCGGTTGACCGCAAAAAGCTTGCTCCTCTCGGGCTTGCATTTCTCCGGATTGCTGTCAGGTTACCGTCTCAAAAGATTGATTTGACCGTTCTCGATCGATGAAAAGGCTCCCGGTGATCCGAGGACCTTCACGACGATCAAGCATCGCGTCTGTATGCACGGCTAAGGCAGGCTCAACTGGTCGGGGCTGCCATAGTCCCTGGCTGGATCATCTGTTGGAAAAGACGGTCTGTTGGCCAAGATCAAGTCGACCTGAGTTTCAGGGAGAACGGATCGAGCGGTAGCCTCAAGGGACTCGAGCGAGTCGACCAGGAGCTGAATGGTGTAGTAGGGGTTGTGGACGTTGACAGCCCCCTTGAAACCTCCTCCTGGCAGGGGGGAGTCCTGTTTGACCGTCTTGAACAGCATGTTCAGGTTAAAGGCGACAGCCAGGGTCACATCGGTCCAGTCGCCCGAAGTCGGCCTCGTTACGCCATCCACCCTGAAGAAATACGGGTAACTGGTGGGAAGATATTTAAATCCATTCGGAGGTGCGTTCTCGATGGTCACCACCAGAGCCCCGAGGAGCCCGTCGATGGGGGCGCCAGTGACGGGATCCAAATTAATCCCCCCGATCTCCTCCGCCACGCCTGCGATAGTTCCATCACCATCGTGATCCACATTATTGATGGTGAACGATTCAAAGGCCGTCACAGCTCCGTTATGACACGCGGGGGCATTGCAAGCGGCAACATTCTCGACGCCCGCCTCGGAGACCATCTTCCACGTGTGACCGCCCTCGGTGCCGGTGTTCGAGTTGTTCATATGACATCCCACACAGTTGCCGTCAACCGCGGCGCCGTCGTTATTGTGGGCGATGTCACGGGTGTACGAGCGATTGAGGTACTCGTAGCCGTTTCGGCCCCAGAGAACAGCGCCAGCAGCCAGGTAGTGGTCGTTCTCGAAACTTTTTGTGGCGGGGCCAAACCTCCTTGTGTTCAGAATGAAACCGCTGGATCTCCCCTGGTGGCAAAATAGGCAGATAAGGCTGTTGCCGATTCTCGGTGGAATCTCGCTTCCGTCGAGGAACGTAAAAACGCGGTTAACCGAGGGTACACTCGACGGTACGCTCGTGTTAAACGAGAGCGCCTCGGGAAGCCTGACGTGCTTGGTAGTGGTCACATCACCGAGGGCGTTGGTTTTTGTGGCCGTTTCCTGGTGGGGGTTGTGGCAGGTCGCGCATTCCGCCGTGGCGTTTTCCTCGACCGTGGTGGCCGCCGGGGTCAGGATCGTGTCCTTGATGTAGCTAAGGCTTCCGATCCCGTTGTGGCACTGAAAGCAGACGAAATTACCGTCCGAGCTGTTACTCATCTCGATGGGATACGTACTCTTACGGGTCCCGGTGGCCTCGTCGCTGAACTCTTGCCACGCCGCGGCCAGCTCGTCGGCGTGGCCCGACATCGCCCACTGCGGATAGACTTCGCTGTGGCTCGCCGAAAGGGCCGCTTCGTTGGTGTGGCAATCCTGGCAGACGGTTTCCTGATAGCTCAGCTCGATCGGCCCGATCCCGAAATGAAGTCCACCTGGGCCGTGACAGGCCTCGCACTGAACGCCGTCCAGGGGATTCTGTGTCGTGTTGTGGCACTGCAGGCACACCGGATTGTCCCGGTCAGCAGACGGCAGATTGGCACGAGCCAGGGCGTGGGGCGTATCAAGCCAGTCGTCATAGGTGGCCGTATGACATTGGCTGCAGTTTGTGGCCCCGACAAATTGGGCTTGGGTTGAGACATCGGCCGGATAGTCTTTTCCCCCCCCGCCGCACCCGGCTAAGGTGAGGATCAAAAGCCCCAAGAGGAACCCGACGTATCGGGGGTAAATTTTGATGCTCCTCATCGCCTTATCCTCCTGACGTGAAATGGTATCATGGAATTCTATCATGGCACGCCCGACAAACTTTCCCATCAGAAGCACGCCTGACATTATCCTTGATCCTTGACCAGTGGCGAGGATGGGGGTTGATCCTCAACCCCTGCCGGGCGCTGTGGCATTTCAGACAGGTCTGGCCATCGGCATGACATGTCTGACACGACTGAATATCGCGTAGGGCCTCCCGCCGATGCTCCGATGACCATACGTGTTTGGGCAGGACCCCTCCCGGATGGCAGGTCTCACATTGGGAACGGTCAAACTGGGAATGACGCTGTCCCCCAGCCTGGATGTCGGAAAACCCCTTGCGGTGGGAGCGTATCCTCAGGTCCGGGGGGCGGAAGCGGGCATGACACCTCGAACAGAACTTCGCCTCGTGACACCGCGTGCAGGTCTGGGGGTTGTCCAACGACCGAATCGGGTGGATCTCCCGAAAATCCGACCGGTGGCTGCGGGGCTTGTAGTTGCCCCGGTACGTGGAAAGGTGGAGATCGGGGCTGATCCCCCCGCCAAAATGGCAGTCCTGGCAAAAGGCCTGATCATGACAGTCAACGCAGTTGTTGGGATCTTTTTGGGCCGCTACCCGATGCTCGGCATTCCAAAAACCGAGATGATTGGGTGCCACCCCCTCGCCCCTGTGGCACTCATTGCACTCCTTGATCGATAGGTCCCGGTACTCCTTATGAGGCTCGATGGCCGCCATGATCAAACCCGAACCCACCAGAAGGCACGATAGAATCGGTACAATAAGCTTTCGTATCAATTTCGTCTCTCTCCTCTTTCTGTCCGCCTGGGGCTAAAATACAATCTCCAATGAGGACCACCCAGAAAAGTTATGGTCCTGGGTGTCGCTTTGCGTGTTCTCAATGTGCAGGGCCAAGGAGATCTTCTCGGTGAAATGGTAGCGCCCCCCAGCCCAATACTTGGTGGCAATCTCTTCGTCTGTCATCTCGTCCCTCTGATAGATATCATAGTCGATCCCCGCAGAAAGATCGAGCTTGTCCTGCAGGAAAGGACGATCCGCCGACAGGGAAAACCCGATGATATCACCGGGATAGCCTTCCCGGACCACGATGGAGCCGCCCAGGCGGAACTCCTCGATCCTCGTGTGTACCCCACCCTCGAGGAGATGGGCGTCGTCATCTTCGGCATCATTTAGCACAAAAAACTCTGCCGTATATCCCCCGTAAAAGGAAAGCCTGTCTGAGATGTAGTAGTCCACAAAAAGGCTCCCGGCGTGAAACTCGCTGGCCGCAAAGACGGCATAGATACTCGTATAATCGAAGGTGGGGTAGGCATAAAAGTACTCTCCCCTAATGGTCCATCTATCACTGGGGAAGACCTTGACGCCCGCCAACGCCTCGCTAATCCGCTCGCCGATGATATCGTAGCGCATCTCCGAGTACATTCTGGAGAGCCCCTTAATGGTGTACCCAAAATCATAGGCCACCATACGCCGGGCCAGATCCCCCTCGTCGTACTTTTCGGCATAGCTGATCGATAGATTGAGATTCTTGACATCCCGCAGATAGGCCTCGGTGCCCCATGCCGCATCATCACTCTGGGTGTCCTCCTCAAACTCATCAAAGATCACATCACGCCCCCCCAGAAGAACAAGTCCCAACGGACCCATCTTGAAGTCCACCTGGGCGCCGTCGATAATCCTTGAGTCCGCCACGAGGTTGGTCCACTGACGGCCCAGCCTGAGATCCATCCGGTCCTTCCACACATTCTTCCAGTCCAGGTAGAGATAGTAGAGCCGTCCGTTGGCGTCGGGGTCGGCCACCTCGTTAAGACCAAACCGGCCATATCCAAAAGCCGAGATGTCCCGGCCTTTGACCACATCCAGCGCTCCGAGCCTCAAATACTGGTAGCCTGCAAATTTGGTATCCCGTTCAATGAGGTCCTGCCACCACGCAAATTCAGTCGTTGCCCGGCCAAACAGGTCAAGTCCGTAGCTTTGGGGCGGAGCAGTAACGATCAGGACCACCAAAAGGAATAGCGGGATCCTAGCTCTCATTTTCCCCCCGTCCGGGCCTGCTTTGGGTTGTATCTACGAATAATTTGGCCTTTTGGAAATTTTTCCTATCACCATAACTGAAAGTAAAATGCAAACCCTACTTGAAACGATTTCCCTAATGTTCCCGGACCCTCACTTGCTGATTTCTTATCCTAATGGAGTCAAGTAGTAACCACGGCATACGAGTGTTACAAATTCAAAAACGAAAAAATCTCATTTATTCATGGATTCACTCAGAATATCTTTTATTCCCCCAAAATTACGAAACATCGCGTTGAAATGGATTTCAAAGCAGAATTGTCCCCCTTTTTTGAGATCTTGCCCTCTTTAATCATTCTTAGGGGAAAACCATTTTGTCGACCCCTTTTGGCCTTTGCAAAAAGGTCAAGGTCATGACCAGCTTCAGCTTTAACATATCTGAAACGCGCTCATGATTTCAATCCCTCCTAAATGGGGGTATCACGAAAATAAAATAGAGTATTACCTATATCGTAATCTGCCGGAGAAGTGGGGACCCATCGAGGGTGAGCAGAGC
>CAYFXL010000047.1:0-19641 GCA_964346945.1 uncultured Syntrophobacterales bacterium
CACATTATTTCCCGCTTAATCGAGTCTATATACTCTTTTAACAAATAAAACCGCTCCGATTAGAAATATAAGGCTTCCAATAGTTAAAAGGAATGTAATTTCCATGAATACTTGTGATAGGGTATACTCGTAAAAGAGAATCTTCCGAATCGCCTCACTTGCCGAATATAGTGGATTCACATGCCAGATTTCCACCTCGCCAAAGAGGATCAATTTAGGAGGAAGGGGGAAGAATGCCCCCGATAGGAAACTCAGTGGGATACCAGCTGTTCCGGGAATACTCATCGCTAATTTGTCATCTTTAAACGCAACTGCAGATAATAAACCTACTCCTAAAATTGGTGGAATTGTTAGAAGCCCAATCAAGAAAGCAAATGCCGGATTACCTTTACCTGGGAATCCTAAGAAGTAGATCGTAATGAGATAAACAACAATTTCCAAGCTGGTAGTTATCAGTTGGGTAATTGAAATCCCCATCAAGAGACTGGAGGGATTAAATGCGCCGAGTTTCAATCGGTCTAGCGTTCCAGATCCACGCTCCGCAGCGAGGATCCCCGCGCTCCCGGTGACACTCATAAGTAACACGAATACAAGGAACCCGGGGATATACGTGTCAAATTCCGTGAATTCAACTGAACTAATCTGTTCTTGCTTTATCTCAAACTTTCCTCCGTCAGAGTACCTGAAATTTTGCTCCACATGCAATTATGTGGGGCCTCTCCCCCTTCCAAGTGAAGGAGGATAACAGTCTCCTTGAGCTTGTTTAGATTGCACTGCATTAACCCAAGGCAGAGTCGCCTTCGCAGTCGAATCTATTGAACGTCAGCCCTCTCCTCGGGCACCAACCTTCCCTTACGCGTAAGGGGATTTACTCATAACGGTGTACGATCTCTTACCCACTATTACAAAACCTCGTGAAAAAATAACAAATCTTTTCTAACTGAATTCCCTGCCCTTGTTAAGTTTTCGAAATCACTCACGATCATGCAGTCATGGATACAATCAAGAACCCTCACGAATGAGTGATTCTATCTTTTCCTTGATTTCTCTCAGCTCTGAGGTGGACTCCAGAACTCCAAGTTCCAAATAGAAGTTTCTCTTTTCACCAGGCGGAAGAAACTCCAGGGTTCCTCTCTCCCGCTCACGGGCACGTCCTTCCACATGGCAGTTTGCCGGTTCAATCCCCAACACATAGGCTCCCTGGCCAAGCATTTTCCACTGAACAAGATTCTTGAGCTGATTTTTGTTATATTCAATTGTTAATCCGATTGAAAGCTTCTCATTGATGAGGGCTACTAGAACCCTTCCATCGGGGTCGGAGGCCACATCGTGGTAGAAAACTTGGCTTGAAGCTTCGGCCATGGGGGGATGAAACTGGTCATACGTCTTCGGATCCATGGAAGCCTCCATCGGAACCACTTCCTTAGTAGGTATTAGAAGGGTGCTTCCCTCACTGAGGATTGGGAACCCAAGGTTGACGTGGTAGAGGAACATCAAGGGGGTGGGGCTAAAATCGAGGTTCTCCACCTCATCCTCAATCCGGAGCATCGAGGTCCCCAATTGGGTAGAGATTTTTCTGGTCAGTGAGAGGTTTTCTCCCCAAAAAGCCGCTTGTTTCATCCTTCCCTGGATGACGAGGTTGTACTCATCCTCCTCCCATCGGCCATCCGCATAAACGCATTGCGCAGGAGTTGCGGAAATTCTCCCATGACGCCCAAGCATTTCGCCCTGATCCTCACATGGAGCACCCACGTTGGTTAATCCGCAGGTTACCACCATTCCGCCGTAAAAAATACGGTGCCATTCATCCCCTTCTGGCTCGTAGAAGGCAGGTGAAACGTCGCCGGTGCAGGATCGCCATGAAAGCGGAATCCCTTTGTATTCGGCAAAGGAGATATCCATCCCCCGGGATGCCAGGACGTTAAAACGGAAGCCCGCCCCCGTCCTAGCTTCAATCACCCGGACCCCTTCTTCGCTCCCATCTTCGAGCCTCATGAGTCGAACGCCGGCAAGTTGAGAGATATCACCCACCCTCTGGAGTAAATCGGACCGGGTAAATTCATGGCCGAATAACCGTACCATTTACTTGCTCCTACCAACGGCTACCAGGCGGTCATGCCTCCGTCGATGACCAAACTGGATCCCGTGGCATATCCTGGTTCATCAGAGGCCATGAACAGAATAGCTGAGGCGATCTCCTCAGGAAGTCCCAGCCGGTTGGCCGGGCGGCAGCCCTCCAGGGCTTTTCGAGCCTCGGTAGGATCGGGACTCTGTTCGATGGCGGCCTTGACAAGGGGCGTTTCGGTGGTTCCAGGGCAGACCACGTTGACCCGAATATTCTGGGATGCGTGATCAATGGCCATGCTCTTGGCCATCATGATGGCGGCGGCCTTGGATACGTTATACGCTAGCTGGTTCTTGATTCCCACCATACCCGCCTCCGAGCCCACGTTGACGATACTCCCGCCCCCGGCCTTGATCATATACGGTACGGCATGCCGAGAACAGTAAAAAACGCCATCCACATTCACCGAAAGGATCCGCTTCCAGTCATCCTCCGTCGTAGAGGTAACATCCCCTTTCACATAGATGCCCGCATTATTGACCAGGATGTCGATCCGTCCGAATGTCCGATAGGTCTTTTCCATCAAACGACGACAATCCTCAGACCTGGAGACGTCAGCATGGATAAAAATCGCCTCTTTTCCGGCCTCCTTGATCTGGCGAACAACCTCCTCCCCTGCTTTATTATCCACATCTGCCACGGCAACCTTGGCACCCTCTTGAGCAAATCTGAGCGCTGTTGCTTTGCCGATGCCGGCACCAGCTCCAGTTATGATGGAAACCTTATCCTTCAACCTCATGGTTCTCCCTCCCCTAAGTTCTTAAATGATGTTTAGTTTTACCTTCCCTTGGTTCGAAAAGGATCTCATCAAAGATATTTCTGAATCTCTTTTCATGAGAACACCCTTGCATCGATACCCAACATGTCACACAGCCTCTGCGATTCGTCTACATAGTTCCCGTAAACGGTGTGGAGGTGATTTCCTCCAAGTCCCCGGATCAACTCATCTGCGGCAACGGAGAGCTTCGTAAATCCCTGGGGCCATTCCGGGGATGTTTCTTTGAGCTTTTCCTCCGGATAGGATACAAATTCTCCATGGATGATAGCCATCCAATAATTCCCGTCTTTTCTCGCTAACCTGGCCATCGTGATTTCACCCGGGGCACACATGTACTGAACGGTCGCGCCACCACCGCGGTAGAAGAAGGGGGTCTGTGGGTAAAAGGTAACTTTTTTGAGGTTTTCTTCCGGATTGGCGGATCTTCCCGCAAAATAGGTTGTCTGAGCACCGCAGTTGCTGAACACGAACGCGTCTTCCTGGGGATCGTAATGACGCAAATCGAAGAACAGAACGGGTGAATCGGTAAGAAGCTTCAAGATCTGCATCGTTAGAGCCCCATCCAGATCGGCTTCACAGCCCGTGACAATCGGTTCCTTTCCCCCGTCCATGTCGTAAGGATCGTTTAGAAAGGCCTGGCTCAGGCACTGAGTGACATAGTGCTCGCTCAACTCTGGCTGGCATTTGATGGCGACGAAGTCGAATTTCATCTCTTCGATGATCTCCTTGGTAGCATAATAGGAGCGGATCTGCTGTTTTAGTTTGTCGGGGGTCAGCCCCTTTCCATCGTACTCGATTTTTCCCACTCGCTCCGTTAACCATTGAAATGCTCTCTCCACGGTGGATTGCGGAATTTTCTCCGCCCGCATCAGGATTTCCAATTGATCGACATGCTCCAGGTCCACGCCGAACTGAGTCTGCCATTGCCTCGTGTCCACGGCCCCGATATACATGCCCATGCTTCTCCCTCCAATCAGGCCACAGGTTTGTCCTTTTAGTCGATTCACCACCGAGGCAGCCCGGGAAAAGCTCAGGATTTTCTTGAGCACCTTTTCGTCTCCCACATCACCCCAGAGGCGTTCGTGCCGGATACCGACCTGGTCAAGGCAGCCTCCGGCTGCTAGCATGGCGATCAATCCCGGGGATTGCGGGTTCAGATTAGAGAGGAGCAAATAGGGCCCCTGGCCGTTCTCGGCAGCGATGACCGGGAGATGGGGGAAGGACCATATCGAAAAGTTCAAAACGGTCCCGTCCACTCCCGCACATTTCAACGCCTCGGCCTGGGTCTTGGCCTGGGTTGGAGTGTAAATAATCTCGCTTCCCAAGACCAGATCCAGCTCACCCGTCTCTTGTAAGGTCTTTACCAGTCGATCGAGGAATCCCTGGTTTGTCTCCAGGAGTTCCTCATGTACACGCTTTCGTCCATCTGAAAAAGTCAGAATACCCAGTTTTCTCTTTTCCATTCGAAAACCTCCTCCTCAAAGGTAGGGACTCATGGTGCTGTTAAGACAGCCCTGGTTCAAGGTTTCGCAGCCTCCCGGTTTCGACTTTAGCTGTTTCAAATCGATGTCTGAGAACCTGGCCTCCCAGAAGTCTGTTGATAGAGCAGCTTGTGAATAGGCCCGGAACTTTCCAGTAATTGGGAGTAAGTCGGAATCATTGCTCGATAGATGGAGGCCTGTGCGGCGTCTGGCCTCCAATCCCGATCCGTCACAACAAAACGTCTGATCGCACTCGCTGGCTCTGAAATGGCCCCGACCCCCAAACCAGCTAGAAAGGCAGATCCAATTACGCCACACTCCGATGTTTTTAAGTTCTGATAGGGGAGATTCAACACGCTGCTTTTGATTTGGTTCCATACCGGGCTTTGGCTCCCGCCTCCCACGCCTCGGACATTGACGACCTCTAAGTCCGGGTAGAGCTTACCTACCTGGTTCAGATACGTGGCATATTCGAATGCAATGCCTTCCAAGATTGAACGATAGAAATGCCCTTTTCTGTGAGAAAAGCCAAAACCCTGCCAAAGCCCTCGATGCTCTGGCATCCCCGGGCAAACACGGCCGGCCAAATGAGGCAAAAACAAGAGCCCCTGGCATCCGGGAGGGACCTCTGCCGCGCGACGGTTAAGGGTTTCGATATCATCTTTCTGGTCCATGAAATTCTCTCTGAACCAATCCAAACACATTCCCCCCCCGTTGATATAAGCATAGGCGTAGTAGACGCCCGGAAAGATGGTCCGTGATGTCATCAGCGTGTGGGTGATTGTGTCCGGCCTAAATGAGTTGACGCAGACGGAGAAAACCGATGCGGTCCCAGCAACATCGAAGGCCTGGCCTGGCTCGATGACCCCGGCTCCCAACATACTCGAAATGGTGTCTCCGCAGCCTGCGATGATTGGAGTTCCCTCAAGGAGCCCAAGTTGGCCTGCAAACCCACCTGCAACCCTTCCAATCTGTTCCGTGGGGGAGACAATGCGTGGAAGTTTTTCCACCGGAAAAGAGAAAGCATGGGTCAAATCAGTATTCCATTCCCCTTTATCCGTTGCTGCAAACCCCGAGAAGTGCAGATACGTGTAATCAACAAATGCATCTTCTCCCCTTAGACCTCCAAGTTGTCCTGCGACATAGGCCGAGGGCTGAAGGAACTTAAAGATCCTCTTGAAGACTTCAGGTTGCTCCTCTTTCCACCACATCATCTTGGGACCGTGATTGATGCTCGGATAGCATCCCGTGCTGGTCAAAACCTCAATGCCTGATCGTTCCTTCATCAGTTCGACGTAAGGGCCACAACGGGTGTCCAACCATGAATCGTAGGGCGTCACGGGTCTGAAGTTCCGGTCGACCGCCATAATACCAGCCATCTGACCATCGAAGCTGATCCCGAGGATACTCTTGGCGTTGACCTTGGTCTTATCAATCACCCTTTTAATGGTATTGATCGCACCAGAAAGCATCTCATCGGGATCCTGTTCCATATGATCTTTGCCCCGAGAAATGAGATTCGATAGTTCGCTTTCTACGCCCAACAGCTTTCCGCCCAAGTTCACGATGCCCGCCCTGATGGAGGTAGTCCCTACATCCACGCCTATTAAGTGGTTTTGGTCTTCCATTTTGGATTGTCCTCAACGTGTGGTCTCCCGTTCTTCTCAAGAACGAGCTTCCGAAATCCCTTTGCCTCTATGGAGGCATAGTCATGCCCCGCCCCACCTGGGTAAACACAGAAAGAAATGAGTGGTTCTTGCCCTGTATTGACGCTCCGGTGGGCGTAGTAAGGGGGGACATACACCGCCTTTCCCTGAGCCATGGCCTCCGCCCTCCAATCGCCCTGATCCGATTCCGTCAGCATGATGCCTTGCCCCCTGGTACAATAATAGACCTCAGCGGTTTGGATGTTCTCGTGGAAATGCCCTTTCGTCATATAGTACTCACGGCCCACCTTACCTGGGTAGGTGATGCTGGTGCAGAATAACAGGTGGCCAGCCTCATCGGGAACTTTGACCTCATAGACTTCATAGAGAAGGGTGTCTTCGATCTCAAGCATTGACTCGAAAGCATCTTCATCGATAAACATCCCCTTCATGTGGGAGAGACGTCGCTGAATCAGGTTGTCGTACGGGGTGATAATCCCCGTTGTGGCATCGATAGTAAAAGAGAAGGGATCAATTCTCGTTGCCCGTCTCATATGCTATTCCCTCTGGATTCAGTCCCTTAAGGACGAATTCCGTCAAAAAGCCTGAACAAGATCTCCGAAGAACTGGATAAAGAATCTTTGCGTGAAGCTGAACAGCATCTCTGAACTGCCGCATTCCCATGATTGTTCTACTGAATCCGTCTTTTATACGTCCGGCTTCAGGATGATCTTCATCGCGTCTCCACTCCGGGCTATCTGAAAAGCCTCATAACCCTCGGAAAGGGGATAGCTTTCCGAGACCACCTCCATCAGGTCAATCTTTTTTGAAGCCAAGAGCTTGAGCCCTTTTCTGTAATCAGAATTGGAACCCCCTGTTACCCCGGTGACTATCAGGTTTTGGTAGTGAATGAGGTTGGAGTTGATGGTGATTTTGGGTCGCTCGCGAGGAAGGCCCCCAAAGAAACAAATCCGTCCGAAAGGCGCAGCCAACTCGATGGACTGCTCTTGGACCGAATGGACTGGGCAAGCCGTAACAATGACATTGGCCCCCTGGCCACAGGTCAGATCTAGGACAGCTTCTTTTATGTCGCACATTTGTGGATTGATCACATGATCGGCTCCGAGCTTCCTCGCCTTCTCGAGCCTCTCATCGATCAGATCCGAGACAATCAAGACTCCGGCACCGCTGAGCTTAGCCAGCATGAGATGGAGGACTCCAATAGGACCCGCCCCAAAAATCAAGACCGTATCTCCTAAACTGATCTGACACGCAACGTTGCCATTAATGACACAGGAAAGGGGTTCATTCAGAGCTGCTTCCTCGAAGGAAATTTCATCGGGCAAATGCATCACATTGCCCTGGGAAATAGCAGACGCTGGTACCCTGACAAACTCGACATGGGCACCGTCGAAATTGATACCAAAGGCTGAATAGTCGGGACACATGTTGGCGCGACCCTTGAGGCATTGTTCGCAGTGACCGCACCCGATATTGGGGGCGACCCCCACCCTCTGGCCAACTTTGTAGCCTTGGATTCGCCTTCCAACAGCTTCGATGGTTCCAGAAAACTCATGACCGAGAATGATCTTCTGACCTGGCTGGAGTTTACTATGACCATGCTGCAAGATCCTGAGATCCGTGCCGCAAATGCTAGACGCCCGGACCCTCACCAATATTTCGTCCTCTTGAATTTCAGGAATTGGGATATCTTCTAATTGGAGCTTTCCGCCTTGAGTATAAGTGACAGCTAGCATAGGATGCCTTGTTAGCTTAGTCTAACGGGTTGGCCCGTTTGGATCGACCTGTTGGCAGCGAGGACTGCCTCAAGGGCCTTCATTCCATCCTCTCCAGTTACGGCGGGCAAGCGGTCATTCCGGATGGCCTCGACGAAATGCTCCATTTCCGCAAGATAAGCATCCTTGAACCGGTCTCGCCAGCTTCTGAAGGCCGAGCCTATGGTCGTTCCATCTTTCTTAACCCAGTTCATCCCTGACTCTTTGAAATCACCGATGAAAATCAAACCGTTCTCACACAGGATTTCCACGCGAGCATCATAACCGTACCCAGCTGGGCATGTTCCATCGATGAAGCCTAAGGTGCCGTTCTTGAGACGAACATTGACCACGGCGTTGTCATAGAAATCTGGATAGTCCTTCTTTAAATTCTCGCATTTGAAGTTCTCAGCCTGTGCGTATACCTGTTCATAATCGCTCCCCGCCAACCAGCGTACCGAATCGAAGTCGTGGCTATTGACCTCGGCCAGCATTCCGTTGCTCTTGGATGGGTCGTGAGCCCATGGAGGAGGAAGCCCGGGCCCTCTTCCCGTCGACTTGATAATCATGACCCGCCCCAGCTCACCGGAGTCTATGGTACTTTTCGCCTGAACGAAGCCTGGATCAAAACGGCGCATGAAACCTATTTGGAGTTTAACATTATTATTTCTAACCGCGGTATTTATGGCAGCGCATTCATCGACCGTAATGGCCATCGGCTTTTCTAGTAGGATGTGTTTGCCCTGCTGGGCTGCATAGCAGGCAATTTCGGCGTGTGTAAATGTGGGGGTGACAATGATGACCGCATCTATGTCTTTCCGGTTGAGGGCCTCTTTGTAATCCGTGTACTGATCTCTCACCCCCAGGCTTTCATTGCTCTCTCTTAATGCCCCTTCGTTCTTATCAACAACGGCCACGAGTTCCGCACTCTTGACCCGACGTGTCACGTTAGTGCCATGGACCATCCCAGCCCGACCAGTGCCCACCAAGCAGAATCGTAGTCTGTCCATTTATGATCCCTTTCGTAAAGGAAAAACTCCTCAATCTGCAATACCAAGCTCCAACACCGTTTCTCTCTTCGGTATCCCCGTGCTGTCCCACCCCCTGACCTGGTAATACTCATTGAGCATTTCATCATACATTTCCGGTGTGATGACTCTCCCTTTTGCCATACCCTCGGGCAGGGGCTCTTCCATGATGCGTCGGGGGAGCATATCGTCCTTTTGCGTAATCCCCTCCCGGTTGAGAATCAACCGCTCCAGTGTGCATATCCTGTTGCCGATGGTCATGAGCTCGGGATTAAAATCATATCCGGTGATGTACTCCAAAACCTTCCCCGTAGGATTGTCGGTAAACCCGAGAGCGCCGCGGACAACGGTGCAAATGCCGAGAGAGTCCACGTAGGCCCGGTTGTCCTGAAGGGTCTTAACCAGCCGGCCCTTTCCCTTGGTGGCAAAGCGGTCATGCGTCTTGGTTAAGAGTTCATCCCGAATGGTCCAACCGCCGACATTATGACACGCCCCACGGCTGGAGGTTCCATACGCAAGGCCAATTCCGTGAAATCCCCTCGGCTCGTAGTGAGCAAAGGCGAGCCCCTTGACCTGCATCATGTAGTATTCCAATTCAGGTCGCTTCATTTTGATCTGCGAGAATCCACCGGAGAAAAGGGCGCCCAGTCCTTCCTGTTTTGCAATCCGACGAACCATCTCTACCATGGCTTCTGCATTGCCAAAGCACAGGTCGAGGCCGTCCGTCTCCTTCTTGGAAATTAGGCCTCGTTCAAAGCACTCCATGGCAAAGGCAATGAGCGTTCCTGTTGTCATGGTATCGATACCTTCTTCATCGCAGATCTGATTGGCGGCGATAATGGCCCCGAAATCGCTCACCCCACATTGGCCTCCGAAGGCACCAATGGTTTCATATTCAGGATCGCTTTGGGCTCCCGCAAAGGTTCCTTCGCTCACGGCGCAGATCTGGGCGCAACCCACAGGACACCGGTAACAGGCCTTGTTACGGACGAAATAGTGTTCTTTCATGTTGACTGAACTGATCGTCTCAATCCCATTGAAGATAGCAGTCTGAAAATTTCGAGTTGGATAGCAACCCAGCTCATTGATGACCTCGGTATACTGAGCCGTACCATGTGTCGTATGGGTATGTTTGGACTCTCTAACATTCTTCCTCGCCTGAGCGACAGAGGTTTTGAGCGCCTCTGGGTTCGCAATATCAAGATCCTCTGTTCCCCAGGACACCAGGGCCTTAACATTCTTTGCAGCCATAGCAGCTCCGGCCCCCCCACGGCCGAAACTCCTCCCATCGACCTGAATACAGGCGACCCGAACGCCTCGTTCTGCTGCAGGACCGGCAGAGAGAACGCCAATCTTCCTGTCATGCAGGGCCTCATGGAAGTATTCGTCAACTTTCCCCGTTTTGCTACCCCAGAGATGCGAAGCGTCCTGGAATTCAACCCCATTACTACCAATGAGAATGGATAAGGGTGAGGAAGCTTTGCCCTCCAGGACAACACCGTCGTAACCGGCAAATTTCAGATAGGGGCCAAAATTCCCCCCGGAATTGGAGCAGAGATAGTATCCCGTTTCAGGGGACCGGGTCGCCAGCTGCATCTTGGTACTTGCCAGGACGGGCGCCCCGGTCAGAGGGCCCGTCATGAAGAAGATTTTGTTCGCCGAGCTCAAAGGATCGACCTCGGAAGGCATTTCCTGATAATAGAGATAAGCGGCAACCCCCCTACCTCCAAGATACCGTCTCTTCAGATCTTCAGGATACTCTGACTCCTTGAGTTGGGAATGATCAAGATCAATCCTCAGGATCTTTCCAGCGTAACCCCCGCGAAACATGATTTTTCCTTTCCCCTCTTTATTGATGCCGAGTGAGTTTCAGATGATATCGATACCGGTCTGCGTGATAGACACCTTCCACATATTCTATCGGATCACCCCCGACCGAATAGACGACTCGTTTGATCACAAGGGTTGAGAAGGAGGTCTTCAACCCAAGCAAACTAATCTCCTCTTTTGTTGACATGGAGGCCTCAATGATCTGATCGGCCTCCCAGAGCCGGATGCCACTCTTTTCTAGGATCTGATAGAGGGATTTGGAATAGTCCTCCTCGAGGCTTAGCTTGTAGCGGCCAGGTATATGGGAAGTGAGAATTCCCAGGGGGCTTCCATCGACAATCATCAGTCTTTTCAGGTAAAAAACTTGCTCATCGGGAAAAAGTCCCAAGATTTTCTTTATCTTGTGAGGTGATTTGATATATGTTGCAGTAACGACCCGCTTGCTCGCATCCCTTCCCTTCATTTCTTCGGTAAAGCTTTTCAGCAGCGGGAGATTCTCCTCAATCTTGGGCTTTTTCGCAATGGTTCCTTTTCCCCTCCTCTTTTCCAAGAAACCCTCATTGACCAAGAGCTCCATTGTCCGTCTAACCGTGGCCCTACTGATACCATAGGTCTTCTGGAGAACGTTCTCGGAGGCAACAAGCTGTCCCTCACCCCATTCTCCGCTCTCAATCTTCTCCAGAATAATCTCCTTGAGTTGGTAATAAAGAGGAATGACACTGTTGTGGTCAAGTTTCTGGAATTCCTGGTTCATAGATTATTCCCCGATCTGAGGGCCTTTCCGCGCTGGAAAGCCCGCTCTTTGAAGAATGGCTATCTGGCGCGCCCCTCCGCATCTAAAACTATAAAAATCTCCCCATAAGTTATCAAAAAACCGTTGACAAGTTCCAGCGACTATGATAGTTATATGGACATCCCAATGTTAGTACAAGTGCTCTTCCCTGTCAAGTGATCGTTCTATGCACCACGCTGAGGAGACCTTGGGGGAGGCGACCCGTCGATAAACCTTTAGACTGGGGCTTCGCGCTGGTAGAAGAGGGGGCTGATGAGTGGCTCGCGGGTATCGGAAATATCAACAGCTTATCTAGCGAGAAAGGGGGTGATCGAGGGATTCAGATTATCAAGCGAATAGGGTCATCAAGCGAGTTCTTATTACCTAAAGGCTGGAAATAAAAGGCCGGGAAGGAGGTGAGAAGGTAGGTGGGCCACTTCAGTTCAGGAATGAAGTTGTCCAAAGGGAAGTGTAGGATAGTTACCATTTCTCTTTGGGAACTTCCACGGAAATTTGAACCGTGTTAACAATGTAAAGGAGGGATAAAATGAAAAGGAAAGGAGTTCATCTTTTTCTGGTGGGGGCAGTGGTCATTAGTAGCTTTGCTGCCTTTACCTTGACGGTATTGGCTGCAGGTCCGGGTGACATTAAGTGGGACAAGCCCATACCTCTAGTGAAAAGAATAACGGGCCAGGGACCAGTGGAGGTAATACCTCCGGAGCTTGAGGGGTATGGGGTGAAGCTGGCAGGGAAGAAGGCAATGCTTACCGGATATGAACTTCCGGAGGGATGGAAGGAGGCCATAAAGGGTGTTAAGAAATTGGTGCTTACGAACTCCGGCAGTTTGCCATATGACCCAGCTACTGTCCTCAATGCAAAGATATTCGAAAAGATGACCGGGGTCCATCTCGAACTGATAGAAATGAAAGACGAATTGCTCTGGCCAAAAACACTGTCCGTGGCAATGGCTAAGGCAACTGATGTGGATCTGTTCTATATTGACCGTGCAATGATAGACACATCAATCTTGAGCGCTGCGGGGTGGGTTTTTCCTGTGGACGTGTTATATCCCCCTGAAGTGCGAGAGCTTTATTCGGAGGGGGTATTGATGAGCCTGAGGGGGATCGAGGGTAGGTTTTATTCCACACCTTTGACGCTCTGGAGTGAGTATCTCTTTTACCGACCTTCGTGGCTGAAAAAGGCCGGTGTTGAAGTTCCGACCACCTGGCAGGAACTGGTTGCGGCCAGCAAGAAAGTCGATGAGTGGGCCAAGGGAAATATGGGTTCTGGCTACGTTGGTATGGTCACTTCAATAGGCGATCCTGACTCTGTGTACCGACTCTGGGCCATGCTCCAATACGCTAAGGATGTAAGAATTGTAAAAGATAGGAAAGTCATCGTTGACCCAGAGGTTTGGGAGCTCATGACCAACCTGTGGGTAAAGGGAGGTGCATCCAAAGAATCAGTCGAGTATCGGTGGCCGGATGCACCCGAGGTATTTGCCAAGGGTAAAGCAGGATTCATTATTGCGGGCAGTGTTTTTATGAAGCAGTTTGGTAGCCAGGAGTACGCGGGGGCGATACAGAATGATTGGACTGTCATTCCCGCCCCTGCCTGGGAAGGCGTGGGGATCCGTGGACGGAGTCTGGGAGAACCTGACACCTGGGCGATTAACCCCTTCATCTCTCCTGAGAAAAAAGCAGCCGCCACGCTCTGGATTGACTACTATAGAAGCTACCAGGCGCAGTTCAATGAACTCTATGTAGAGGGCAATGAGTCCTGCATGAAGGCTGTGTATGATCATCCTGTCATAAAAGCGGAGGTAGATTACCCCAAGGTGAGAGATGCGGCAGTTGCTGAGCATATGGGAGAATCGTTCCCTCCTCACACGGAAGAAGCATTGGAGATGGTCAAGGAATATCTCCACAAAGTGGTGGCGGGAAAAATTGACCAGGCTTCGGCTCTGAAGGAACTCCAAGGGGATATTAACAAAATGCAATAAGGTCTTTTTGAGAACATTAAATTTCATTCGATACGCTGACCTGGAGTTGCATTAAAGGAGGCAGCGGGTTCAAAGTAAAAGGAAAACCGGATAACGCTCACACGGAAGCAGGCTGTTGCCCAAATCCGAATTTAAGCGGGCAGAAATAGGCTGTGCACGTGGGCTGAATTTTTCTTTGTCTGAATATCCAACGAGAATCCTGATATGTTGGACGGCAGCAACAGGAAGATTCCGTGTCGTTGCTATCCACAGCCGCTACCGGGGCTCTTTTGAGCCCACATCGTGTTGGCTAGGCAAAGGATCGTCCCATTAAACGCTGACGCACTTTTAGGTCTCTTCTAGCTTGTCGGGTTTTGGTACCTCTGGGCACAATATCTAGGCTATCTTGCCCGATATGCCGGTCACGGGGTAGATTTTCCTCGGGGAGTCCATTTTTGCCTCCATCCACACGAATCCCCGGACCATGACCGAGAAGAAAGGTTCCGATCGTGCTGTATCTATTTTCTGTGACTCCTGTTACCACGGTCTTTTGGGCATTGGGTCGGTGACTCTCGATCATCTCTTTGACAACATCCCCTTCGTCCTGAGAACCAGCAGTATCCCTGGTGCACTTATCAACTCACCTTTGGGATCGAGCGCTCAACGGGTTTTGTAGCGAAGCTTTGATTTGCCGCGGCTTATCGATCGTCAGTTGGAACTATGAAAATAACAAATAGCAGGTACGGGGTTATTCTTGCTACCCCTGGTCTTGTGATAATCGTTGCTTTAGTAATATTTCCTGTCATTACCCTTGTTACAGCAAGTGTGCTGCGATACACCGGGATATACCCGATAACTTTTGCTGGATTTAAAAATTACGAGTACATCTTTGGTGATCGTCTTTTTTACTTGGGCTTACAGAAAACGGTGGTATACGCTGGGGGAGCGACAGCTCTGACATTCTGCGGTGGTGTAATTCTAGCCCTGCTTTTATCCAAGATCACCAGAGGCTCAGGAATCTTCAGGTCACTGGCTATGTTCTCCTGGGCAGTACCTCTGGTTATTTCGGGCTTTATATGGAGATGGATATTTAACCCCAACGTTGGTGTATTCAGCGATTTCCTCATGAAGCTGAGGTTAATATCCGAACCTCTCCCCGTCTTTTCCGACTCAACCCTGTCCATGGTAGCATGCATAATTGCCGACGCCTGGGTTCGAATTCCCTTTATGTGCGTTTTTGCACTCGCAGGTATAGAGAGCATCCCACCAGTGTTATATGACGCGGCGAAAATAGATGGAGCTGACGCTATCGACACCTTCAGACATATAACGTTACCGCTTATTAAGCGTATGGTGTTTATCGGCCTTCTCATAACCAGTATGATCAGCTTTAGAACCATTGATGTTATATTTTCTATGACTGCGGGGGGACCGGGCAGGGCTACCTATGTCTTAAGCCTCTATATTATTGATCAACTCTGGCTTAGGGTTAACTACGGCACCGGATCAGCGGCTGGCGTTATCATGTTGCTTCTCATCTCGAGTTTTTCCGGTTTTTACGTGTATCTGATCTTTAAGAGGGAGTGAGGATGACGCTGAGACATACAATAGCTAAAATCCTGGGTAAACCTGCTACATCATACCTGCTGCTCATCATAATCCTGGCTCTTATGTTGGCTCCCATAATTTTTACGGCCTTTACCTCCCTCAAAACACGAGCAGAAACATTTAGGTGGCCTCCAACGTATTTTCCCGAAAACCCCACCCTCCAGGCTTACCATGAGGTACTTATCAGAAGCCCAATGATAAGATACCTCTTAAACTCACTGGTTATCGCCTTGGGAACTACAGCTATTGTTATGACTGGCGGGCTTTTTACTGCCTATGGTTTAAGTCAATATGAGTTCAAGGGCTCAAAGATAGTGCTTCTCATCTTCATAGCGACTCGTGTAGTCCCACCTATATCCTTGCTCGTTCCTTTTTATATCATCATGAGTTTTCTTAACCTGATGAATACGTATGTTTGTTTAATGATTGTCAACACTTTTCTATGGTATCCCTTTGCAGTATGGATGCTTAAGTCGTTTTTCGACATATTCCCACGAGAGCTCATAGATTCCGCAATTGTGGATGGCTGCACAAGAACGACTGCTTTTTTAAGGATCGTGCTACCCGTTTCCGCTATCGGAATAGCCGCTGTGGCCATAATAACCTTTCTTTGGACGTGGAACGAATTTCTGTACGGCATGATATTTACAAACACCCGAGATGTACAACCCGTAACGGTAGGCGCTCACTATTTCGTGGGCGATGAGCTCGTCCAATGGGATTCTATAGCCGCTACGGCTATGTTCACGGCCTTACCAGGTCTCGTATTTTTTTCAATTGCTCAAAGAGCCATCGTAAAAGGGTTGACCGCAGGAGCTGTTAGGGGATAAGAGTCTCAAAAACCTTGAAGTAGATGGAAATGGAAGTAGAGGAAGGATACGGAGATAAGTCATTGAGGGCAATTTGAGCTTCGGTAAAACTATCTCACCTCGGCTTTTCTCGGCCAAGACATTTAGTACAGCAAGATGAAAGCAGCGACTGTAGGTCTCACTAGATCCGTTGATTTCCACCGGAAATCATCAGCCACTGTAGCCGCCCGGGAAACGCACCAACAGAACCTCGTCAGAGGATAGCCAGACGAGCAGCCAGTAACCGAAACATCGACTCTCAACCATTACACATCAGCCGGTTCTTGTCGAAAGTCCGCATGGTATTCCCATGAAAGCTACGATTTGACGGAGTATTTTTACGAAAACCTGATGAAGAGGAGGAACGTATGGCAAGAGATATTAAGTTTTCCGCTGGAATCTGGGCCTTTACGGGTTGCGCCGATCGTTTTTGTACAACTGGATATCGCGATCCCATATCTTTAGAGGACCAGATTAGAATGGCTGGAAACGTCAAGGGCCTGGGCGGTTTGATCCTTCAGTATCCCAATGTTATCCACGAAGAAAACGCCTCGGAGGTGAAAAAACTCATTGAGGATAATGGCCTCGAGATCGCAGCCGTTGATGCCAATATCTTCGGTCGAGAATTCAAGAACGGGGGTCTTTCCAATGCCAACCCGACTATTAGGCAGAAAGCCGTGGATGTGCTGAAACGAACGATGGACACGGCTGCTGCTGTGGGCTGTAGGAATGCGGGTCTCTGGCCCGGGCAGGACGGGTTCGATTATCCTTTCCAGGAGAATCTAATGGAGGCGTGGAACCGAGAACGAGACTGTATCGCCGAGGCGGCCAGGCACAACCCTGACGTTCGAATCTGCATCGAGTATAAAGTGGCAGAACCGAGGACTCACATTTTGGTTGGCAGCGCAGGCAGGGCGCTCGCCCTCTGCTATGAAATAGGCATGGATAATATTGGAGTAACGTTCGATGTGGGACATGCTTTTATGGCAAAAGAGAGCCCAGCAGAGGCAGCTACCTACCTGGCCTTGCACGGCAAGCTTTTCAGTATCCACTTCAATGATGCTTACGGTTGCTTTGACGATGATATGATCGCCGGATCAATCCACATCTGGCAGGTCCTCGAAATGCTCTACTACATGGACAGGGTCGGATATGATGGGTGGTATGGCCTTGACATATTCCCATGCCGGGAGGACATCATTGCCGCCTGCGAACTCAGCATCGAGAATATAAAAGATCTTCGTGAAGTTGCCCTGGAGATTGATTCCGCCAAATTGGAGCAAACCCAAGCAAAAGGTGATGCCATCGATTCCCACAGGTATATGCGTGATTTCTTCTTTAACCGTTTGAAACGCTCCTAATCTATCGACGCCAACGATGAGAACGGTCAGGGGGGATTTAAGGGGGATCCAAGAGCGGACGTGGGACCTTTCATTAGAAACCTAAAGGAAAAGAAGGAGTTAAGAGATGAAGAAGATGAACGTCGCAATCGTCGGCTACAAGTTTATGGGGAAAGCTCACAGCAATGCGTGGAAGAATGCACCATTTTTCTTTGACCTGAATGTGGAACCTGTGATGAAAGTGGCGTGCGGGAGGCACGAAGAACCGCTAAAGGAGTTTGCAAAGAGGTGGGGCTGGGAGGAGACAGAGACCGATTGGAGACGCGTAGTAGAGAGAGATGATATTGATATAGTCGACATCGCAACACCGACATTCCTCCACCATGAAATCGCTGTTGAAGCCGCAAAAGCAGGAAAACATATCTTTTGTGAGAAACCTATTGCACTCACCTACCAGCAAGCGAAGGAGATGTATGAAGCCGCAGAGAAAAACGGCGTTAAACACTTTCTCAACCATAACTACAGGAGATGCCCTGCGGTTCTCTTAGCCAAGAGGTTCATCGATGAGGGAAAGATCGGCAGGATTTTCCACTGGAGAGGGGCGTATCTCCAGTCGTGGATTGTTGACCCGAATTTCCCCCTCACGTGGCATCTGAGGAAAGAGACTGCTGGCTCAGGTCCCCAGCTCGATCTCAATTCTCACAGCGTTGATTTGGCGCGATTCCTCATTGGTGAGATTAAGAGTGTTACTGCCATGATTGCGAGCTTTATAAAGGAGCGTCCCTTGCCGGACGAAGTCGCTGCTGGAACCTTTAAGGCGGCTATAAAGGGAAATGAGAAAGGTGAGGTAACAGTGGAAGATTCGGCATTTATGCTCGTCGAGTTTTCCAATGGTGCGCTGGGTTCTTTTGAGGCAACGAGATTCGCACCAGGCAGGAAGAACTACAATTCCTTCGAAATTTACGGCAGTAAGGGGAGCTTAATTTTTGACCTTGAGCGGATGAACGAACTAAGATTTTTCTCGGCTAACGATCCTGATGATTCACAGGGATTCAGAACTATACTGGCAACCGAACCGGTTCATCCCTACGTTGCAAATTGGTGGCCACCAGGGCACATCATCGGATATGAGCATGAATTTATCCACTCCGTGGTTGATTTTCTCAATGCTGTCAATAAAGGCGAAAAAATCGAGCCAGACTTTTACGATGGCATGAAAATCATGCAGGTGCTGGAGGCAGGATTAGAATCAGCAAAGGTCGGAAAGAAAACTACTTTGAGTTAATCTCAATACGGACTCTAGTCAACGTTTGGAAATCTTTTTTCTTTTCTTATCACTAAATTGCCACTTTGCGCGGAATGTTGATTTGGTCGTCGATCACAGTGGGGACAACGATATACGGGCTCCAGACGGCAAACACAATGCTAACAATGTATTCAAAGAAACTGCAATAAGATGAATTGAAAGATTGAAACAGTGAGAATCAATTGAGGCAATCTCTGTTGGCTTTTATGGCTTTATCCTGCAAATTTTGACATAATTGTGAATAACGGAAAATAGATGGTAAGAGGCCAGGATTCATTTTGGCTAATGGTCACTACCGCCGCGGATCACAACATAGAGGCAATCTTATGTTTAGAGCCGTAATTTTTGATATGGACGGAGTCATAATTGATAGCGAACCAATCTATTTTAAAGCCGGAAATGAGCTCTTTAAATATTTGGGGTTAGATGTTTCTGAAGAGGAACATTACTCTTATGTGGGTATTTCCAGTAGAGATATGTGGTCGGACATAAGAAATAAATACAAGATTGACCTCTCAACTGAACAATTAGCCGAAATGGAAATGAGCATTTACATCAATTACCTATTATCAAAAAAAGATGAGAAGCCAATACCTGGAGTAGTTGAATTAATTGAAGATTTATATAAGAACAATATAGAGCTTGCTTTGGCATCATCTTCTTCAACCAAGATCATTAAAATAGTCCTTGATATGTTCAATCTTGGAAAATTTTTCAAAACAATAGTAAGTGGCTATGAAGTCGAGAATGGGAAGCCTGCTCCAGACATCTTTCTTTATGCTGCCAAACACTTAAGTCTTCAACCACAGGATTGTATTGTAATAGAAGATTCGGAAAATGGTATAGAAGCAGCTAAGGCGGCAGGTATGAAATGTATTGGTTTTATAAATCTGAACTCTGGGAAGCAAGATTTATCATCAGCAGACATGGTTATGGATAGTTTCTCACAAGTAAATTATGAAAGACTTCGGCGGGTTTTCTGTAACCGTTAAATTGAATCTAAAGCAGAGAATAGCCTTCTCCAGATCCTAAATTGCCGCCATAACCTTGACCGCCCCACCTAACCTGTTACCCGTCGTGGCGTCTAGTAATTGCCCAATAAGATTCAGCGATTCAAGATTCG
>CAYFXL010000048.1:0-19505 GCA_964346945.1 uncultured Syntrophobacterales bacterium
GCATTGATCCCACCCTGAGCAGCAACGGAGTGGGATCTGAGGGGATGGACCTTGGTGAGAACGGCCACATCTCGACCAGCCCTTTTGACCTCCAAGGCGGCCCTCAAACCCGCCAGTCCTCCACCAATTACGAGAATGTCGTGCGAAAGAAGATCCATTCGATGCGAGACCTTAAGGGCTTCGGAATTAAGAAGCGGAAGCCGAGGTTCACGGTTTATGAGCGTGAAGCATCATTGGAGCAACGCGCTTCATGGAGCAAACCATCCGTCAGGAAAATAAGCTCAATAAAGATAGAGATAAGAGAAGGCCAATATCAGGGAGCCCATTATTGTGCAGATCCAGAATAGGAACCTCTCCTGTTTTATTCCTAAATCGATCAAGAAGAGCCGAAGCCCATAGAGGGCATGGAAAACGAACACAAAGAGAAGGAGCAGGTCAAGGGTCCGATTTTCATGGAGCCTTGAAAGCCAGAAGACCCCGTTGATCCTCCCCACCAAGGCATAGCCGGAGAGGATTTTCAATCCCACGAGGATGAGAAGCAATGGCCCGCTAAATCGTAAAAAGTAATAGGGAAACATTCTTCATCGCACATTAACAAATAGGTGTCCCATGTTTCAAGCTGTTGTATGTGAAATTTAGGAGGACACTTGGACAATGGTATGCAACTCTCCCACGGTTTGATTCCGCGGAATGGCTTGGAGAGGATACTGCATTGGGTTTATGGAACCTAAACGATTGCGGTTCAATTATATCACGATGGTAAATGACATCCCTGGGGGAAGTACCTCACTCACGGTGTTAGAAGAATGCTTCAAGGCATTGCCCTTTCATCTTGCTCCTCTTTGATCCCCTTTCCTCTCTTGAATTTTTTGAATTCCCCGTTTCCTGCTGTACCAGCGGGCAAGGCGTGATGGTGACGCCCCAAGGTAGTAGGCCAGGGGTATGGCGTAGTTGATGAGCGTAGTTCGCAAGATGCCGAGGTTCTCCCATCGACGAGCCGATGTGAGGATGGGAACGGGGGCTATCACAATACGGCCCCGCCGGCGAAGGCGTCGAATCATCTCAAAATCCTCCATAATGGGCATGTCGGGAAACCCACCCATTTCCCGGAATAGGTCCGCCCTGAGAAAGATCGCCTGATCGCCGTAGGGAAATTGCAACCGCCTGGACCGTAGATTGACCATTCTTTCAGCGATCCGAAGCCCGGGAACTCGTCCATCGATGCGCAGCTGAAAGGCTCCGGCGACAGCATGGGGATGCGCGAGGGTCTTGCGGATGTAATGGTCATACCTTCTGGGCAGGCGCGTATCGCCATGGAGAAAGAGGAGCACATCACCCGTGGCCTGAGCGGCACCGGCATTCATTTGCCTGGCACGTCCGGGAGCGAGGATAAACACCCTTGTGCCCCAGGACCGGGCCACCTTGACTGTTTCATCACTGCTCCCGCCGTCAACGACGATCACCTCCACATTCGAGGCGCTTCGAGTGCTCGCCAAAGTTGCGGGAAGATTTGCTGCCTCGTTGAGGGTTGGGATAATTATGGAAATACGGGGGATGGGATGAGGTTTAGGCATATGTTTTGATGCCTTTCCCCATAGGTGAAGGTCCTCGGGGCGGTCGAGGTCTTCGAGGGTTTCCAAGAGCACTGCCGAAATCCCGAGGTCATCTGCAACCTTCTTGGTCATTTCGAGGACCCTTTCCGTCCCCCATGGAATATCAACGAACAATTGGGGGAAGGTTTGGCGCAAGCCGATCAAATAGTAGCCCCCATCGCGGCAAGGCCCGAGAACCATATCCTTAGAACCAAGGCTCTCAAAGGCTTGCAGCAGGGTACGAGCTGTGATCCCTGGAATATCTGTTCCCACAAGGACAACCCGCTCCATTCCTCTTTGGAACGCTTCGTGGAATGCGCGCAGCATGCGCTCTCCAAGATTACCGCTCCCCTGGGGGCGGGAAGGCAAATCTCGGCCGAGCCACCGTTCCATGAGATGTTTGCTGCCACCTTCGTAATGAACCTCGATGGACACGGGACGGTAACCGTGGAGTTGTCTCGCTACGGTCAGGGTATGTTCGGTCATTCGACGCTGGAGCCCTGCGGCTCCATTAGACCCGAGGGAGGGGATCAGGCGGGTTTTGGCCTTTCCTGGCTCTGGATAGCGGGTGAAAATGATCAGGCCCTCACGACCCGGGTTTGGGCCTGAGGGATGCCGAGGATCTAGTGTTTCCGAAGGGTTACTGAAACCTGTCATTGGGCCTATTGTCGACGGTTGGAGATCCGATTAGATCGGATTCTTGATTCCCCACTGATTCATGCCGCTCCCTCGTCAATCAGCCACACTACCCTCCCCACAGGGCTCACCCGGGCAGCAGGATACGATCGAGTTGCCGGATCCAAATCATTCAAGATTGAGCGAATGACCTCCCTCTTTCCGGTCCCCGACACCAAGAACAGGACACATTGGGCACTGTTAATCACCGGGAGGGTAAGGGTGATCCGGGTTACAGGAGGGGAACCATAGGGGCCACGAACCACGGTCACCCAGCGTTCTCTTTCCTCCAGGGCCTGATCGTCCGGAAACAGGGATGCCGTGTGTCCGTCTTTTCCCACACCCAGCAATATCAGATCAAAGGAGGGAAATGGTTCGATTCCACCAGAAGCCGAAGAATGCCTTTGCAATTTGCCGAAGGAGCCAAAAAATTCCCCGAGGATCTTCTCATAGGCCTCTGCAGCGCCCTCAGGAGGGTTCAGCTCCGCCGGTATGCGATGAACGTTTTGGGAGGGAACCGGGACTTTTGAGATCAGCGTACGAAAGACCATGGCGAAATTACTGTCGGGATGATCCGATGGCACACACCGCTCGTCCCCCCAGAAAAGGTGGATGTCACGCCACGGCATCCTGGCATCAAAAGGTGGCTGAGCAAGAGCCTCATACATTGGCCGGGGAGTATTACCCCCTGAAAGAGCGATCGTGAAAACCCCGCAACGTTCCACGCATTCCTCGGCCAGCCGACAGGTGAACTCAGCAGCTGCGTGGCTGAGGGCTTCAAGGTTTCGGTAGCGTTGTACCTCTGACTTCATTTCAGATCCAGATACCTCTCATGATCGTAGGTTCGAAATCTCTGAAAAAGTCGCTCCTCTTACAGATCGTAGGATTTACTCGGAAGGCCGGTCTCAAGATCCCTGTATTGACACATGAAGTCTGCGGCTCTCTTAATGAGGGTTCTGCAGAGGGGCTTGATACATTCTATGTCTCGATAGAGAACGAAGTGGTTCCACAGGGCCCAGATAACGAGGGCCGTCTCGTCTTCCTGAATTGGCAGCTGCGCCTTGCCGACGCTAAACCACGGATGCCAGGAAGAGGCCAGGGTACCGTCCGGGTTGCTTTTATGGAGCAAATAACCCTCCTGTTCGATAACGTCGGCCGCAAATCGATAAAAATTCTGCGCGGGTATCAGGTAGCCCGACAGGTCCAAGGCGTTCGCTACAAGGGCGCCGTCTCTCGGCCATGCGCAGGAGCACGCAGCTCGACGCACGAGAAGGAGCGCCAGCCCTTCATGGTAAAGGTTAGCCTGGATTACCAGGGTATCGGGGATGTAAAGAAGATCTCGTTTCCAGTCCCTTCCCCCCCAGGAAAACTGCCTATCAACCCACGTCCCAAGGCGACAGAAGCCACCGCCGACGTGGTTTTCCTGACCTATGTGAGGAAAGGAGAGGTCGCGGATACAATAGCTCTCGTCAAAGCAGAGGAGAAGTCTGCCGTTGCCAACGGGAATGTCGCGGGGCATTTTTGTGGCCTCCCACGATCGCTCTCCTATTTCCGGAACCCGTGCCCCTTCCTTTGTATCCGAGATGAGACCTGAACTCAGGTCACTATAGCTCCTCCTCAGGTGAAACCTGAGCCTGCTGTGCAGGCATAGCAGTGGTCTGAGACGGCAATGGGAGTTCCCGGTTTGGGCGCTCTGGCCATCTCTGAAATGTGGGTCTTGCGTCCGCCCATATAGAGCCCTTTTGCAAGATTGAAATCACAATCATAGAGGTATCCGTCCCACGAGACGGAGATGAGCGTACGACACATAAGCCCTTTGATGGAACAGGGATTGAAGCGTGAAGCGAGGTTCTGCAGGTAGTTTTCGAGGTTGCCCGAATGATGGAGCCACTGGCGAAATCTTCCCAGGGGAACGTTGGCAAAAGTATAGACGTGATTGAAGGTGATTCCCCACTTTCTTTCGAGGTCGCGACGAAATCTCTTTTCTTCCTGAGCCTGTGAGGTAGGAAGAAAGGCACCGGTGGGGTTGGACACCAAATCAAGCTCCAGGTTGGATCCGTCGTGTCCGTATCCAATGGAATTGAGCTTCTTTATGGTCGAGATGGATTTTTCAAATACTCCCTTTCCCCGCTGAGCTTCCGCCTGAGTTGTATTGAGAGAAGGAAAGGATGCAACGATGACGATGCGGTGCTGTTTGCAAACATCCATGAGAAAATCACGCTTCCCATCGGTCAGGACCGTGAGGTTGGTACGGAGCATGATCTTTGGCGCAAGGGGCGATAACCTTTCGATCATGGTAACCAGATTCGGATTCAGTTCCGGTGCCCCGCCGGTAATGTCGATGAGCTGGAAATAGCCTCGTTGGGTAAAGGCGACGATCTCATCCAGGGTCTTTCCGTCCATCATCTCCTTGCGGTTGGGGCCAGCTTCCAGATGACAGTGGCGGCATGCTTGGTTACAGAGCAAACCCACGTTGATCTGGAGGGTTTGTGTGTGGCTGCGGTTCAGCTCGACCCCATGCCTCGAGAGGGTGAGACGAAAAGACTCCACGGACAAGGCATTCTTGACCGATGACCTTATGGTATCTTGCGATGATGGCTCACCATACACTTGACTATCCCCTCTCCATTACGTTTTCAATTTCGGGTGGATCGATACCAAGAGGAACACAAGATGCCAGCTTTCGACCATTGGAACCGGTTGATATTTGTTACAGATTTCCCCATGGTAAAGGATTGGCGTTCCACCAGATATTGAACAAGGATTCCCCTTCTATTCTCCTACATTGATAATTTTTTTGCAATTTTGCGCATCTGTACCCCATGAACGAGGGAAGCACCTCCCCGTATGGCAACAGCCACGTGGATCGCCTCCGTCATCTCGCTCAGGTTGGACCCCTTTTCCAGGCATGCCTGGGTGAAGGCATCGATGCAGTACGGGCACTGAACGGCATGGGCTACCGCAAGTGCGATGAGGGCTTTCTCCTTCTCCGTGAGCTCTCCTTCGGCGAATACAGAACCGTAATAGTCAAAGAACTTCTTGCCCAGCTCTGATGCCTCCTCGGCGATCTCCTCGAACTGAGGAAGATCCTGAGGTTCATAATAGCTTTCCATGATCATATCCCTCCCTTCGTGAAGCCAATCTATCTATTACCTATGATCAACCTCATCCAGGTTTGAGCGGCTTCGGGTCCCCAGGCCCCGGATTCGTATGGGTGAAGTTTTTCCGTCCGTCCCGGACTCTTTTCGAACCGCTCCAGTATTGGTGATAAGAAAGACCAGCAGAGTTCTACCGCATCCTGTCGCCAAAAGAGCAAGTGATCCCCCTGGATGCAGTCAAGGAGCACTTTTTCATATGCCTCCACTATTGGGCCGCCGTAATTTTCATAATAGTCAAAATCCATGGTAACCGATCGCAAACAAAACCTCGCTCCCGGATTTTTTGTCTGAAACGTCAAGGTTATTCTTTCATCGGGCTGAATCCGCAGGATCAAGCGGTTAGCCATAATATGTTCCCCGAGGACATTCTGGAACATGGAATGAGGGACCTCCTTGAACTGAATGACGATCTCGGTGAGCTTTCTGGCCAGCCGCTTCCCTGAAACCATGTAGAAGGGAACGTCACGCCAGCGCCAATTGTCGATGAAAACCCGCACAATGGCAAAGGTGGGGGTGAGGGATTCTGGGTTCACACCGGGTTCATCGCGGTAACCGGGTACCATCGTACCGTCGATTTTCCCCGGCCCATATTGCCCCAAGATGAGATTTTCTTCCTGATCCTTATCGGGGAGGGGTTTGAGGGATCGAAACACCTTTACCTTCTCATCGCGCACACGGTCAGCCTCGCTAAGGGAAGGCGGTTCCATGGCCGTCAGGGCCAGAAGCTGCATCATGTGATTCTGGAACATGTCTCGCAAGACGCCTGCCTCTTCGTAGTATCCGGCCCGTTTTTCCACGCCCAGTGTCTCAGCGGCAATGACGCCGACATAATCTATATAACCACGGTTCCAAATTGGCTCGAAGATAGCATTGCCGAAGCGAAAGATCAGCATGTTTTGAACGGTTTCCTTAGCCAGGTAATGATCGATGCGGTAGATCTGGTGTTCTTGAAAGCTTTCATGAAGGGTTTGATCGAGGTCTATGGCTGTACTCAGATCCCTGCCGAAGGGCTTTTCAACGACGATACGACACCATCCGTTTCCCTCCGCCCTTTCAACGGAAAGGCCCGTTCGCCCGAGCATTTGAGCGGCCATCTTGTAAAGAGAGGGGGGGATGGCGAGGTAAAAAATTCTATTTCCCCCCGTAGAGTGTTTCCCGTCAAGGTCTCTGAGGAGATCGGCAAGCTTACCGTATGAGGAGAGGGAGTCATACTCCAGGGGTTGGTAATAGAGAGATGCAGCAAATGCCGACCATTTTGACCTGTCCATGTTGCCTGCTTCCTTGATCGCCCCTTTCATTCTCACTTGGAAGTCCTGCCGGGTCCATTTTGTACGAGCACACCCAACGATGACAAACGGGGTCGGCAATGCTCCATTTAGATAGAGATCATAGAGAGCTGGAATCAGCTTTCTGCCGGTTAGATCTCCGGAAGCGCCGAAAATGACAATAGTGCACGGATCAAGGTTGCCTTCGATGAGACAGGCTTCAGGGGGAATGCCCAAATCAGGCGCTTTGCTCTTGACTATTGTTTCAACGGTTTCAGGATCCTTTTCAAGGCCAAAGCCCATATTTTTTCCCTTTTCTTAAGCTCATGAGCGCGCTCCATAGCGTGCTCTGATGTTGCGTTGGCTTTTGCTCGTCTTCGTCCCGCGCTCAATCTTCTCGGCTGTAACTTCATACACAAACTTAACCCAGTCATGTCCATAGTAATCCTCTGCCACTGCCCGCAGGGGAAAACCATGCTTACGGGGAAGGTCTTCCCCGTTAACCCCATAAGCCAGAAATACCTTATCAGAAAGGACATCCTTTATGGGGTACCTCATCACCTTTTCATAGGGGCCCTTGGGTCCCCGAATGGTAACGTGGGTTACACCAACCTTGGCCCCCGCCCTCCGAAGCAACTCCTTGATGGAGATACCTTTCCACGTGCCATGGTTGGCGAAAAATCCCGGGCAGATCAGCAGAACGCTTCTCTCGAAAGATGGCAGACCCGTGAGTTGGGAATAGTCCAGCCTCAAGGGCTTCTCGAGGTGCCCAGTAACCTCCAAACGCCACGTACCGAGGTTCACCTCATGATTCGTTAACCCCATGGTCCCAAAATCCTTCAGCGGGGTAATTTCGAGGTTGCTGGCATCCAAATCCGCGGGGTTTCTGTTGGCCAGGCTTTCCCTTTTTGTTCCTCTCGGCAGAATGACTTTTTTGGTCTTGGCCCAAACCCGTCGGACCCCCGAGAAGGACAAATTGACGAGGACACCTAGACCAGCAAGGCCTCTCATCGCCAATTCGATAAATTCCCTTCGGGTCCCCCTATCTTTCATCGTTCCCCTACCCTTCAGAACGCTTAGGCTTGTTTTTTCTCATCGGATGAGGACAGCACGTGGCCGCCACATTCCCGGCGGATGGCTGCGATCACTTTGTCCGCAAAAGACCCCTTTTCTTGGGACCCACGCTCCAGTTTCTCCTCTATAGGCGCATTTTATGCTTCTCTCTTTCACAGAATATCTCGTAAGTGTTTCAACCCAACCGAGACATCACCCTTAATGTGGAAGCGGATGAGGCGACGTCCACCCTCGGCAAGGGCCCTAAAATCCCCCAGTGCTTGGGCGGCGATGAGGGTGCCAAAACTGTATGGTTCACCCGGGATAGCGATATCACTCACCGGTGCATGGGTAATCTGAATGAAGAGCCCCTTGTTCCCGTTGCCCTTGTGCAGTTGACCGGTGGAGTGGAGAAAGCGGGGGCCGTAGCCAAGGGTAGTGGCGACCTTCAGCCTGTCTCGGAGGGTAAGGCGAATGCTTTCCAGGATCGCATCGTTCTCAACCGTCCGCGGCACGTAGGCCATCAAGGCCACATAATCGCCAGGACCCCCAAATTTCACAAAATCGGCAAAGATCTCCCTGATGTTAGCTCCGTTCTTCCCACTGCCGCCAAAGGCCTCAATATCGCCCTCAACCAGGGTAGGGGCATCTGCCGGAAGGCTTCCCGTTTCCTGGAACGCCTTCAGCATTTCTCGTGCCTTGACCTTTGCCGCCTCGACGTTGGGTTGGTCGAAGGGGTTAATGCCGAGGACTGCCCCGGCGGCAGCAGTTGCCATCTCCCATCGGAAGAATTCGCCGGCGAGGTCTTCTCTTTCATCGAGCGAAATGCGGATGACTGGATGTCCAGCAGCCTCAAGGGCATTGACCCCCTTGTCCAGAAGGTCATTTTCATCGCCCTCCATTCTTAAACAAACGAAGAAGCGGTCATCTCCGTAGTGATCCGGGGTCCCCAATCTCTCCCCGGCCACGGGCAGGATACCCTTGCCATTCTTTCCAGTGCTCTCGGCGATGAGCTGTTCAACCCATACGCCAAAGGTTTCGATACTCGGGGAGGCAAAAAAGGTTATCTTGTCACGGCCGGCCACGGCCAGCTCACCCATTGCAGCACCCAGGGCCAGCCCCGGGTTTTCGGCAACGGGAACGCAGTAATGGGTGGCGTGAAGCATGGTGATGGCTCGGTCGAGAAGCTTGTGCAGGTTTATGCCGATCAAGGCGGCTGGCACCAGGCCGAAGTAGGTGAGGGCGGAGTAACGGCCGCCCACATCAGGTGGCGAGGAGAACACGCGACGCAGCTTTTTCTCAGCCGCGAACGTTTCCAGCGGGGAGCCGGGATCTGTGATGGCCACGAAGTTCTGGCCTGGATTCTCTTTTACGGCGCTGACGGCGTTGTGGAAGAACTTGAAGAAGGAGAGCGTTTCAGTGGTCCCTCCCGATTTGCTGGAGACGAGAAAGAGGGTGTTGGCCACGTCAACACTATCCGTGATATTGTGCACGGAGGCGGGATGAGTGCTATCGAGAACGGTCAGGGGTGGGTAGCCGGGTGCGTTGCCAAAAGTGGTCATGTAGACTTCCGGTGCCAGACTGCTCCCCCCCATCCCAAGCAGAACAACGTGAGTGAACCCCTCCTTTCTGATCCCATCGGCAAAATCGTGCAGGGTATCCAGTTGGTCGTGCATCACCTCGGGGATGGACAGCCAGCCGAGGCGATTTATCAGCTCAGGGGTCAGGGCGGCCTCCTCTGGGTCCGGCACCCATACGGTGGCGTCTTTTCGCCAGATGCGGCGAGTCACGTTGGCCTCGCTCCATGACCTCTGGCGGGCATTGACGGCATCGGCATAGGGACCCAAGGTGAAGCGCTGTCTGCTGACCTCCCCCGCGACAATACACTCCTGCTTTCGACTTAGCGTTTCCATCAACGAGTCATACGGTCTTTCAAAGAGGTCCACCCCTTCAACTTTCAATCGGCGGGTTACGGCATCCAGATCGATGCCGAGGTCTTTGAGGGCTGCCAGATGTTCGGAAGCCTCGGCCAGGTTCTCGGTGAGACTGAGCCGGGGTCGGCCGTGGTCACGGAAGGCATCGAGAGTTGCAGGTGGAACGGTATTGATGGTGTCGTGGCCGATGAGCTCCTCGACGTACATGACATCAGGGTAATGCGGATTCTTTACACCGGTACTTGCCCACAGAAGGCGCTGAACGCGGGCGCCACGTTTTTTGAGGCCGGCAAAACAGTCACCCTCATAGGTTTCTCTGAAGCGTAGATAGGCTGTTTTGGCGTTGGCAATGGCGATTTTTCCCCTCAGAGGGGAATCATCAGGCAGTAACTTATCAACGGCAACATCGACCCGGCTGACAAAGAAGGAGGCGACGGATGCGACCCTGCTGAGATCCCCGCCCGAATTGGTCGACTTCTCCAACCCGGCGAGGTATGCTTCTGATACATCCAGATAGTCTTGAATGGAGAACATCAGAGTGACGTTGACATTGATGCCTTCCGCGATCAATGTCGAAATGGCGGGAAGTCCTTCTGGGGTGGCCGGTACCTTTACCATCACATTAGGACGGGAAATGGCGGTGAAGAGCCGCCGCGCCTCGGTGATGGTACCCTCTGTATCATGGGCAAGTCGGGGCGAAACCTCCACACTGACGTACCCATCTACGCCGTCGGTTCTTTCATAAACAGGGGCCAGCAAATCAGCTGTGGTCCGGATGTCTTCAATAACCAAACGTTCATACAGGCTTTCCGGGCTTGCATGTGGATCTTCCCTGAGCCTGACGGCCATGGCTTCGTCGTAATCGGTGCTCCCGGCGATGGCCTTTTCAAAAATTGCAGGGTTGGAAGTCACCCCGACAATCTCGCCGGCATCGATCATCCCTTTCAACTCCCCGGAGGTCAGCAACCCTCGGCGGATGTTATCGTACCAGATGCTTTGACCGAGCTTCTGAAGCTCGAGGATCGGATTGTCTTTCATCTTTATTTCCCCTTCAATATCTGTTCAATCTCCAGTCGTAGTCTTGGTAGTCTACCTTTATCCGTTCTGCATTTTCCTCGAGAAACTTCCTCCCATCTCGATTATATAAAGATGGAGCAATAAACCGCAATCTTTCAGGAAGGGTTTTTCCAAAATCCGCCGCATACCACGAGAAGATGCGAGAAAGGGAAACGCGGTTTTTTCCCCTATCGATCGTGATGCCCCCGCCATTCAAGAAGGTTTCTCCGGCAATGGTGAGCTCCTTTTCCAATTTTTCCGGGGTGTATACTTCGATGGGTGGACAGGAAGATGATGCACAGACGAGCGTAAAATGGATACGGGGATCAAGGGGCTTAATGGCGAATTTTGTGCGTGGATCATTTCCTTGAAACACCGTGAAGAGGGAGTTGGGAGGGCGCTTGTTGCCGCGGAGAATTCCATGTTCGATATCATCGGGGGTAAAGAACAGGTCACCGATCTGATACTGGACCCGTCTGAAGAAATTGCGGACCTCTTTGACCGAATCCCTTATTCCCAGTCTTATCACTCCGTGGATCACGATGACGTTATACAGGTTGATCCAAAAGGCGAGCGCTTCCTCCCTGCTCTTAAGCTCCTCGAGTTGCATCTTCTTGAGGCTATAGCTCAACTCGACATATTGCCTGTATGCCTCTGACCTTTGCATCCGTTCATAGGCGACTCGTCCACGTTTCGTGTCGAAGAAAGCCCCTCGGAGAATATTCACCGAATCTTTGAGCCTCATAGCAATATCTTTTATTGGAATGTCTTCTGGACCCTTTCCCTCGTTCAGAACAATCCTGCTTGTTAGGAGAAGCTTGCGCCGTGGTGCGGCTGTTTCCCGTTCACCCTCGACAGCCGTCTTGCCCATTGCCTGGCGCAATGCGATGACGCTGTTTATATAGCCGATATGCGTAAGGGCCTGAGGAAAGTTTCCAAGGGCCTCCCTCCAATTCACATCAAACTCCTCTGAGAAGAGACCGACATGGTTGGCAATACGCTCCATACGTGCGAGGAGCGTTTCTGCCTCCTCAAATCTTTTCAGTCCAATAAGGCAATCTATTAACCAGAAGGTACAGAGCAAGAAAGGTCCTTCACCTCCCGGCAAACCGTCCTCAGCAACGTAGCGATAGAGAAAACCGTCGTGTCCAAGCTCTCGCTGTGTAGCTTCAATTGTTGAAACGATACGGGGATCATCAAAAGGAAGGAAACCGAAGAGAGGCATCAGCAAGGTGCTCGAATCCAAAGCCTCAGTTTCATAGTGCTGGACAAAAGCCCCCTTCCCCTGGTTCCATCCTTTTTCGAGGACTTCTTCTTTTATCTTGTCCTTTGTTTCCTCCCACTGTTTCAGGTCAGCTGGGAACCCGTATCTCCGGGCTATGGTCAGTCCTCTATCCAGTGCGACCCAGCACATCATCTTCGAATAGGTAAAATGATAAGGGCCTGCCCGTGCCTCCCAGATGCCAGAGTCTTTATCTTGCCAATGTTCAACCACGTAATCACAGATGCCTCGCAGAAAAGGCCACAGTTCGGAGTCTATTTTTCCCACATAGTCCGAGAGCTTCAGGGCTGAATCCATGATCTCTCCATAGATGTCGAGCTGCCTCTGGGTCGCCGCCCCGTTTCCTACACGGACGGGTTTCGAACCCTTGTAGCCATCCAGGTGGAGGAGTTCTTCTTCAGCCAAATCCGCCTCGCCACGCAGCCCGTACATGATCTGCATTTTGCCGGGTCCGTGTTCGGAGAGTAACCTTTCGATCCATCTCAGATAACCCTGTGTCTCAGATAGGTGTCCAAGGGTGAAGAGGGCCTGGAGGGTAAAGGATGTATCTCTGACCCATGTGTATCGGTAATCCCAGTTTCTTACTCCACCGATCTCTTCGGGAAGGGAAGTCGTGCCGGCGGCTGCAATGGTACCGGTTGGATTGTAGTAGAGAAGCTTCAGGACAAGGGCGGCACGATCAATCATTTTCCCATAGGGACCTAAGTCTATTGTCCTGCCCGTTTCTCCTCTCTTTAACCAGCTTCGCCAATATGCCTCGGTCTCCCGCAAAGATGTTGCTGCCTTTTCTCCATCAGGTATAATAGGCTCTCCAATACCATATCTCAGGTGGAGCCACACCTGTTCCCCTTCGGACATGCTCCATTTAGCCTGGGCTTTGCCGTGAGCAGCCTCAAAATCGCAAGGGGCGGAAAAGACCACATTCTCCCCATTTCCCCTGGCGACGATTGCCCCATTGCGTTTTTCGACCGACGTTCTGGCTCGCGCATAATCAAATCGGGGTTCGAAGACAACCCCAACATCCAACTTACCTTTGGTAACCTCTACGATTCGATATAGCTCATGCCGTTCCTCCTCGAGCTCCTCTTCCCCCCCAAAAGGGATCGGCATAAAGTCGGTTACCCGCAGAACTCCCGTTCGCGTTCTGAATTTCGTCAGGAGAATGTTTGTTTCAGGGATATATTCCGCTACCGAGTCCCAATCATCCAAGGGGGAGATGGAGAACCGGCCCCCTTTTTTATCGTCGAGCAAGGCAGCGAAAATGCTTGGAGAATCGATGTGAGGCAAGCATAACCAATCAATAGACCCATCGAGCCCAATGAGTGCTATTGAATGCAAATTCCCGATTATCCCGTAATCACTGATTTTTTTGTACAACAGTAACTCCGTTAGGCATTCAACACTGTCACATCAACCGTCCCCCTGACCTGTATCCGGTCACCACCCGTCACCCCCTGAGGAGAGATGCCACCTCCTCACGTCACCTCTTGGCCACAGGCCCTGCCTCTCAGGTGGAAGAAAAGTCTGAGGCCTTTTCTCACCTTTTCGGAGAAGATCTTGGCGGACAAGAAGGTTCCAGCAACCCTCTTGTTGATCTCCCCGAGCGTCGGATACGGATGAACGGCAGATGCCAGAGTTGATAGCTTCACCTTTCCATTTACGATAGCCACCCACTCACTGACCAAATCCCCAGCTCGTGGCCCTAAAATTTGAATGCCGATAGGGCGTTCTTTTTCATCGAGGAGCATCTTGATCTTTCCAACCTCTTCGCCCTCGGCAAGGCTCCTGTCGTTGTCCTTGAACTCCTCCGTCCATACGGAGTAATTGATCCCGGCAGCCCGTGCCATTGTTTCGTTCATCCCGATGCTGGCGAGTTCCGGATCCGTATAGGTACACCAGGGGAGAAAGGTGTAATCGGTTTTCCTTGGGAGATGAAAAATCGCATTGCTGATCACAATGCCCCCTTCATACCCGGCTGCATGGGTAAACAGGTAGGTGCCCGTGACATCCCCAGCTCCATAGATATGCTTATGGCTCGTTCTCAGTTTTTGGTCCACTTTGAGGCCCTTCCGGTCATAGGCAACGCCAATATCTTCCAGTCCCAACCCTCCCAGATTCGGCACTCTTCCCACGGCTAACAAGATGGTTTCAGCCCTGAGGTTGATGGTTTTCCCCTCAGCCGTTTTAATAATGACCTCTCTTTCCTCTCCCAGGTCCTTTGTGCTGACGGTGGTGGAATTTAGATAGAATTTCACCCCCTCAGCACATAAAGCATTCATGACCTGATCCGCCATGTCCTTGTCTTCTTTACCGAGAATCTGATTGCCGCGCTGAACAATGATAACCCTTGTCCCCAGGCGGGTGAAGGCCTGTGCCATCTCTGTGCTGATGGGACCAGCCCCGATGGCAATCATGGATTTCGGCAACCTTTCGAGGGAAAAGATTTCTCTATTGGTTATATGCGGCGTCTTATCAAGACCCTCTATCGGGGGAATGAAGGGGGAGGACCCAGTTGCGATGACCCAATTTTTCGCCGCACGGGTTTCCCCATTTAACCGGATGGCATGCTCATCGACAAAATGCGGTTCTCCGAACTCCACCTTAACCCCGAGCTTGCAGAACCTTTCCTCGGAATCGTGCTTTTGTATGACGCTGATAACCGATTGGATTCTCCTTGCCACCTCTCGAAAATCCACGGGCTTAACCTGTGCGGGCGGCAGGCCAAATTGTTCGGCATTTTTCACCAAATGGTAGACATGAGCTGTCCGAATGAGCGTTTTGCTGGGGACGCACCCGAAATGGAGGCAGTCTCCCCCGAGTTCCTTTTCCTTCTCAACGAGAAGGGTTTTCGCACCAAGCTGAGCTGCTCCCGCTGCGATGGTTAAGCCTCCTGATCCCCCACCCAAGATACCTATGTCAAAATCATACTTCGCCATGATAACCTCCTTGGTAATCCCCTTGTATTGAAACCTACATCACTCAATGGTAAGTTCAAATGTCAAAATCCAAATGTCAAACCTCTTTTTGTTTGTCATTTACGCTTTCTTTGTACTTTGACGGGCTGTTGCCCAGACTCCCTCTGGAACTCTTGAAGGCCTAAGAACGCGGCCCCCCAAAGCCCACTTTCTTCGTTCTTGTTGAGATACACCGGTATTTTTTTGAGCAATTCTGATAGAGTCCTGGAGCTGTGAAACTCGCTCGCGAAAGCCTCGTGGGTAACGAGGTGCGGGACCTTGGCAGCCACTCCACCTGAGACATAGAGGCCGCCGAGTGCAAGGGTTTCAAGGGCATAATTGCGGCACACCCTCCCGCAGAGGCGAGCGGCCCAGGCGATGGTTTCGGAATTCGGGCTCAGTTTTGCTGTTACATCGCGGGGCTCCAACCTCTCCCCCGTCAGAAAGCGATGGATAAAGCTCAAACCCCTTCCCGAAACAACCGTGTTGGCCGTTACATATTCTTCCCCAAGTTCTCCCAGGAGGAACTCTTGAAATTCGAATTCCCGCTCCGATACAAAGGGAAAGTTCGCGTGACCACCCTCGGAGGGCATTGCCACAAAACCGCCCGATCCATCGGGGACAAGCGCGGCCTTTCCAAGGTTGCTACCAGCCCCGATTACAGCCACGGTTGCGTCGGATATCATTTGCCCTGGCAATATCTGCTCTGCTTCTTCGGCAATCGGCGAACGGCAGGCAAAAGCCTGGGCAACGAAGTCGTTAATGAGTAAACACCGCTTAAGGCCGAACGCTTTCTGTGCCGCCGAAAGCTCGATATCCCAGGAGATATAGGGAGGCGAGCAGTAGACACCGCCTTCGACCGGGCATGCGACAGCAATGATCGCGATATCAGCCCCCTCAGTTCCAAGGGAGAAACCACTCCCATACAACTGTTGGACCAAGCTTCCAAAGGAAGCGGATTCCTGGGTTTTTAGCCATTTCGTTCCCACAAGGGAGAGTTTGCCGTTTTGGTCCACCTCAAAATGGGCAAACCGGCTATTTGTTGCCCCAATGTCAGCAGTTAGAATATTTTTCATAGGGAATCCCCGCAAGGAGTAATTTCAAATGGCTAGACTCCCCATTGGGATCTCTGAAAAACTGGGAGAAGGAGTGCTGAGGGCGAAAATATACAGTGTTGCAGTGCTGCGGTACTGCAGTTATGCGGTCTTGCAGTGCATTTAGCGTGTTTCGAGATAGTCGAGAAAATATTTCGAGCGGCGAAGAGCGACTTTTCCAGTGATCTCCTTTTTGCCACGTGGCATTCGTTTGAACTTTGGACTTTGTCATTTGTCACTATTAATCTTCCTTTACCCCCCATGAGCAAATGCTGGATACAGGAGCATCCCGCCATCGACGAATATCGTGGTTCCGTTCACGTAATCCGATTCATCGGAGGCCAGCCAGACGGCAACAGCTCCAATATCCTTCGTTTCCCCAACCCGCTTGTAAGGAATGAGCTGCAATAATTCGGCCTCTGCCTCAGGAGTCTCCCAGGCAGTCCGATTGATGCGAGTCTTGATGGCGCCCGGGGCAATACTATTTACGCGAATTTTATAGGGGGCAAGCTCCTGGGCAATGGTCTTCATCATCATCATGACGCCCCCCTTTGAGGCGGCATAGTTGACATGACCTGCCCAGGGGATCGTTTCATGCACCGAACTTATACAAATGATTTTTCCCGCGGCAACGGATCTTTCCGGAACAACGCCGCGGCGGATAAATTCCTTGGCAGCTTCCCTGGCACATAAAAACTGACCTGTTAGATTGATATCCAAAACAACCTGCCATTGATCCACCGGCATATCAATAAACTTGGCATCTCTTTGCACTCCTGCATTATTGATCAGGATATCGATGGTGCCGTATTTTTTGATTATGGTTTCGAACATTGCCAGCACGTGATCTTCTTTGCTGACGTTGGCTCTCACCGCAATGGCTTCCCCGCCGTCATTTCTTATATGGTGTACGACGTCATTGGCAGCTTCTTCATTGGACGAAAAATTCACCACAACCCGGGCGCCTGAAAGGGCTAGGGCTGTGGCAATGGCTTCTCCGATACCGGAACTCGCACCCGTGACCAATGCGACTTGACCTTTCAAAAGGTCACGTGGCCTGCCGAGCACGTCATCGCGGAAGGACTTTTCCACGGCTACTCCTCCCCTTTGATCCTTTTGATGATTTTTGGGATGAAGAGGGAGAAGATGAAGAGGCCCACTGAGAAGAACACCTTGAAGGAGAGGAGCTCTCCCCAGTTACCGTTAGCCCAGACCTCTTTGATGGTCCCCACGAAGAAGGTGAAGATGAAGGTGCCCACGATGATGCCCAGCCCCGTTCCGAATACGTAATCCCAGAAATGAACTTTCGTTAATCCCATACCGAAGTTCATGGGTGTGAAGGGAAAATAGATGAGCCGCAGATAAAGGGTTGTAGCGAAGCCGTTGCGTTCGATGGCCTCGTCGTACTTTTTGAGCCGGTCCCCAATCAGGGAGGCGGCGAACTCCCTTCCAAGTGTTCTTCCGATCCAAAAGGCGGCACTGGCGCCGACCATTGCCCCTACCCAAACATACAGAAACCCCCAATAGGCCCCGAAAATGGCTGCTCCCAAGGCGGTCAGCAGGGTACCGGGGACGAACAAACAAACACCCACGGCGTAGACCAGCATATACAGCAGGGGAGCCCAAATACCCGCCGCTTCCAAGAACCGACTGAGGGCTTCTGGGGTAAGAAAACCCTTAACTGGGGTAAACCGGATAACGTATATGGCCACGACGATAAAGGCGACAAGAGTGGTTGCTTTTATGAGTGCTCCTTTACGATTCTTCGCAGGATATTGAATCGCTTCCATGGTTTCATTCCTCCTCTCGCCATGAGTGTTTGAGGATTCCGGTTTTTTCAATGTTCCCCCCACCAAATCATCAGTCCCAATGATACTCGTCATAACACTATCCCACTCACCGATAAAATTTATATTTTCGTTTTGTTCCATAGAATGGGGTCAACCCAGTATTTTTTGGTGAAAAAGGCTGTATATTTTGAAATTGGTGTCCAAATGAGGGATGGTGATCATAACGGAATTTGGAAATCGGTATCAAAGAGAGCGAAACCTATTTCCAACATACCTGATGGGATATTGTATTCCGAGGCTGCTATTGCCACCCTTTCCTCAACGATAGAGCTCGATGTAGTCGAGATAAGAAATGGATTTTTCGCCCGTATTGTCGGAATCATTCATGATGGCTATGCTCGCGATCGGGGGGGGCTTTTCGCCAAAAGCTCTCTCATAGTCTTCCCGAATGTTCACATCCTCATTCAGCCATTTTCCACTATTCGAATCGCCCCCTCGGAGCAGAACCATTTTGGACTTTTCGGTATAAGCATTGGTCATTATGGTTTCTTCGTACTTCCTGTTAGCCCAGATATAATTCAAACTGCTGTGGGGAGGATATTCCCCATAGATCAATTTTGCCGCTTTGTACTTGACCTTCTCCATGAATCCCACCTTCCCAGGATCATACTTGAATACGATGTAGATACGGAGGGGATAGTCGTCCCCGGATTTGGTTTTAGCATCGCCATGTGCATAGACATTTTCCACTCTCCATCGCCATCTCATCCTTGAATACTGGTAGATATTGAATTCCCTTCTATAGAGAAGTGCCGATGCCGATGCATTGCTCTCCGCTTTCAAGTAGCTCTCCGGACCACTGGATTCAATCGTATAGGAAGTGTGTCTTTCTATTTTTGGGAAATAGAAGGGCTTCCAACCGTTGAGGTCGTTGAAATCCTCCCGAAAGAGAAATTTCCCTTCCCCAGAATGGGCTTGTGAAGCGGCAGAAATACACAAGAGCATCAAGGGATACGTCAAGAAATGCCTGGTCAGAAATTCCATGATCGCTAGGATCAAGTTTCACGCTCCAGCCGGGAAAAATCCCCCTTACCCGCACCGATGGCGAACGGCATAATTTAATCATCCTTTGATAGTCTCGATTTCGCTTTTCCGACGAGCTTCACGGCTTTTTTTACCACATGATCGGCCGTAAACCCGAATTTTTCAAATAAAACCTTATAGGGGGCAGAAGCCCCGAAGCGATTCATCCCGACAACCTCGCCCCTGTCGCCTACGTAGCGATGCCACCCCTGGGGGACTCCCGTTTCTATGGCAATGCGTGCCGTTATTTCAGGCGGGAGCACCTTGTTTCGATGGGCATCCGGCTGTTTATCGAACAATTCCCAACTCGCCATGTTCACCACGCGCACGGCGCTTCCCTTTTGTCGGAGTTTTTCCGCTGCTTCCAGGGCCACGTGCACTTCGGAACCGCTCGCGATCACGATGACGTCTGGTCTCTTACCCCCGGTATCGCTGAGGATGTAAGCCCCGCGAGAGAGGCCGTCGGCAGGGGCATACGTGCTGCGATCCAGTGTGGGGAGATTTTGTCGAGTTAAGGCCAGGGCTATGGGACCGCTTTTCCCTTCGAGGGCGTAACGCCAGGCTTCCGC
>CAYFXL010000049.1:0-19385 GCA_964346945.1 uncultured Syntrophobacterales bacterium
TCATCCGCATCCTTCTGACAGATCAACTGTACCCCGTTATCAACCGTCAGGACAGAGTAATCAACGCCCTTAAAATAATTGGGAGGATAGGTATACTTCGCGTAATAGGGATTCTTCGTTATGAACGCGTCTACCGTCTTCTCGTCCCACGGAAGGATCCTGATTTTGTGTGTAGCGGTTACCATCTGGGCCAATTCGCCGGTCAAGATGGTCCCCTCAACCGTCCCATCCTTGAGCGCCTCGGCCATCGCTCCGGCACCCAGGAAGAAGGGTTTGATATCCTTCTTGTATTCGATTCCATTAGCGGTTAGCTGGCTTCTGGCAACGACGCCAAGACCACCAGAGGCGGGGCCCACACCGACCTTTTTTCCCTTCAGCTCGGGGATACTTTTGACCTTGGATTTTGTAAGGACCGCCCAGATATTGGCGTTGGGCAACAGACGGACTACCGCTCGCGAATCGGCGGGTTTCCCCTTGAACATTCTGATCCCCTTTCGGGCAAAAACCCCAATCATGGGGGTGATAACGGCCAGCTGGATCTTCTTCTGAGCGATAAGGCGAAGGTTCTCCGTGGAACCCTGGGTGATTTCCGCCGTGATGTTAACCTCGGGCCAGGCCTTATTCACACATTGGGCCACAGGCATCCCTATATTGTAAAAGATGCCCCCTACCGTGGCAGTTCCCATGGAGAGCTGAGTCACCTCGCCACGGGCGGGCGGCCCCTGAAATGATAGGGTGAGAATGAGAAGTGTAAAACTAATGAATAGAAATCTTAACGCTTTTTTCCCCTTCATGGTTTTCCTCCTGTTTGTCTCTTGTTTAACACGCAACACCCTAGTGGATTCCATCTCTCCCGACAAATAGGATACGAATATCACCCCCCTTCTCGCGGTGTGGGAATTGAAGAAATCCCCTCTCCGCTTCTACTATCATAAATGAACATGAAAGGAAAATCTTTTTTTGAACGGTGATCCTCCCCTCTAGATTCCTCATTCTTTTCATTTCTCCCCCGATATGATCAAATAGTTACATTCCATGAAGGTGACATGAAATTTGGCCAATGACAATTCGTCTCTGCCCACATTCTGCTTGATAGGAAGATGCAAAACCCTCTTATAGCTTATTTCAGAGACCACAATCTTCAAGAATTCCTCACTCGTTTCTGCAGTAAATCACAGAAAACCGTATTGATATTTTAAACATCTCATAATCTCAATAATTCTCAAATTTCCTTGGAATATCTCTCGTTTTCCCACGATTTCATAGAATGATTGGATTTTGAGATGGGGTTATTTCTATCGAAAATGAGCTAACTAGAGATCATACCCGTTATCAGGCCTATCTCGGAAAATAGAGACTTCTAACATCTAATGACCTCGTAGGTCCCCGTTAGGGCATGACAGTTGCGGTTGAAATCTATGATTATCAGAGCTGAGTCCGCACGATTGGATTCATCTACTATGTACAAATGGCAAAGAAAAGATCAATCTTTCATCTTTGGCTAGATCCAAAAATTATGAAATCCGGCCGCTTTACAAGGTTCAAGATTCCCGTTTGCCGATTGAGGTCCCGTCACCCTCCCAGCATAATCATTCCGAGTTCGTCCTGTGCCAGCCTAGCAATGGATTAGAACCCTATCCTGGCCCCGGGCGCGATGCACTGTTTTTCAGAATGCTTTGAAATCTTCCGTCATGGAAGCGAGAAGTCCTCTGAGGGAGGATAGAAGAATTCGGTTGCAACGTTCCAGGATATCACTTTGTTTTTTTTGTCTCTTTAAATTTCTTCAATATCCCGAGGACATAGTCTATATCATACTCAGTATGATCAGCCGAAACCTGGAATCTTATTTCCTCATCCCCTTTTGGAACTACCGGATAATTCAACCCAGTAGCTAATATGCCATTCTCGGTCAGATAGTGAACGAGTTCAGATGTTCTTTTTGTATCCCTGATCATTAGCGGCACGACCGGATGCTCGCTCTCTATAATCTCATAACCCAAATCAACCAGTCCTTTTTCGAAGCGTTTTGTCAGTTTGCGCAGATTCTCTAATAACCGGATCCCCGTTTCGCTATCTAAAATATCCAGGGCTTTCATTGCCGAGCCTGCTTCTGAAGGTGTAATGGGATTTGAATATATATAAAAAGGAGCTGTCTCCCGGAGGTACTTTATGATCGTAGAATTTGCCGCTAAATATCCGCCATTCACTCCCAAGGCTTTCCCCATCGTTGCAACTATTATGTCAATGCCTTTCGCATTAGTATATTCCTCAGTTCCGCGTCCAGTTCTCCCAAAGGCACCTACACCATGGGAATCATCTACAATGGTAATAATGCCTTCTTCAAATTCTGGATCATATTTGTTGGCAATTTCTTCAATAATATTCAGCGGCGCATAGTCGCCTCTCATACTGAAAATTCCATCTGTAACGATTAGGACTCGTTTTCCTCTCTTGATAACGTTTTTTATTCTGTCCTCGAGATCAGTCATACTCAGATGTTTGTAAATCTCCTTGATTTTGGGTCGGGAAAGCCTGATAGCATTGATAATACAATTATGGTTCAATTCATCACTGATGACGGTGGTCTCATCGTCTATCAATGGTGATAAAATTCCCATCATTGTGGCATAAGCAGAACTAAAAATCATTGCCGATTCGCGGTTATGGAACTTCGCCAGTTTTTTTTCTAACTCAATATGTGGTTGATAGGTTCCGCTAATAAAACGGACTGCCCCAGGACCAACGCCATATTTTTTTGAAGCTTCTTCTTCTGCCTCGATTATCTCTCTGCGCAAGGACATTCCGAGATAAGAATTGGAATTCATTCTGAGAAATTCCATTTCTCCGCGTCCTTCAATAAAGTATCGTGGGCCTTTCTTATGTTCAGCGGGTTTCACGCCTGTTATCACCATTTCCCTGCCCTTAAGTGTCCCTTTTCCCTTAAGCTCATCAAGTTTTTCAACTAATACGGGTTCGAATTTTTTAACTGGCATTTTGTTCCCCCCATGAATTAAAAGAGCAAAAAACTAGCCACAACTGAATCGACCACATAAATCTTTTCGTAAAGGGAAACCCCCCTCTGAAATGCAGTTGATGAGGCTTTGCTCCCATTGAGAGCAGGGAGATTTTTTGGTGCTAATATACTTTTATTTTCAGTTTTTGAGAGAGTTTTTCTATCATATCTTTTGTCATAGATTCGAGGTCATACTCCGGTTGCCATCCCCACTCTTCACGAGCAACACTATCATCCATATTAGTTGGCCAAGAGTCAGCAATTGCTTGTCTGAGAGGATCTATTTTGAAATCCATGGTGAATTCCGGAATGATTTTTTTGATTTCAGCAGCAATGTTTTCCGGAGCAACACTCATAGCCGTGACATTAAAGGCATTTCTATGCTTCAGTTTTGCCGGGTTTGCTTCCATGAGGTCAATCGCAGCTCTTAGCGCATCTGGCATATACATCATATCCAAATAAGTACCTTTTTTGAGATAACAGGTGTATTTCTTTTGCTTGACCGCGTCATAGTAAATGTCTACAGCATAATCCGTGGTGCCGCCGCCAGGTAGAGTCCCATAAGAAATGATTCCAGGATAGCGAACTCCACGCGTATCCACACCAAATCTCTTAAAATAATAATCGCAGAGCAGTTCGCCAGCGACCTTGGTTACGCCATACATTGTGTTCGGACGTTGAATCGTCTCTTGTGGCGTTCTATTTAAAGGAGTGGTTGGCCCAAACGCACCGATAGAACTCGGAGTAAAGACAGAGCATTCATATTTCCGGGCTACTTCTAACACGTTATAAAGACCAACCATATTCACATTCCAGGCGAGTTGGGGATTGGATTCCGCCACTGAAGAAAGTATTGCAGCAAGATGATAGATAGTGCTCACCTTATATTTGTTTACCATTTCAGCAACTGTATCTATCTCGGTACAATCAATAAAGTGAAATGGACCCGATTCAAGCAAAGCCTTATCCGGCTTTTTCTTGTGACCTGTAGCTATAATATTTTCGCTGCCGTATTTTTTCCGTAAGGCCGTCGTCAATTCCGAGCCAATTTGTCCTGCGGCACCGGTTACTAAGATCTTTTGCATGTTACTTCCTGAATCTTTAAAAAATCACTCAGTTCTCCTGACAGGAAAAACTCGGACGCAAGCAGTTCTTTTCCCGAAAAGGCCTTTGGCATGGGATTTTTCAATCATCAAACGCCGTCATACCTTTCGCCGAGTCCACGGATTCTGTCGAGAGGGGAAAAGCCGGTGATCCTTTGATAGGCTTTCCCCAGAAGACAAAATGAATTAGAGTCCCTTTGCCCGAGAGTTTTCCCTCAACCTTAAAAGGAGATGCACTTTCGGCGCTCCAACCAGGCAAAATACGCCGCTGAGAAATCTCTACTCTAATCCACTCATGTCTTTATAACATAAAGTAATACCACATAAAAACTTTTTTGGGGAAAGTTGTGCGTATCGTCTTATCGGCCACTCTGCACGCGATGCGGAGCCTCTCGGGTGAAAGAGGGGAGGATATTTTGGCTTTTTGGGGTTTTCCATCGTTTTCGGGGTATCTATCTTTGCTCCCTTGACTATCTATGCCCTCCATAAGAGTATGATCGATCCCCGAGCATGGCATGTTGCCTTGGTGGCTGAAATCTTTACTGCCTTGTTTATGGTATTTCTTTCACATTCGGAATGCTGAGGAATCAAGACTTCTGCTATGAGGGGGAAGGTGAACGAAATCTATGATGATAAGGGTTGGGACTGAGCCGCTCGGAAACCGCTAGCCCTGCGTGTGACACCGTGCTCACCGAACAGAGGCTTTTACTTGGAGCAGTCCTCGACGGTATGGGAGAAAAGAACGTGCGGCATAGTATTTCTCCCCACTTTCTTAGGTATCCTCAATGATCCCCCACCCTTGCAGAAGCCGTTCCGAGAGTCAGCGAAAGAGTAAGAAACTATGAGCCTCTCGGCATGCAGGCTGCGATCCCACTACGAACCCTCCTCCACCTCGATGACCTCGTCCGCAACGCCACCATGGGCCTCACGGTGCACCGCTTGAGCCGCTTCTTTGCTGGGGGCCTCGCACAGACAGAAGACGGTACCTTCGCCTTCGTTAAACCAATATTTTAGGTACTTGACGCCGTGCTTGTCCTGAACCTCGAGGTCCTTCTGGTGGGCATCGGCGAGTTTTTTCGGAGTCATCCCTTTCACATTCCTGTGGATATCCAAATAGAGTGGCATCTTATGTTTCTCCCTTCTAACTGTATTTTTTTTGGCACTTCATCAGCATTCCTCGTTGATGAACGCCTAATAACAATATCTGTCGCAGACTGAATAAATACTTTGACTAAAGTCAAAACAGAAGAAACGATGTGGCCAGCATTTGAGAAGAGGAGATCCCGGACCTTCGAGCGGGTTGGATTATTTGGACCGGAAAGGAATTACGTGAGGATATACCCACGATTGGGATAGAATAATTCCGAAAATACTATTTTCTAGGTAAATACATTAGGACAGGAGAACAGTTCATCGGCAAAAAGTAATTAATTTATCTTCAAATAAAGAATCAAGATCAAAGGCATGCGATGGGCATGATATGCAGATCCATCCCCAAGAAGATCAGATGAAAAGTTCCCCATCTTTCAAGAGTTCCTTCCCATCAAGTTTTATCGTTGGATTGGTCATAACCGCATCAAAATGCGTAGATGCTTTCACCTCCCCCCCAAGAATGGAGCTCGTTCCAATTCCAATATGAGCGGTTCCAAAAGCCCCTTCATCATAATTACATCCCAGCCTTCCTACGGGGGCTTTGATCTCAGGATTCAGCCCTACCGCCACTTGAGCAACGTTGTAGACATTCGGGTCATTTATTTCCGCCCAGATATTTTTGAGCCTTTCCGCTTCATTTCCTCCCTCTACCTTCACAACCTTTCCATCCTTTATCGTAAAGGTAACAGGGGTCGAAAGGAGGCCTATGCCGAGATAGGGGATGCTGGCATCCGCAACAAAAATCCCCTCCACTGTTCCCTCAACTGGAGAGAAATTGGCCTCAATGTTGGGAGCAGCAGAAAACAGAAGCACAAATTTCAACAATAACCCGTGCCCCTTTCATCGCAAGAATCTCCTTCATCCCGAAACCCTCCTCCATTTTTTTCTTTTGGTAAAACTCTGAAAGGATCGTAATTCACGATTCACGTCTATCATCTTCCCATTCCCTCAAAACCGCATAGCATACCCCTGGATATAATGATAGAAGTTATTTGTTTCTGGCTGAATTTGCGGATTCTCCGGTTCTCAATGCACACAATATTTCAAATGTAAATCAGAATTGGTGTCTTTGATTAATCACGGGTTTTATCTTGAAATAGAGAATCAAAACCATCGGGGTGCAGAGGAGATGAGGGGGATAAATTCTCAAGGAGATCGGAAAAGAACAGAAATGCTAAAAAGTCTAAGCCAAGTTTAAAAAAAGTTTGACTTTAAATCCCACTGTGTTATAAGGGGAAGGGCCTATTATTATGATTTTGAGAAGTTCATAATTTCTCCCTTCTGGGGTGAGCAATGAAAGAGGGTTTCCAGAAGATGCCGATATGGAGTCTCCGAGGAATGTCACACCTCCTTGCAGGCTCTTTGCCTTTTTATCCTCGGTAAAGCCAAATCGTCCGAAAACCAAAATCGCAATTGCGCATATGAGGGATCGATTTGTTTTTGCGTGAACGAGCGAATAAATTTTCATTGAGAGAAAGGAGGTGAGGTTTCCAACTTCTGGACAAGGTTATGTAGACCGAAAGGGGGTGAAGAAACGAGTAAAAGCATAATTGGTTCTTCAGCAATGAAAGGAGGCCAAGAAATGAGAAAGAGCACAATTGGATTGCTAGTGGCGTTACTGCTGGTGTTCATATTATGTGCTTCTCCCGCAGTGATGGCCGCCGAGAAGGTGAGGATAGGGGCCCTATTTCCATTTAGCGGACCTCTAGCGCTGCTTGGACAGGAGACCTTTAACGGGGCTACTGTCGCGGCGGATATCATAAACGCGAAGGGTGGTCTCTGGGGGAAGCAGATTGAGTGGGTCAAGGGAGACGGGGTTGACCCGAAGAAGGCCATGACCGAATGTGAGCGACTCATCTCCGTTGAGGGAATGAAGCTGATTTTCGGGACCTATTCCAGTTCTCGATCCTATGCTGCAAGTGAGGTCACTGAGAGGAATAAGGTCATCTACTGGGAAGAGGGGGCAATTGCCGATCCCATTACGGAGAGGGGATTCAAATACCTCTTCAGGACATGTCCCCGAGCCAGTCAGTTCGGCATTATGGCCGTGGATTTTGCCAAGGAGGTGGTAGCGCCGAAGTTGGGGATAGATCCGAAAAAGCTCAAGGTAGCCATAATGTTCGAGGATTCTCTCTACGGAACCACGGTTGGGAGTAATGCAGCCCAGCATGCCCTGAAACTGGGGATGACCTTGGTGGCTACTGACAGTTACAGCCTCAAAACCGTTGACCTCTCACCCGTGGTAATGCGGTTTAAGGCCCGAGAGCCTGATGTGATTATCGCCACGAGTTACCTTCAAGACGGCCTGCTGTTCTGGCGTCAGGCAAAGGAAGCGGATCTTAATGTCAAAGCCTTTATCGGAACTGGAGCCTGTCATGGCATGCCGGACTGGGCAAAGACCTTTGGCGATGAGGCCAACTATATCTTCAACATCGACCCGGCCATTGGCATAAACCCTGACGTTCTGAGTCCCGACACCAAAGCGGTCTTGAAGGAATTTCAGGAGAAATTCAACAAGAAATTTGGACACCTCCCGGCCACTCATGCCTCCCTGGGTTTCGTGGGTGCTCGAGTGCTGTTCGAGAAAGTTCTCCCCAAGGCTGGTTCGCTCGATCCGGAGGCTGTTCGAAACGCCGCACTTGAAGTGGACATACCGAAAGGGAACACCATTTTCGGCTTTGGGGTGAAGTTCGCTCCTCCCGAACACCCGGCTGCTGGACAGAATCTCTTAGCTCACCCTGCTTTGATGCAGTGGCAGGAACAGAGGATGTGGGTGGTCTATCCGGTGGAATTCGGGATAAGGAACCCTCTGCTTCCCCTGCCAACCTGGGAGCAAAGGGGGAAAGGCGAAACCAGTTTTGTAAAGTAGCATCATGGGGAAGAACTCAAAGAACGCAAGGGAAGAAGGGGGTGTTTCCCCCTTCTTCCCGATGAATTATTGATCCACTCTCCTGAGGTAACAAATGGCAGCCACACTCATACAGTTAGTCATAAACGGGTTGTTGTTGGGGGGAATCTATGCCCTGATAAGCATTGGCCTTACGTTAATCTTTGGTGTGGTGGAAATCATTAATTTCGCCCATGGTGAATTTCTCATGCTGAGCATGTATGCATCCTTTTGGCTGTTTCAGCTGTACGGCGTGGATCCCTATGTGAGCCTATTCATGATAATTCCCTCCTTCTTCCTCATAGGGTGGGCCGTCCAAAGAATCATTATTCAACCCATAATCCACGCTCCTCCCCTTAATCAGATATTCGCCACGGTCGGGGTGTCATTGGTCTTGCAGAATGGAGCACTTTTTCTCTGGAAGGCGGATTATCGGACGGTGAGGACTGCTTACTCCACCTTCTCCTTAAAGACGGGCGGCTTGATGATAAGTTTTCCCCGCTTGGTGGCTTTCATTCTCGCCCTGGCGATAATAGCTGTTCTGCTTATCTTTCTCAAGAGAACATATACCGGCAAGGCCATCCGGGCACTTGCGCAGGAAAAAAGGGCTGCCATGCTCATGGGGATTGACATCTACCGGATGTATAAGATTGCCTTCGGTATTGGTATAGCCTGTGTGGGAGCGGCCGGGGCGATACTTATCCCTATTTACTACGCCTTTCCTACCGTGGGGGCGCTGTTTGTGTTAATCGCCTTCGTGGTGGTAATACTGGGAGGATATAACAGTCTCGTCGGTGCCCTCGTTGGCGGCCTCATTATCGGAGTAGTGGAGGCTTTCAGTGGGTTTTTCCTCTCGCCCCATCTCAAGGAGGCAGTGTACTTTGTCATATTTATCCTCATACTCCTACTGAAACCTACCGGACTGTTCGGTCGAGGATAGATCGAGGGATAAAAAATAGGTAAGGACATGGGCTTCAATTCAATGAAAAGTTCTCGGAAGCCGTTTCACCCCCGGTTCTACTTCCCATTGGCCTTAATGGCATTTCTATTTGTCCTTCCCATCCTGCCCCGAAACCCATTTTATGAAGACCTTATCCTTATGATCTTCTTTTGGGGCACGTTGGCAGCAGCCTGGAATTTGGTGGGAGGATTCGCCGGTCAGATCTCTCTGGGTCACACTGCCTTCTTCGGGATAGGTGCCTATACCTCAACGCTCTTGTGGCTGAAATTCGGCCTCTCTCCCTGGCTCGGGATGTTCGCAGGGGCCGGCCTGGCGATTCTCATAGCCATCGGAATTGGCGTTCCCTGCTTCAGGTTGAGGAGCCACTTTTTTGCCCTCGCCACGATAGCTTTTGCCGAGGTACTCCGTTATGTCGCCTCCTATTGGAGGGGTTTAACCCAGGGCGGGGTGGGTTTGTTAATTCCCTTCAAGCCGGGTATGGAAAATTTTATGTTCCGCAGCAAAATTCCTTATGCTTATATTGCCCTTGGGTTGATGCTCCTCATCATTCTTGTTTCTTATATTATCAGAAATTCCCGATTCGGGTTCTACCTCATTAGCCTTCGAGAGGACCAAGATGCGGCGGAGACTCTGGGTGTCAATACCTCCCGCTGTAAGCTGATCGCTCTCATAATCAGTGTCTTCTTCACCGCTGTTGCGGGCACGTTCTATGCTCAGTATCTCCTGTTTATCGATCCTGATACTGTTTTTTCCCTGCCTCTTTCCATTGAACTCGCCCTTTTAGCCATCATTGGGGGACTCGGGACCGTAATCGGCCCCGTCATCGGAGCGTTCATCTTAATCCCCCTTGATGTACTTTTGAGAGGTTACCTGGGGGGCATTTCCGCCGGGCTCAACTTTATCGTATACGGCATTGTCTTGGTGGTGGCGGTAATCTATTTTCCCCGAGGAGTGGCCGGTTGGTTGAAAACCTGGTACGAGCCCTTCTTGAGAAGGCTCCCTGGGGCAAAACAGGCCCTGGCAACGGAGGTGACTGGTCCCTCCCCTGCTCTCACAACCGAGACTTCAGATCCCCAGGATCCGGACCCTGAGGATGAAGAGGTAAAATCGCCCCTATTTCAGGTTCACTCGTTAACGAAGTACTTTGGGGGATTGGCCGCGGTGAAAGACGTAAGTTTTGAAATTAAGAAGGGGGAGATTCTCGGTTTGATAGGGCCCAATGGGGCTGGAAAGACCACTATTTTCAATTTGATCACGGGATTCCTTTCTCCCGACTCGGGAAAAATTGAATTCAGAGGGGAGGAAATCACCGGTCTAAAACCACCCCACAAGGTCTGTCTAAACCATATTGGGAGAACCTTTCAATTGGTCAAGCCCTTCAACAATATGACTGTCTTGGAGAATGTAATGGTAGGTGCATTTTCCCGGGTAAGAAGGGCAAGTGAGGCCAGGAAGGAAGCAACGAAGGTGCTGGATTTTATCGGGCTCCTGAGACAGAGGGACTCCCTAGCATCCAGTTTGACCATTGCCGATCGAAAGAGGCTTGAACTTGGAAAGGCACTTGCTACCAAACCTGAGATTCTCCTGCTCGATGAGGTAGTGGCAGGCTTAAATCCTCGGGAAACCGAGGAGATAATCAGTATTGTCAGGGCAATTTCTCGTCAGGGAATCACCTTGTTCATCATTGAACATGTAATGAAGGCGATAATGACCCTCTCCCATCGGATAATCGTCCTCCATCATGGAGAGAAAATAGCCGAGGGCACCCCGGCGGAGATATCCAGAAATAAGAGGGTCGTCGATGCCTACTTAGGGGAGGAGTATCTTGCTTAACCTGGAGAATATTAGTGCCCATTATGGTGATGTTCAGGCCCTTCGAAATGTCTCTCTGCAAATAAGGGAGGGCCAGATAGTTTCAATTATTGGCTCAAATGGTGCGGGCAAGAGCACTACTCTCAATACCATCTCGGGTGTTATTCGGTCCTCATCCGGGACAATCGAATTTCTCGGCAAGAGAATCGAAAACCTTCCCCCACATCAGATCGTCGAACGGGGTATTGTCCAAATTCCCGAGGCGAGACTTCTCTTTCCTTACATGACGGTATCGGAAAACCTGGAGCTCGGCGCCTATACTCCCAAGGCGAGAAGGGGAAAGGAAGAAAAGCTTGAGGTGGTCTTTAGGCTTTTCCCGATCTTGCGAGACAGACAGAACCAGCTAGCCGGAACCTTAAGCGGGGGGGAACAGCAGATGCTGGCAATAGCGCGCGGGCTGATGGCGAACCCAAAACTTCTCATGTTGGATGAACCTTCCCTCGGCCTGGCCCCTCTTTTAGTAAAGCAGGTTTTTGAGACGGTGAAGCAAATCAACGCGCAGGGAATCACCGTACTTCTGGTTGAGCAAAACGTTTTTCACTCACTTTCTATAGCTGATCAAGCTTACGTTCTTGAGAATGGGAGCGTTGTCCTGCAGGGTCAGGCGAAAGAGATCTTAGACAATCCCCAGGTAAAGGAGGCCTATTTGGGAATATAATCCCATCTTCTGAAAGGAAAAAGCCGGGTTTAGATTCAAACTCAATGAAGCTCTGTGAGAGGTAAATTCTATTCTTTCGCGAATAAAAAGGACCACTTACGCCCGATGAAGGTTAGCTCAACCCACCGATCTAAGTGTTCTTTCCCCGAACTGACTGCGTTGAGGGCTTCAGATAGTTAGCGCCGTTCTTAATAACCGATTTTAGCTTGGCAAAGTACTTATCGATACAAAAACCCAAGGATTCATTGCTCGGGAGGGAAGGTGAAGGGAAAATCATTTCTTGGAGCATTCTCCCCGAGTGCTATTTGAACGTGCGACTCGGAAAAGAATTGGCCAAGCGATGCAAGCCCTGCGAAAACTCCGCCGAGGACCTGGTCACGTGGACCTCGTGAATGTAGATCCACCTCGCCCCGGAGAAGGGGAGGTTTTAGTAAAGGTCCAATATGCAGGTGTCTGTGGCACCGATATCCACATTCTCCAGGATCTCTATCCAAAGGCCATTCCACCCGTTACCATGGGGCACGAGTTCAGCGGTATCGTATCGGAGCCTGGCCCCAACGTCGAAGGGTGGACGGTCGGGGATCGGGTTACCGTGGAGTCCGTTGCCGAATTCTGCGGGGTCTGTGAATTCTGCAGATCGGGCCAAACCCAGCGATGCGAAAAGAGACTAGGCTTTGGCTCTGGCAGGGATGGCGCCTTTGCATCATTTGTCGTCACACGTCAGGACGGCCTTTACCGCCTCCCCGATCATGTCTCATTTCAGGAGGGAGCTCTCTGCGAGCCTCTGGCGTGTGCGATACACGCCGTCATGGAGAGGAGCTCCGTCGAGCCGGGAAAAAAGGTCCTGGTGACGGGGCCGGGGCCCATCGGCCTACTGGTGCTGCAAGTTGCAAAGGCCGCGGGAGCGACGGTCGTTATCTCAGGCACCCAACGAGATGAGGAAAGGCTCAAACTGGCGAAACGGATGGGGGCGGATCACTGCGCTCAGATCGATCAACAAGATCTCAATTCTCCCATTCATGAGCTCACGGGCGGAATGGGGGTAGATGTCTCTTTCGAATGTTCTGGAGCTTTTGGTGCCGTAAAGGACTGTTTGCGAGAGGTGCGGAAAGGGGGAGAGATCGTTCAAGTGGGCCTCTTCGGGAACCCCATACAGCTGAATTATGATGACGTAACCTTCAAGGAGATCCAGGTCAAAGGGTCATTCACCCACAATCGCAAAACGTGGGAGAAGGCAATAGAGTTATTAAGGGATCGGAAGGTAAACGTAGCCCCTCTGGTGTCCCGGGAATTCCCCCTCGATCAGTGGGATGAGGCATTTCGACTCTTTGAAAGGGGAGAAGGGCTAAAGTATCTCCTCTATCCCATAGATTGAGCCAAATGGGGTTGTTGCCCAATTCCCTGGATCGAACATCAAAGGATTTTCGCTAACCATTCTCAGTGAAGCGAACTCTAGAAAGGTCAAAAATTCTTTTCAGTGAACGGAATGGGACTTGGGCAACAAGCCCTAGAGATTTTATGAGATTCCCAACATGGTGATTCCGCGATGTGAAACCCTATTGACGGGAGCTTTTCAGCATGGATTCCTCAAAGGACCTGTTTTCCCTTAATGGGAAGGTGAGCATTGTTACGGGGGGCGGGCGTGGATTGGGGTATGGTATTGCCCTCGCCCTGGCCGACGCGGGGTCTGATTTAGTTATCGTGAGCCGATCCCACAATGAATTGGAACGGGCTTCCCAGGAAATCAAGACGAAGACCCAACGGAGAGTCCTTCCCCTCCCCCTCGATTTGACGGGGAAAGGGGGAATAGAAAAGCTTGTTAGGGTGGTCCTGAAAGAGTTCGGAGAAATCGATGTATTGGTGAATAATGCCGGCACGACCGTACGAAAACCGTTTCTTGAGATTACCGAGAAGGAGTTCGATGACGTAATTCACCTTAACCTGAGAGCCGTTTTCTTCCTCACTCAGGCTGTTGTGAAGGAAATGATGAAACAAAAAAAGGGAAAGATCATCAATATTGCTTCTTTAGGGAGTCAAATTGGACTCCGTAATATTTCAGTCTACACGGCAACAAAGGGGGGAATTGCTTCTTTGACCAGAACATTGGCACTGGAATTGGCGGGATATAACATAAACGTCAATGCCATTGCCCCAGGTTACTATCGGACCCAATTGACTGAGGGGCTTTTTCGAGACGAAGAGGGGTATCGCTGGGTCCTCTCACGGATTCCGCTGGGAAGAGTTGGAGTACCTGATGATCTTGCCGGCGCGGCGGTTTTCCTCGCATCTTCAGCCTCAGACTATGTGACGGGGCAAGTTATATTTGTGGATGGTGGCTGGATAGCTGGCTAATTCTAAGATAACGGGGGCCGTAAGAGCGTGCTTATTTTTTCGCGGGAGGGATAAAGCGTGAGTGCTGGCAGGGTGTTTCAGACTGAGGTGTCGGTGCCTGAGGCAATTGTCTGTGTGCTCGAAGAAGCGGGCATCGATATGGTCTTTGGCATGCCGGGCGGCGATGCGAGGCTGATCTTCGATGCACTCTACGACCATCGGTCAACCATCAGAACCGTCCTCGTGCGCCAGGAGTCTCTTGCTAGTGTTATGGCCGAAGTATACGGCCGTCTGACCGGAAAACCCGGCATCGCCATGGGGCAAGGTGCCTTCATCCTTTCATACGCAGTGCTTGGAACGCTTGAGGCCTACCTTGGCAGTTCCCCCATGCTTTTGATGGCCGACCTTTCGGATAACGCGCCATTCTCACATCACGCTCCGTATCAGGCGGGAACCGGCGAGTATCGAACTTGGAATGCAAGGCAAAGCTTTTCCGGGTTGACCAAAATGACCATGGAGCTTCATGAAGCTGTCCAGGCGGTCCAGAGTACCCAACTCGCCATCAAGCATGCAATGACTGGGGAATGTGGCCCTGTGGCGTTGCTCTATCATAGCGCGGCCCTCAAGGGCAGGGTGGGACCTGACTCCCTACCGCGATTGTATCCCACTGAGTGTTACCTGCAGGGCATGTGCTTATCTGCTGATACGGCAAAAGTAGATGCCGCTGCGCGTGCATTATCTGAGGCTAAGCGACCTGTCGTTATCGCGGGAAACGGTATCCGCATCAGTAAAGCCTACGCTGAGTTGCAAGATCTCGCGGAATTGATCGGGATACCGGTAGCCACGACCGCATCTGGTAAAGGTGTCTTCCCTGAGACCCACGAGTTGGCCCTTGGGGTTTTTGGCACCTTCGGTTTGCCCCTGGCAAACGCCCTTGTCGCCGATGCGGATGTCATACTTGTAATAGGATCAAAACTTTCACCCACCGATACGGCGAGCGAGAACCCTAAACTCCTTGATCCAGAGCACCAGATCCTTATTCAGATTGACATTGAGCCGAGGAACGCAAGTTGGACGTTCCCCTGCGAACACGTCCTTATCGGTGATGCATCCGTTGCTTTGTCTCAGATAACGGAAGCCATTCGGGTCTTGGGGAGTCCATCCCAGGAAACGCTTACCTCTCGGAGAGCTAGGGTGTCCGGGGCCCGAGGAAAACATGGTTTCTTTAACGCTGCGGAGTTTGCATCTGATGAGTTGCCCATGCTTCCACAGCGAATCATCGCAGAGATCCGTAAGGTCATTTCGGATGACGCCATCGTTGCGTGCGATGCTGGTGAGAATCGGCTGTTCATGACACACTTTTTTCAGACCAGGCATGCGGGGACGTTCATCTCACCGGCCGCTATTGGCGGAATGGGCTACGCCATACCCGCATCGCTCACGGCCAAGCTTCTCTATCCGGAGCGCCAGGTCATTGCAGTGTGCGGGGACGGCGGGTTTGCCATGGCAATGAACGGATTGATGACGGCCTACGAGGAGGGTATTGCAATTGTGACGGTAATCTTCAATAACCGCTCTCTGGGTTGGGTAATGCATGGCCAACGCGACCGTGTGATTGCCTCTGAATTCGCGGATATCGATCATGCTGCAATTGCCAGTGCTATGGGCTGTCGCGGTATCCGGGTTGAGAGGCCCGGTCAGTTGGAAGAAGCACTGGCGGAAGCTCTAGTCAGCAATCAACCTACAGTTTTGGATGTGGTCACCTCACGTAAAACCTCCTTTAGGAATGTTATGTCGCCGCTTGCAATTCCTTAGGAGCCTTCTCGTAAGTGAAGAGGCGGCCACGGGTTTAGATTGGGCCTAGAGGGACTTTTCGGAAATGTTGATTTCGCATCACTAATTTCTCGGTATGCGGCTTTAAGAGATACCACCCTAGAACCTGAGCGCTCTGGAGGTACAGTGTGCCTAGAGAAGGACAAGAGAAACTAACAGGGAAGTTGGCCCTGGTCACCGGAGCGGCAAGAGGTATTGGCCGGTCCCATGCTTTGCGCCTTGCCAACCTCGGTGCCGATATAGTGATCAACGACATTGACCTTGAGTCTCATAAGGAGTTCGGGGAGAAGCTTACTGCACCCACGGTAGTGGACGAAGTGCTTTCCTTGGGTGTCAGATGCACCGGCATAGAAGCTGACGTGAGCAATAAAAATCAGGTCGAGGCTATGTTCAAGAATGTGCTGGATGAATTTGGGCATATCGATATCTTAATCAATAATGCTGGTGGACTTGCCGGTGAAGTTTCCGAGAGCTTCGCCTCCTCTGTTTCGGAAAACGATCTCAGAGCTACAATAGATCGAAACCTCATGGGGACCGTCTTCTGCTGTCAAGAGGCTGCTGAGCCGATGAAGGCCCAGGGATGGGGGAGAATCGTGAACACAGCCTCACAGGCGGCGCTTCAAGCGCAGCAAGGAGGGGTGTACGCTTCCTACGGAGTAGCCAAGGCTGGGGTGATAGCCTATACCAGATATCTTGCTCAAGAACTGGCGCCTTACGGTATAACGGTTAACTGCATTGCTCCTGCTTACGTAAGCACACGCCGCCTGGAAGAGAAGGTTTTTAATCTTCCGGGGTGGAGAGAGCGATACCTAGCACAGATTGCTCTAGGCCGAATGGCTGAACCTGATGACATCTCGAAGGCAGTGGAGTTCCTGGTCAGCGGTCTCGGTGACTATGTCACGGGTCAGTGCTTGAGTGTTTGTGGGGGTGCAATCAAATTCTAGCAGCCCAATACAATAGGAAAGGATTTTCACAATGAGGGTTAAAGAAAACCGTCTCCGTAAACTCCTTAAGCTTCCCTCCGTCACACAAATTGGCATTGTGGTCCCTGATGTGGAAGAAACAATTGCCTACTACCAGGAAAAGTTACTTGTTGGACCCTTTTTGCGGATCCCGGATTTTCAGAAAATGGGTTATGAAGAGACGTACTATAGGGGAGAACCCGAGGGATTTAACAGCACCTTCGCCTTTTTCCGCCTCGGAACGATGGAGGTGGAAATTATCCAGCCTCTTTATGGGCGGTCCATCTATCGAGATTTTCTGGAGGCAGGGAGGCAAGGGCTGCACCACTTGGGGTTCGATGTGTACGATGATTTGGATCAACGATTGGCCGCATATAGACAAATGGGCATCGAGGTACTGATGAGCGGACGAGGAGCCAATCGTGGCTTCGCTTACCTAGATACTGAAAAGGTGGGTGGTGTTATTTTTGAGTTGCTTGACCGGGGAGGTCCGCGGAAAATGCCTGGAATATGATAATTTTCCATCATTGATCCAAAGCCGGGCACTGACTTAGGAGGGCCAAACAATGGAGGGCAAGGAGAATGTTGAAAAGTTGATTCTTCCGGAACCAACACATATCGGGTATGTGACTCGGGATATTGAGAGAACCATGGAAAATTTCCAAAAGTATTTCGGGTTAGATTCCTTTAAGGAACTGATACCAGATTATTTCAACAGGCGCTATCGCGGTAAGCCCGGAGACTTTAAAATGGAGTTAGCCTTTGCGAGAGCGGGAACCATCGTTTATGAGCTCATTCAGGTTCTCGAGGGAAAGACCGTCTATGAAGACTTTATGAATGAGCACGGAGAGGGTATCCACCATCTAGGGTATGAAATCTCGGACCTTGCTAGGTGGACACAGGCGTACAAGGAAGTTGGGATCGAGCCGATCATGAGTGGGGAGCGTACCGGGGTTAAATGGGCCTACTTCGATACACCGGCGATCACTGTGGAACTCATTGAGCGGGGACCTGAGGGTAAGGTTGTCTGAAATGGATCGAATCTCATGTAATGGTCGAAAACCGAAGGGTCAGCAATATCCTGCAAAGAAGGAATCGGGAGCTTCCCCATAGTGAAATATCTCGTTGAGATGGTAGAGCTGTCCTATCTCGAAAATGCCACCAGCTCATCTACTGTCTTCCTCGGTTTCGCAAATGGTTTCTCGGCGGGGTAACCCACTGGAATGCAGGCCACCAGATGCTCCCCTTGTGGAATTCCCAGGATTTCTTCAATCTCTCCCTTGGCTATGAGTGGTCCGGACATCCAACAGGCTCCGAGGCCCAAACCGTGTAATACTAGGAGGAGATGACCAACGAATCCCCCGATTTGTTGGATGCTGGTAGGGGCCGAGCGGCGATTCTCTATCATCTGCTTGGCTAGGGGGTCTTTTCCCTGCCTCTTGGAAAGGATCAGATCGGCTATGCTTTCGTATTGAGCGGTCAGGGCCACGATCAAAACAGGGGCTTCCCGGAAGAAAGCGGCGTTCTCCCTGTATCTTTCTGCGGTCTCACCATATTCCTGAGCTTCTGGCCAGTTGGTTAGCGTATCTACCTTCTCCTGGACCGTATCTGCTACCTTTCTTATGATCTCCCGATTTTTGATCACATGGAATTTCCATGACTGGAAATTACCTCCACTCGGGGCCCAACGGGCCAACTCAAATGCCTGTACGAGGAGCCTATCAGGCACATCCTTATCGAGGTATTTTCTTATTGATCTACGATTCCTGATAGCCTTTGCGAGTTCCATCATTTCCCCCTTTCCCTCTCCTCCCAAATGCTTACAGAATTATCATACCATATTTGAAATGTGAATACGGGGATAAGGAAGAAGTTGAGCTTTTTTCCATTTTGTAGAAATCACCCTTTTCTGAATCGAAAAAATATGTCTCAGGCTGAGATCTCCTTTCTTACGCCGGACAGGCAGCTTAAATTCGTAGCAAAATAGTTGATTATATCTCCCGCTCTGCTAATATGGTAACCGCCGACAGTTATTATGGCTCATTTTGTTCAATACGATTTTCATAGCACTATATAGTGACATGATATTGAAGCAGAATCGATCGAGGGGAAATTTCCATCTTATGGAAAATCAATAACGAGAGGAGAGTTGCCTATTGTTTTGGCTTCTCGTTATATGGACTTAAGGGGAAAGCCGATTAAGAAACACGGTAGCTGAATAGTATCTTGGTTAAGGAAGGTCCTATAACAAGTGGGCAGGAAGGTCACACAAAGGGGGGTATATTATGGCACAGGTACAGTTGGATTTTGAGGTTCCCACGCACCTAAGTGGTGAATTCGTCTTCCGGACCACCGGTGTTCATCCGCCTAACGGTATTCTCTTCGGGTTTAACACGGTTAGAAAGGTCGGGGAACAGGCCAAGAATTTGGGAGGGAAGCACGCCATCCTAGTAACCGACGAGGTTATGGCGCAGCTGGGGTATGCCGACCTCGTCAAGGAGGCGATGGAAAAGGAGGGGCTGAAGGTCGACGTTTTCGCAAAGGTAGACCCTGAGCCACACATCGAGACTGCCGATGCGCTCTACGAAATGGTGCGCAAGACGAAGTTCGATC
>CAYFXL010000050.1:0-19078 GCA_964346945.1 uncultured Syntrophobacterales bacterium
CGGCAAAAGAGATCGAGCAACGAATCATGAACAAGGTGGAAAGGACACGCATCCCCTTCCTCATTGTGATGGGTGTTTCCCTCATCGTGGTCATCTTGGTCACCTCCATTTATTCGAGAACAATCGTTAAGCCAATAATATACCTGACAAATGTAGCCGACCGGATGAGCCTAGGAGAATTGGACACCAAGATCGAGATACATTCAAGCGATGAGGTTGGTATGCTGGCTGAATCTTTCGATAGAATGCAGGAGAGCCTAAAGGCGGCTATAGAGCGATTGAGGAAAAAGCGCAATTCTGGGTGAGTTTCGGCTGAAATTAAACGGGAAGGAGAACATGACAAGGGAGTTGAAAAAAGTACTCATCGTGGACGACGAGGAGACTCTCACGTGGAGTATGGCTAAAAGCCTTTCGAGGGACAGGGATAAATACGGAGTAGAGATCGCTAACAACGGAAAAGAGGCCCTCGACGTTTTGAGCAAAATGCCCATTGACTTGGTTATTTCGGACATTCGAATGCCGGATATCAACGGTCTGGACCTGTTGGTTCAAGTTAAGCGGGATTTTCCAAAGACGAAGGTGATCATCATGACGGCCTATGGGTCTTCGGATGTACAAAAAGAGGCTAGCAGAAGGGGATCCCTCCATTACATCGAAAAACCCTTTGAAATCAATGAAATCAGAAAATTGATCTTGGATCTCATCAAGGAAAGAGGGGGATTCGAGGGGAAACTCTTCGACCTCCAATTGACCGATATCGTTCAAATGAATTGTCTCGGCAGGGTAACGACCTCTTTGGTCATTACGAAAGACGATCACAGGGGAATAATCTACTTCAACGACGGAGAGATCGTCCATGCAGAATGCGATGATATGGTAGGAGAAGAGGCCTTCTATAATATCCTTGGGTGGCAGGAGGGGAAATTTGTATCCAATATCGGAGTTCTTCCACCTAGTGAGACCATTTCCTCGACCTGGGAACACTTGTTGGTGGAGGGAATGAAGAGGAAAGACGAAGGAGGAACGGTAAGTTCGAAAATTGAGAACACGGTAGGGACAAGGGACAAGGAGACCCCGGTAAGCCAAGTGGATAGGGCGTTTGACCATTTGGAAGGGAAAGAGGAAAAAGCAGAACCGGAGAAAGCGGATCAATCCCATCGAATGTGCAAGCAGATCATGGAGATCTCGGAATGCGAGGGAGTCATAGTCGCATCTAGAAGTGGGAAGGTGGAGGCCTGCGAAGCCATGGCCGAAATAGAAGAGGAAGGGGTATTGACCGCTTTCCTAGGGGTATTTGGGGAGAGGCTGGGAAACTTCTTCAGAATGGGTAAGCTTAATCGATTACTCCTTGGAAATGTCCCGCAGGGGAAGATGATCTTCAAGCACGGGTCCAACTATTGCGGAATCGTATTGAAAAGAGGAGCCCATTTCGACCGTTTCCTCGCTCTATTGAAAAGAGCGATGGATAATGTCGGACAGGGGAAGGGATAAGAAGGGGTATGATCTTTCCAAAAGGGGAAGTAATACATAAGAACTTGAGCACCTCTTATACAAACCTCAATGGTTTGCTCCTTTCACTGAAGTCGGAGGATTTCAGTGGATATATCAAAATCGGCTTTTTGGATTATGAAGCCTTCCTCTTTATGGATTCGGGGGATGTCATTAATGCTATCGAGCAGATGGGCGACAGAAAGAGAATCGGACAGCGAGCCATCACCAATATCATATCCAAAGCAAAAGAGCAAGACGGCGTGATCAGCGTTTATCAACTCTCCCCTGAAATGGTTACCGTTTTGGCCAGTACGCTGAAACGCGAGATCCTCTATAAGGATCTCTCCACGGATTTCACGAGCCTGCAACGATTAATAGATAAGTTGGGCGACGCAAGACATACGGGGTATATCGAAATCGCCTTAAAGAATGGCAAGGGGACTGGAGTGATTTTCTTTCAAGAGGGGGAGCCCATCGAAACGATCCTTACCAGGAAGGACGGACACCTCATTTCGGGAAGAAACCTTCTCGGCCGGATCTTGGAAGACGCTCAGGGGGCCGGGGTCGTTTTCCATGTCTACCGAGCTGATTTCCCCACATCTTCGGAAAACGTGGCAGAGATTATTGAAGGGGGCGACCTTCAAGACTTGTTGAAGGTACTCCAAGATACCATCTCCACCATGGAGACGGTTGTCGATGGATTAATAAAGAAGGGGACCTTCAGTTCCGAGTTGAAAAAGGCATTGGTAGAGAAGTCCAATGAGTATCCTTTTTTAGATCCTTTCGACGCGGAGTTCAAGTATGAAGACGGAAAAATCGTCTTTACGGGAAATACGGATGTCCATGAGTTGACCAAAGGATTGGGAGAATGTTTAGGGCTAACGATAGAAGCCCTCTCAAATAAGTTCTCCAAAAAAAAGATATTGGATCAGTTAAAGAAGGAACTGGATCAGATTAGGGTCGACTTCAGAAGAGAGATTAAAAAATTCAACCTTGAGGGAGCTTTGCCTGAGATTTTCGGCAGACACTTTGTTACGAAAAGATGAATATTATTCTCTCCGGTAAAGACATAGCAAAGATCGATCAGTGTCTGAACAAGATGGTAGCAAGCGCAGCAGCGCATTGCGTATTCCTTATCGACAGGTCCGGGCAATTGATCGCACATAGTGGTAATCCCGCAGCGGTGGATGTTTCAGCGCTGTCGGCCCTGACGGCAGCTAACTTCGGGGCAACCGCGGAAATTGCAAAACTCCTCGGTGAAGAGGAGTTCAACCTCCTTTTTCATAAGGGAAATAAGGAAAATATCTATTTTTCGGGGGTAGGTGAACATCTCATCGTAGTAACTATCTTCGATAATAAGACCTCCCTTGGATTGGTAAGGCTGAGGGTAAACAAGGTTACCGATGAACTCTTAGAGATCTTTTCCTCGATTTTCGAAAGATCTAAATATATGAACCCCGAGTGATCTCGTATGCCGTTTATCAATTTCAGTAAAGATGAGATTCAATGCAAGATCGTCTATTATGGGGCCGGTTTCTGCGGTAAGACCACCAATTTGCAATATATCTACAACACGACTTCAGACAAGACCAGGGGAAAAATGGTCTCCATCGATACGAAGGGAGGAGATCGGACCATCTTTTTCGACTTTCTCTCACTCAATCTCGGCAAGATTAGGGGCTTCGACATCAGGGTACAGCTCTATACGGTTCCGGGACAGGTTCACTACGATGCCACCAGAAAGCTGGTACTAAAAGGCGTGGACGGGGTAGTATTCGTCGCGGATTCCCTCAAGGTGCAGCGAAAGAAGAATATCGAGAGCCTGATCAACTTAGCCAAGAACTTGGCCGAAAAGAGGCTGAGCATTCGAACTGTCCCTTTAGTCATGCAGTACAATAAGAGGGATTTAGGGGGGACCGACTCCGAACTTCTTCCCGTGGAGGTCCTCGAAAAGGATCTGAACTCGATGCTTAAGGTTCCGGCAATCGAGGCCAGTGCTTTGAAAGGGTTCGGGGTTTTCGAGACATTGAGGGAAATCAGTAAATTGGTTGTAAAGGATGTTAGTCGAAAGGTTCTCTCCATGGATCGACTTTAAACGATTTCCGGGAACACCTTCTTCGGACAGGGTTGGGTTTTTATGAAAAAAGACGGTATGGAAGATCTGGATGAAGAGATCGAATCGGCGGTGGATGCTCTCTTCGTGGAAGAGGGTGCCGATGAAGGGACCGGGCCGACGGGGAGGAAAGCGGGCGTCCCCATACAGGCAGAACCCATTCCCGACATATCCCCCGAGGTGATGGAGGAGTCCCTTGAGCATGAAGAGCTTAAGGCGATCACCCCAGACGCCGAACCCCTAAAAGAAGAGACGGCAGTCACTCCAGAGCCCGAACTTCTAAAAGAAGAGACGGCAGTCACTCCAGAGCCCGAACCCGTGATGGAGGAGATCGGAACGGCCCCGACGAGAACCGAACGCATCGAAAAGCCTTTAGAAGAAAAAAAGCTGCCCAAGGGAGTTGAGACTTTAGAAGTAGAACTCCTTTCCCTGGAGTGGGAATTCAGTAGCGATATCCTCAAGAGGATTATTGCGGCTTTGGGTGGATTGAAAGCCGCTTACAGGGATAACGATTCCCTTTTGAGGGTTATCAACATGATGGGTAAGGTTTCGCTTTACTTACTCAATGATGAAAAGAGCATTACGCCGGAAGCACTGAGATTCTTGCAAGATGGAAAGGAAGTCATAAAATTCCTGACCACGGAAAAGGGGGAGCAGACGATATTCAAGAACTTAGTAGTTGAAGGCATCAATTCCCACTTTCAACTTTTGGGACTAGAAGGTGGTGAAAGAAAGGGCAAGCCTCGAGACGTGATATTTCAGAAGCTCTGTTCGGATTTGGAAAGAGATCGGATGGCGTTATGCGAAGGGGAAAACCGATTGGGGAGAGCCCTTCATCAATTCAAAGGAATGAAGGAAGAGTTGATATTCGATGACGGGATGATGGGACTATCGGATGAACTGGAAAAAATCCGGGCCTACCTGAGGACGTGCTTCAAGGGTTTGGGCGACATTTCCGAGCAGTTTCAGAGGGAAGTATTTGGGCAAAGGCTGTATGGGGTAGAGAGGGTTTTGCTCGTTGAGACTCAAAATCGAATATTTGGTATTCCTAGCGACTTCGTGATTAAATCCTATAACCTTGCCGATGGTTATGCTAAGAATATCGCCTTGCAGGATTCCGTTACGCTCAAGGGGAAAAGAATCCCCCTGGTCAAGCTTTACGAGATATTCAGCCTCGGTACAACAGGAAGGCAGAGGTCCCAGGGGATTGTTTTTGCGGGGGAGGGTGACCGAATTATCGCAGTATTGGTGGATAGGATATTGAGGAATAAAAGCCTGTTCGTAAAGACGTCGGAGCAGGAGAAAAAGGGGTCGAAGTATATAGCGGCCATATCGAATCTGGAGAGCGGCAGAATGGTTTATATCCTGAACATAGAGGGATTAAAGGCCCGCGCTCAGATCTGATTGTTAATCGGTAAAGGCCCTCAGAAGTGATTGAATAGATATGACAACACGACAATCTTCAGAGTCATTGAGGGAAAAGGTTCATGGGGGTGATGCATTAAAGGCCGTGGAGTTGGAGGTGCAGAGGCTGAACGAGGAGGTTCAGCAGCTCAGGGCCTTTGCCGAAAGCCTCATTCAGAGTATTAGCAGCGGCCTCATTCTCGTGGATACAAAGGACAAGATCACCTATTTTAATCGAGCGGCGGAGAAAATCCTGGGATACTCACGGAAAGAGGTTGTTGGAAAACCCCTGACGATATTTTCCCTGAGGGAGAAGAAGCAGATGATGCCCACTCCTTTTACGAATGAAGATGAAATGCATTCGAGAAGGGAAGGCATCATAATAAGAAAGGACAAGGTTCAAATTCCCATTGGGTTTAATATCACCAACCACCTGGATCCCCGTGGCGGGAAAATCGGTAAGATCATCAGTTTCAGGGACATGACCAATGTTCTCAAACTCCAGGAGGAGATGATCCGCATGGATCGATTGGTATCCTTGGGTGAGCTCTCCTCAGGAATCGCCCACGAGATTCGAAATCCCTTGGCTGGGATAAAAACCACGGCCCAAGCATTGGGTGAGGAGATGGGGCAGGATGATCCCAAGAGGGAGTATCTGAATCGGATCACCAAGGAAATCGATCGGCTGAACGGTCTGCTGAAAACTTTCTTCTCCTTCGCCAAGCCTCAGAAGTTGAACCCGGTGGTCTGTAATATCAGGGACATCGTCAATGAGATCATTCCGCTTCTCATCAAGGATATCGCCAACAGGGGCATCAATTTTACGGAGGAGTATGCCCCCGACCTCCCGAAGGTCAGGATGGACTTTAATCAGATGCACCAAGTTTTCCTCAATCTTTTTCTGAACGCGATACAAGCGATGCCAAATGGTGGGGAGCTGAAAATTAAAACGGAGCCCATCGCATTGGCCCCATTAGTGAACCCCGGTAGGGATTACGTTCGAATATCGATTTCCGACACGGGAAGAGGAATTCCGGCTCGGGATATCAACAAGATTTTCGATCCATTTTTCACTACTCGCCCAAAGGGAATTGGTTTGGGGTTATCCATCACGTATCAAATCATCAAGAAGCATGGAGGGAGCATAAGGGTCGAAAGTAAGGTGGATAAGGGAACGACCTTTATCCTTACGCTGCCGAAATAGCCCGATGAGAGGAGAGAATGAAACCAGCCATATTAGTTGTTGATGATGATGAGGTCATGCGCCAAACGCTCTCCGATGTCCTCAAAAAAAAGGGGTATATGGTTTCTACCGCTGAGACAGGGGGACAAACCATATCTTCTGTTAAGGAGCAATTATTTGACTTGGTTTTACTGGATATCCGACTTCCCGATATGGATGGACTTGATGTTCTAAAAGGCATAAAGGAGATTGAGAGCGACCTGATGGTTATCGTAATGACCGCCTATTCCGATGTCCAAACCGCAGTCATGGCAATGAAGTCAGGGGCTTACGATTACATCGATAAGCCTTTTGAGTTGGAAGAGCTGAAAATCCTTATCCAAAAGGCCCTGGAGACGCAGAACCTAAAAAATGAAGTTCGCCAGTTACGGCGGCAGGGGACGGAAAAGCACCAGGGCATAGAAATCTATGGCAATAGCCCCCTTATAAAAAATGTCATGGAGCTAATCGAGATGATTAGCCAGACCCCGCGGACGTCCGTTTTGATTCAGGGGGAGAGTGGAACGGGAAAGGAATTGGCTGCAAATGCTATTCACAATAGGAGTAGGAGGGCCAATAAGCCGCTGATGAAGATCAATTGCAGCGCGATCCCTGAAAACTTGCTAGAGACCGAGCTGTTCGGTTACGAAAAGGGAGCCTTCACCGATGCCAAGGGAACGAAGAAAGGCCTTTTTGAACTGGCCAATGGGGGAACGGTTTTCCTGGATGAAATATCTGAGTTGAAGTCCTACCTACAAACGAAGCTTTTGAGGGTTCTGGAAAGCCAAAGCTTCATGAGGGTGGGAGGGGAAAGGGAGATCAACGTTGATGTCCGAATCATAGCTGCCACCAACAAAGACTTATCAGCCTTGGTCAATGCGGGAGAGTTTAGAAAGGACCTGTATTACCGCTTAAAGGTCATGGTCATTGAAATGCCACCCCTGAGGGAGAGAAGGGAAGATATCTTCCTTTTGGCGAACCTGTTTATTGAGGAAAACAATAAGGAATTGGGGAAGAACGTAACGGGTATAACGGAGGCGGCAAGGGAGTATTTGCTCAATTATCAATGGCCGGGGAACGTAAGGGAATTGAAGAATATTATCGAGCGGGCGATGATCTTATCCAATGGCCATGAGATACTTCCTGATCACTTGCCCATTGAGCTCAGGAAGGGTCAAATAGCCGGCGTCGATGATCACGCATCAGACAAAACCGAGGGTCTCGCCCTGGAAGCCGTGGAGAAGAAACACATACGTCATGTCCTGATGATGATGGATGGGAATAAATCGAAGGCCGCAAGGATGTTGGGGATCTCTCGGTCCACCTTGAGGGAGAAACTCAAGAAGTATTCTCTTGCTGCAGCCTAGTGCTTCGACTGGCGAATTCGATCAAGTATTTTGCTCGTATTGAGTTCGTCGAAAGACGCATGATTTACTCGCGGGGGATTGAACACAGACGGAAGGAGCAAACCCATGCTATTTTCAAGAAAAGGCAACGTGGTCGGATTAGATATCGGCTCCAGTTCCATTAAATTGCTGGAACTGGGAGCGCTGAAGGGGGGCTATCAGTTGAAGAACTTCGGTATTGCTCCCTTACCCCCAGAGGGCATTGTCGATGGAGCCCTCATGGATTCAGTAACCATCGTTGAATCGATCAGAGGGTTGGCCGGTGCTTTGAGGATAAAGACCAAGGATGTGGTGACTTCAGTATCCGGTCATTCCGTAATCGTCAAGAAGATAAACATCCCCGTGATGACGGAAGATGAGCTCGAGGAATCTATCCAGTGGGAAGCGGAGCGCTATATCCCCTTTGACATCAATGACGTAAACCTCGATTTTCAAATTCTTGGTCCTACTGAGGGGAACGAGGAATTGATGGACGTTGTATTGGTGGCGGCAAAAAAGGACATCATCAATGACTATCTGTCCGTGATCGTCGAGGCGGGCTTAAATCCTATTATCGTTGATATTGATTCCTTTGCCATCGAAAATATGTTCGAGTTGAATTACCCCGTAGCTCGAGGTGAGATTATTGCGCTTGCTAATATCGGGGCGAGTGTAACGAATATCAATATTCTAAAAAGAGGGGTTTCTTCCTTCACCAGGGACATATTTACGGGTGGAAACTCCATTACCGAGGAGATTCAAAGGCAACTCAATGTAGATTTTGACGAAGCCGAGGCCTTGAAATTGGGCAATAAAATAGACGAAAACAGTCAAAGGGCGGTACAGGAAGTGCTCAATTCGTCCTTAAACTCTTTGGCCACCGAGATTGCGAAATCATTGGACTTCTTCCACTCAACGAGCTCCCAGGAAAAAGTCGATAAGGTATTTTTGAGCGGAGGCTGCGCGAAGATAAGTGGTATTGAAAAGGTCATTGAGCAACAGGCCGGCATCCCCGTCGAGATTGCCAATCCCTTCAAGGAAATCAACTGTTCCAAGGGGGATTTGGACATTGATTATCTCAAGGAAATGGAACCAATTATGGCCGTCAGTGTTGGCCTAGCCTTAAGGAGGGTAGGGGACAAATGATACGAATTAATTTATTAATGGCGAGGGCTGTTAGGAGGAGGGTAGGCCTCCGGAAGGAAATCTCGATTTTCGTCTTTGTCCTAGTAGCGCTCTTTATCATCATCGGGCTCTTTCAATGGATATACTGGAACCAATCGAAAGGGCTGCAGAGTCAGATCCGCGACCAGAAGGTGAAGTTAGAGAAGCTGAGGGCTCTGAAGCAACAGATTGCGAAGTATAGGGCGAACATAAAGCTTCTTGAGAAGAAATTGGCCGTCATCAATGAATTGAAGAAGAATAAAGCGATGCCGGTTAAGATCTTGGATGAATTGAGCACTCACATGCCGGATAAGATGTCTCTCCGCTCACTGAAGAAATCGGGATCTCAATTAGAAATAGGGGGGTGGGCGCTGGACGATGAGGTGATCGCCAATTTCATGACCAATCTTCAACGCTCGAAATATTTTCGCGGTGTCGAATTGATCGTTACCGAACGGTTCAAACCTCAAGGGGCCGATGTCAACATCAAGAAATTTACCATCACCAGTACCGTGCTACAGTAAAGGGGGATATCATGGCTGTTTCGATAGATTCCATTGTCAAGTTACCCACGTCGAAGAAGCTCCTTATTTTACTCGCATTCGTAGTGGTTATCTCGGGCCTATATGTCTATCTCCTCCATCTCCCCCAGCAGGACAGGTTGAATGGCTTGAGGAGAGAGCTGGGCACATTAAATAAGGAGTTGGAGGAGAGCGAGGCCGTCAACCGAGAGCTGGCGAAATTTCGGAAAGAGGACGAGAGCTTGCAAAGACAGCTTACCTTAGCCCTGGCCCAACTCCCCAACAAAAAAGAGATTCCAAGCCTCCTCCGAAATATTTCAAGCTTGGGGAAAGGATCGGGATTGGAATTTCTCCTCTTTAAACCAAAACCGGAGGAGCGCGTCGGAACAGAGCCCAAAGGCGGAACAGGGCCCAAAGCAATGGACAGACAAAAATCCGGCAAAGCAAAATCCGCGGAATCGCAGGAATTCTATGCCCGGGTTCCCTTGGAGTTGACCATGTTGGGGAGCTATCACAACGTGGCCGTCTTTTTCGATAAGATCAGCAAACTGGACAGAATCATAAACATCCTCAACTTCTCCATGGGAGATGTAACGTACACGGGAGACGAAACAGTGCTGAAGACCTCGTGTCTGGCTACCACGTTTCGTTTTCTCGAGACCGTGGAGGAACCCAAGGAGGGGGGCCAAGGAGGAGGGCAGTGAAAAGTTACCGAAATTTGTGCTCAAGAAATAAGCTCATGGGGGGATACTACCTCAAAACCCTCGTTGTTGCGGGTATTGCCCTTCTCCTCATCTGGGGTTGTGAGGGCGGATCGAAACCCGCTCAACCGACCGTGGTAAAGAGGCAGAGACGCGAAAGGGTACCGGCCGAAAAGAAGGAAGAAAAGGTGGCAGAAGAGGCGGCGGAAAAGGTTACGGATCAAAAGAAGGGACCAGTCTATACCTATAACCCAGCGGGTAAACGTGACCCGTTTAAACCCTTTATCACCCTGGGACCCAGGAAACAGACCCCCACAGCCCGCCTTACCCCTCTTCAGCGGTATGACGTGAGCGAATTGAAGCTCGTGGGGATTTTGAAGGCACCGGCGGGATATCGGGCTTTGGTGGAAGATGCGGGCGGAAAGGGGTTTATTATCACCAAGGGAACCCTCATCGGCCGTGAGAACGGGCGCGTTAAAGAGATCCACGATGATCGAGTAATCATCAAACAAACGCACAAGAATATATTCGGCGAGATCAAAGAGAGAGAGATTTCTATCCGTTTTAAAAAGCCTGAGGAAGGGGGAGTAAAATGAAACCTTTATTCTTTAAGAAGCCAGTTCGATGGGTTTGCGCCTTGGGCCTCATTTTTTCCATCTATGCTCTCGGTAGCTGTGCTCGTGGACCAACAAAACTAATGGCACCGGAGACATTGGAGGGTGTGCCGATCAAGATCAAGGAGATCAGTTTCCGTGAGGAACCCAATTACACCCGTGTCATAATAGAGGGATCCGAACCCCTGAAATATACCTTCTTTAAGCTATTGACGGATCCCCTCAGAATCGCCATCGATGTTCCCAACGGTGAATTTGAGGCTATCCCCGTTCCCATCGAGGTGAACAATGGCACCTTGACGCAGATCGACATCGGTCAATTTGAGGGCAAGGGGAGGATTGAAATTGGTTTAACCCAGACGGTCAACTACAACATCACCAAAGTCGAGAAGAAGCTCTTTGTGGATGTGGAGCGAGCGGGGGTGCTGGAGGCAAAGGAGGAGGTGGAGGTGGCTGAGGAGAAGATCCCTCCGGAGGCCCTGGAGGTAAAGGCGAAGGCGGAAAAGATCACCCAAATTAACATAGATAAAAGTGAGAAAGCGGTACACGTAACTTTGATTGCGGACGGAAAGATAGAGAATTACAACTCCTTCAAACTGGGAAAGCCTTCGCGCCTCGTAATCGATATCTGGAATGTGAAAAAGGAAGTTCCGAAGAGCATTATCCAGGTTGACCACCCCCTCCTGAAAAGGGTACGAGTGGGGAAACATCCCAACAAGACCCGATTTGTTTTCGATTCGGTTACACCCCAAGTGCCACGGTTTCAGATCAATAAGGCCGAGAACCGATTGGTTGTCTCCTTTGGTCTGACGGAGGGAGGTCCCCCGAAGGTCGAGACAGTGGGGATGTTGACTGGAATCGATTTCAAACAGATGGACCACAAATCCAGGATTATCATCTCCACCTCTGATGCGGCCACCTACGATGTCTTCAAAATATCCGAAAGGACGGTGGCCCTTGATCTGAAAAAGATGAGGGTGCCAGAAAGACTGAAGAGGGGGGTGGATACCAAGGCTTTTGACAGTGCCGTTGATTATATCAGCCTCTACAATGTGAAGTCGGAGACTTCCAGGGATGTAAGGATCATTGTTCGCCTCAGGGAAGGTGTGGATTTCGAGGCAGTACAGGAAGGCAAAAGGATCTACCTGGATTTTGAGAAACCGGTAAAGCCCATCGGCCATGGACAAGCCACCAGGGAAACCGAACCACATCAGTCGCAGCTGGCGAAGGCTGAGGTGACTGAAACCCCAGGGGTAAAACCGGAATCTCAGGTGGTCAAGGTTGAGGCTGCCGAGGGCGCAGAGAAACCCCCAGAGAACCCAGGGGCTGTCAAAAGCGAAAAGATTGCTCAGGAAGGCCCGAAAGCCGGAAAGGAGGCTGTTGTTCCTGCCGAAAAAGGGACTCAAAAAGAGGCTGCTGCCCCCGTGCAAAAAGGGGCTGAAAAAGAGAAAATCCCTCCGGAGCCTTTGAAGGAAAGGGAAAGCATCCTGGATTCGATGGCCGCCCAGAAGCGGTACACAGGGAAGAAGTTATCCCTGGATTTCAAGGACGCCGATATCAACAATATCCTGAGATTGATCGCCGAGGTGAGCGATCTCAACATCATCGCCGCTGAAGATGTAAAGGGTAAGGTTACCATACGTCTCGTCGACGTCCCGTGGGATCAAGCCTTGGATATCATTTTACAATCCAACGATTTGGGCAAGGTGAGGATCGGTAACGTAATCCGGGTGGCCCCCATCGACAAATTGAAAAAGGAAGAGGAAGAGGCGCTAGCTGCCCGGAGGACCAAGGAGAAGTTGGAGGATTTGAGCACGGAGCTCATACCCGTGAACTACGCCACGGCAAAGGAGCTAGAAAACCAGGTCAAGGAGATCTTGACCGAAAGGGGGAGCGTCACCGTAGATGAACGTACTAACATGCTCGTCGTTAAGGATATCAGGTCCACCATAAATGAGGCAAAGGAATTGGTCACATCCCTAGATACCAAGACCCCTCAAATCCTCATCGAGGCGAGGATCGTCGAAGCAGCCGCCGATTTTACCAGGGAGCTCGGAGTAATTTGGGGGGGAAGTGCCACAAAGACGCACGGATCCAGGTCAAACCCCAAGGGGACATCCACGGTCTCCGGAGGGCTTCTCGGGACCGATACCCTGATTAGCCTCCCCGTGGATGCCCCACAGGGAGCTATCAGTTTCGGATGGCTCTCGAGTACCGCGGGGTTGAGAGCTCTCGATATTACCCTCCAAGCCCTGGAGAATACGGGCGAGGGGAAGGTCATATCAAGTCCGAGGATCGCCACCCTGGATAATACGGAGGCCTACGTTGAACGAGGGGATAGGATCCCCTATCTGAAGATAACCGAAGAGGGCACGGTGACGACGGAGTTCATTGAGGCCAACCTGAAACTGACCGTAACCCCCCACGTAACCAACGATGGGAACATCAAATTGAAGATCAAGGTCTCCAATGATGAGCCGGATTTCGATCGAACGGTTCAGGGCGTTCCCACCATCAAGAAGAAGGAAGCCGTAACTGAAGCCCTGGTCAGGGACAACGACATAATCGTCATCGCGGGGGTTTACGATATAGATGAGGGCACACAAGTCAGCGGAATCCCCTTCTTCTCCAGAATCCCCGTTTTCGGCTGGCTCTTTAAGTCCGAAAAGAAGAGCTTTCAGAAGGAGGATCTCCTGATCTTCATCTCTCCCAAGGTCATGAAGGATGTGGTCTAGAACCATAGCGGCCTATTGGGAATCCTCCACATTTCCGTGGGGATAACTGTGGAGGGTGGGCAGGGCATTTACCCCGGGAAACCCTCGTATTTTTCTTGAAGGGGGTTGTCCCGGAAAACAGGGTTAACAGATGAAGACACCCCTCAGTTCTTGTATGGACACCGGGAACAGGGGAACTGAGGAAAGGAAAGCCGTGATGCCCTCAAACCACGATGCCTTTCATTTTTCGAAGATTTTTTTCATACTATTCCCCACCTCCTCTCAAGGTGATCGATTCCCCCATAATCGACGCCGTCTCGGTGATGTTTCTATTCATTATTAAGGGGAGAGACGCTCTTGCCCTTTTTCGATTGCATCTTCCTTACGGCCTCCCCACGCAAGAATTTACGTAGTGAAACTACTGACTTTGGGATTTTCTTAGCGCGGATGGCGAATAGAGACAGCTACCTTCGGAAAGAAGACGGGATGCAATCCCTTTAATCCTAGCCTTTCAGATGGTCATGTCTCGAAAGAAATATCGTAAAGAGTTTCATACAAGAGCCGATAATCCTACCCCTCGTAACGAGGTACCGGAGACAGATGCCTCGTGATCTTTTATGTGCCTTGATGATAGTAGGCCTCAGAGAATAGAAATGGGGGAATGTGGTCAATACGGTCATGGAGGATACCCGCGCAATTTGTTATAATTTTCGAGTGTAGGTGACCCTGAGGCGAGCAGTGGTCATCCTGATACTGGCGTTGAGTCATTTGTCATTTGCCTTGAAAGATGACCCCGCTAACCCGAAGAAGGAAGCGAAAGACCGATGGAGGGTTTCTTCAGAAGGCTTCTTCGTATTGACCTGAGCAACCAATCTTGGGCGTGGGAAACGATCCCCGCGGACCTCATAGAGAACTACCTGGGGGGAAAAGGGATGGGAACTTTTTTCCTGACTCGGGAAACCCCCCCAGGGATTGACTCGAACGACCCGAAGATCCCCATCATCTTTTCCAACGGATGCTTTGTTGACCTCCCAATTTACGGTTCCAGCCGTTATGGGGTCTTTACCAAATCGCCCCAGACGAGAGGGTACCTCGAATGCTATGGTGGTGGAAGGACAGCGGTTCTCATTTCTCGAACGGGGAATGACGTTATCGTCATAAAAGGGAAATCGGTAGGTCCTGTTTTCCTTGAAATCTCCCATGAGGAAGTTTTTTTTCGAGACGGATCGTCCATTTGGGGCCTTCCCACAGATCAAAGTGTGAAAAGGATGCTTGACGCGGTGGGAGAGCCACAGGCTTCCGCCCTTGTTATCGGCCCTGCGGGAGAATTAGGGGTGAAGTTTGCCATGGTAATCAACGAAGGAGGACACTCCTTCGGGCGGGGAGGTCTTGGTGCCGCTTGGGGTTCAAAGAGGCTGAAGGGGATGGTCTTCCATGGTACGGAACATCGGAGACCCGCAGATGTTTCCAAGTTGAAGGCTTTCTCCAAGCAGATGAGAGACGAGGGGAAGGGAAAGGAATTGACCCGCATGTTCCGGACATACGGTTCGCCCATGATGGTGGGGATCATGAACACCATGAAGGCGTTTCCCACCCGCTATTGGGAAGAGGGGACCGTTCAGGGATGGGAATGTCTCACAGCTGAACATCTCAAGAAGACCTGCCAGGTGAGGCCTATTTCCTGCCCCCATTGCTTTCTTGCGTGCGGAAAGCGAACGAAAGTGAAGAAAGGTCCCTATAAGGGACTGACGATACCGGGTCCTAATTATCAAACGGTAGCAGCTTTTGGAGGCCTTTGCCTAATTAGCTCCCTGGAGGAAATCCTCAATTTGAATGACTTATGTAACCGACTTGGGCTGGATACGGTGAGCGCTGGAAATGTGATAGCCTTCGCCATGAAAGCCTCACAAAATGGGAGATTGGATCTCAACCTTCCCTTCGGCGACACGAAACGTACTGAGGAAATACTCCAAAGCATAGCTTATCGCGATGGTATAGGCGCGATCCTGGCAGAGGGAGTTCGAGACGCTTCCCGCATCCTTGGACTGGAAGATCTTGCCATTCATGTAAAGGGTTTGGAGCCTCCCGGATTTGATCCTCGTCCCTTGAAGGGAATGGGTCTGGCATATGCCACCTCCCAGAGGGGAGCCGCCCACCTCCAGAGTCTCTTCTATCTCGATGAGATAAACGGGAAATACAAGACAGAGGATGTCCGTGGACGGGTGCGGGCCTTGGTAGAAGTAGAGGACCAGATGACCCTTTTCGATATGCTCCTCCTCTGTAAATTTTATCGCAATTATCTCAAATGGAACGACATTATCTATCTCATCGAGGCAGTGACTGGAAGACGGTTTCGTGAGGGGGAGCTGCGCGAACGGGCCTCAAAGATCCTGAGTCTATCCATGTCCTTTAACAGGCGGGAGGGAATTCCTGTTGAGGAGGATACCCTTCCGGGGAAATTTTTCAAGAAAGCCGGGAGGGATAGCATCTACCTGTCGCCTGAGGAACTGGAGATCATGGTGGCGGAATATCATAGGCTCCGGGGATGGAGAGTGGAATGACCCGAGCAGATGGCAAATGCATGAAGAATTTGAAGAAATAATTCGGCAACAGACTGCCCCTTCTTCAAAGAAGGCCCCCGCTTCAAGGGATCAAAGGATCAATATCGAGTCGTATCTTAATCCTCTATTGGAGGGGGTCGCCGACAAGAGGATTCGTGAATAAGGATATCCCTCAGTTCCAGTTGAATATTCTTCATTCCCTGCCACTCGTTGATCTGGGGGACGAAGGCAATCCTGATTCGCTCCGATTCTAGGGGATAGAGGTGCCCCATCTGGAACCCAATGGCATCGTAAATAGCATCCTCCTCAACCTTCAACTTCAGATTGTTCTCCCCTACTATCCTGGAATCCCACACCTTTATTTCCCTTGAGCAAAATACCGGCTTGGGGTTAGAGGGGCCGAAGGGTGCAAGAGAGGAGAGTTCTTCTATGAGATTCCTTTCAATGAGCGGGAGAGCTACCTCCGAATCGATTCGTACCTTCGGAACGAAATCACTGGGTTTACAGCCTTGCGATACGAGCTCCTCGAACCGACCCTTAAACGCCTCGATCTGCTCCCCTTCAATGGCGAGCCCGACTGCTAACCGATGGCCCCCAAAGCTCACGAGCAGAGGGCTGCACATCTTTATCCCCTCATATATATCGAACCCCTCGATGCTCCTCCCTGAACCCTTCCCGCGATCCCCATCGAGGGAGATCAAGATGGTTGGCCTGTAATACTGTTCCACCAAACGGGAGGCCACAATTCCGATGACCCCTGGATGCCAGGATTGAGAAGAGAAGACTAGTGAACTTTTTTGGAGTAGACGGTCATCTCCCCCGATCCAACCCATGATCTCCTTCAGGATCTCCTCCTCCAGACGCTGTCGCCTGCTGTTTTCCAGGTTCAGCTCTCTGGCTATCCTCTCCGCCTCTTTCAGATCTTGGGTCACCAAGAGTTCGACCGCCCTCTGGGATTCCCCGAGGCGGCCGGCTGCGTTGATTCGAGGAGCCAGTTTGAATCCAACAGCTCCCGTTGTGATGATACCGTCCTTCAATCCACAGATCTCTTTCAGGACCCGAATGCCAAGACGGCTCGCCTGAGTCAGTTCCTCCAAACCGAACCGGACGAAGATACGATTTTCATCCAGAAGGGGAACAAGATCGGCTACTGTTCCCATAGCCACGAGGTCTAGATACCTCCTCAGGTTGGGAATGTCTCCACCATTCCATGCGCCCCGTTCCCGCAACTTGGACCTGAGGGCTATGATTAGGTTGAAGGCCACACCTACGCCGGCCAATGATTTGAATGGGAAGGAACAATCCCCCTGTTTCGGGTTGAGGACGGCACAAGCAGGGGGAATCTCGTTGGGGACTTCATGGTGATCCGTGATGATGATGTCCACTCCCATCTTATGAGCCTTCTTGACCACATCCATGTCGGAGATGCCGCAATCAGCGGTAATGATCAGATTCACCCCCTGTTGGGCGAACTTCTCTATGATATCCAGATGGAGGCCGTAACCCTTCTCGATTCGCGGAGGGATGTAATAACGGTGGGGGAATTTGAGAGATTGAAAGATGAGGGTCAAAATGGCTGTCGAGGTTACCCCATCGACGTCATAATCCCCATAGATTAAGACATGGTCTCGCTTCGAAAGCGCCTGGATAATCCGATCTACAGCCTTCTCCATATCCTTCATGAGAAAGGGGGAATGAAGATGGGATAGACTGGGATGGAGGAATTGATATGCCTGATCGATTTCACTGATGCCGCGGTTTACCAATACTTGGGCGGTAAGGGGGAAGATTTCCAATTCCCTTGAAAAAGTTTCCTGAAGCGATGGATTGGGAGGGTAAATTTCCCACCTTCTGTTCATGGTGTCCTTAGACTTCCCATCAGTTCCTCAATGTGTTGGACCCTATTCCTTACAAGATAGGCTTATATACCATCGACGATTTGGATACAGGCATGGGAGTTGACGAAGTTCGCCGTTCCGTCGTCCCTCCTTGAACGGCGCCGGGGCAGGCCTTCTTGGTCTCTGATGGAGAAGAATTCATCGCCCTATATTCCGTTCAACTTCAACGTCATGATGAGGGCATCTTCCCCGTTATCGGCATAATAATGGGGCCTCAACCCTCGTCTTCGAAATCCCATTTTCCGATACATCTCAATGGCAGGATGGTTTGAGGTGCGAACGTCCAAGGTTAGAGTTTTCACCTTCTTCCCACCGCAGAAGTCAATGAAGAATCGCATCAGATGCGTTCCCAAACCTCTGCGACGATAATCCGGGTGTACGGCGATATTCAATATATGGGCCTCACCGTGGAACAACCAGCTACAAATGTAACCAACGAGGATGTTCCTAGTTCCATTGAGACTTAGCTTTCCGACGAAATTGTGGGCAAAATCGAGGGATAATTCCGACCTGAACATCTCCTGACTCCATGGAATGGAGAAGCAAAGGCTCTCGATCGTTAGCACATCCTTCAGGTCAATTTCAGTCATTTCTGAAATCCTAAGTCTATTGTTATCCACTACTGTCCGCTTTCCTCCATTTTCATCTCATCCAGCATCTTCTGGATGATACCCTTCAACTCCGGGTCCTTTGAGTCCTTCAGCACCTTTTTGTAAGTGGCCTTTGCCTCCGTGATCTTTCCCAAATTTCTCTGGATATTCCCCACCTCAAATTGCGCCAGCTCGTACCACGGCGTTTGACCCTTAAAATTCCCTTCGATGGCCATGAAGTTCTCCATGGCCTTTGAGTAATTGGCCTGCTTGAAATAGATCTCTCCGCGGCGAAAATGTGACTCGGCCAAGACGCGGTTGTCATCGGTTTTCAGGGCAAGGGTATAGGCATCCAATGCCTTTTCCTCATTTCCCTCGTTGAAGTAAATGGTCCCTAGTCGGAAGGCAGCTACAGGGCTTAAAGGGCTGCCGGGAAAATCCTCGATAATCCGGTGAAAAACCTCCTTCACCTTTTCCAGATCTCTCCGCAATATATAAATTTTCCCCAGATTGAATAGAGCATGTGTTGTCCACTTCCCCGTCTTGTCGGCCTTGATTATCTGTTGATAGCTGCGAATGGCAAGATCGAAATCTTCTAATTTCGATGATGCCTCTCCCCTGATGAAGAGGAGTTCCTGCATGCTTTTGAAATCGGGGTATTCGAGGGTCAAAATTTCAATGTTCGTTAAGGCCTCCTTAA
>CAYFXL010000051.1:0-19014 GCA_964346945.1 uncultured Syntrophobacterales bacterium
GCCCGTCAGTTTGCTTAAGCACGTTGGCCTTATGGATGGCTGTGACCTTGTGCCTCTCCTGAGATTTGGCGAATTCAAAGGCGAAGCGGATGACCATTTCAGATGCCTTGCGGCTGATAATTTTCAGGGCCACGGCCGTATCATCTCCGACGGTATACTCACTCGCCACGTACACATCCTCGCTGATTTCCCGCACGATGACCATATCGATACCCTGAATGGGCGCCGGAACACCAGGGAAATTTCTGGCTAACCGAATCGCGGCAAATCCGCCTCCCTCTCTCCTCAGGGCATTTGTCGCGCTGTTGTATGACTTTGGTTGTCTGCCTCCCGGAATCCCCCGCCTCCACCCGGGAGATACGACCGCATCTTCCATCTCGACCGTGAAAGGGCCTTTGAATCCCACACCGCACGCGATATAGGACTCCAGAGTCTCATCCGGCAATGGTGTTCCCAGCTGCTGAAGGGCCCCTTCTCCCCCTTTTAGCTCAACCCAATGTATGTCGACCCCGGTGGATTCAATGACCTGTACGGCTGCACTTGTGATCTCGGGGCCAATCCCATCTCCCGGCATTAAAGCGATGTTGTGCATAGAATCTCCACTTACGAACATATGACAGGGTTTCTTCCATCGAGTGATTAAGGAACGCCTAAATTGGATGGTAAAGAATGATCTTTCCGCTTCCTTATACAGGGGTTAGATGCCCAATCAAGGGCTATCGGCTGGACTGTCGAACTTTCTCGTATCGAACACGTCAAGCTTCCCTTGCAACCTCATGTTTTTGGGGCTTCGCCGGCGAACTGCTTCTCCAGATCGAGCATTTCCCTGTAACCTATCAGTTCGTACAACTGATCCCGGGTGAACATACGCTCCAAGAATTGCCTCTGCGTCCCCGTGCTCCGAATCTCGGTGAACAGCTCATGGATGGCTTTAATGGTAACTCGCATGGCCGAAGCAGGGTAGATAACCATGCGGTAGCCCATTTCCTGGAACTTGGCCGCGGTGAGGTATGGCGTTCTTCCGAACTCGGTCATGTTGGCCAGCAGAGGTCCGCGCACTTGGCGGGCGTAAGCGCGAAACTCCTCCTCCGATTCGAGAGCTTCAGGGAAGATCATGTCAGCCCCGGCATCCAGGTAGGCTTTTCCCCGGCGAACGGCTTCGTCGAACCCTAATGGCGCCCTGGCGTCCACGCGGGCAATGATGAGGAAATCGGGGTCCGTTCTCGCTTGGCAGGCAGCCCGGATCTTTCCCATCATCTCCTCCATGGGGATGACCTCTTTGCCCTCCACGTGCCCGCACCGTTTGGGCATTACCTGGTCCTCGATGTGGATACCCGAGATTCCGGCCCGGTGAAATTCATCAACGGTTCGCATGACGTTGAGAACACCGCCGTAGCCAGTATCGGCATCTGAGACGATGGGCAGAGTAGTTGCCCTGGCAATCCGGGCGGCGTTCTGGACCATCTCGGTGAGGGTGATGATGCTGTGGTCCGGCATTCCCAGTTGGGTATTGACGGTTCCGGCTCCCGTCATGTAGACCGCTTCGAAATTGCACATCTCGGCTATTCGAGCGGTCAGCGCGTCGTGGGCCCCGGGGGCCATGAGGATTTCTTCCCTCGACAGCAATTCTCTTAAACGTGCACTCCTTGTAGGCATAACAGAACTCCCTCTCGAAGGGTATCCACCATTCGGGATACCTGGCCTTCGATGATCATAATGCGGTCAACCGCCGCATCAACGATTTCCCCTGCTGGTACCCTATTTTTACCCGAAGCTCTTGCCAGGATTTTTTCAAGTGCGTTCTAAGGAACCACCTAGGTCGAGGAAGGACAAGGACTGTATTCCAATGGTAGTTCTAATTCATGCCGATAAGCAGTACATCCTTTGGCTGGATGTGGATATAGACGTTGGCGCCGCACTCGGCATCCACGACGAAGGGTGTGCGACACCGCAGCTCCTTTTCCTCAACGCGCACCACCATGTCGAAGAGCCCCCCGAGGAAGTTCTTTCGCTCCAGCCGAGCGGGCCATGTGTTGACCTGCTGGTCCGGCTTGCCCGTATGAATCTGGATGTTCTCAGGCCGCACGGAGGCCAGCACCCGCTGACCCTTCCGGAAATCCGTGCGCGTCGTGTGGATCGGGCCCGGAAAACCCTCCTCCTGGATATCCACCACGGAAATCCCCTTATCCTGGGTGCGGACCGTCCCGGCCAAGAAGTTGATCTTGCCGATGAAATCGGCAACGAACTCGTTGTACGGATTGAAGTATATCTCCTCCGGACCCCCACGCTGGACAGCCTGCCCTTGATCCATGACCAACACCTCATCGCTGAGGACCATGGCCTCCTCCTGATCGTGGGTTACATAGATGGTGGTTATGCCCAGTTTTCTCTGAAGGTCGAGGATTTCGAAGCGCATCCGCTCCCTCAACTTGGCGTCCAAGTTGCTGAGGGGCTCATCCAGCAGCAATACCGCGGGGTCGTACACGATTGCCCGCGCGAAGGCCACACGCTGTTGCTGGCCGCCGCTGACGGCGCTGGGTAACCGATCCTTCAACTCCTGGATGCCCACCATGCTCATCGCCCGCTCTACCCGCTCATCGACCTCGCCGCGCGACATCCTGCGGATCCTCAGCGGAAAGGCGATATTCTCGTAGACCGTCATGTGCGGCCATACGGCGTAAGACTGAAAGACCATTCCCATGTCGCGTTTCTGCGGGGAGAGATTGATCTTCTCCTTGGAGTCGAAGATGATCTGGTCTCCGATCCAGATCGTGCCCTCGTCGGCGTTCTCGAAGCCGGCCACGCAGCGCAAGGTGGTGGTTTTTCCACAGCCCGACGGCCCAAGGAACGTGACGATCTTTCCTTCCGCAATGGTGGCGTCGATCCCGGCGACCGCGGTCACCTCCCCGAACCGCTTGATGAGTTTCTCGATCTTGACTTGTGGCATGAGCTCCAAACCTCCTCTTTACCTAAAAGTCCTCAATGAAAGGCCGGTTCCGCCGGCCGGAGCTTGAACGTTTGTGCCTCAGTATCGTGTAGTTATCGCACTACCTCGGTAATGCGAATCTTGAAGACCACCGAAAACAGAACTAATGTCCCCGCAGTGATACCGAGGTGGATCGCCCCGATGGCCGCGAGGTTGGGAAACATCCCATCGTGCCACAGATCGAACATGGTCACGCTGAGCACCTCGGTCCCGCTGGAATACAAGAGGATGGAGCAGCTCAGCTCACGGATGAACGATACATAGAGTAAGATATAAGCCGCCACCAGCCCTGGCTTGAGCAACGGGAGGGAGATGGAGCGGAATGTTCTCACCCACGATGCCCCGGATATGTTGGCCGACTCCTCCAATTCCTTGTCGATCTGCCTCAGGGTGCTCTCTATGGACCGAAGGCTATAGGGAAGGTAGCGGGAGATATACGCAACCATGAGAATCCAGATCGTGCCGTAGATGGGGTAATGAATCCACGCCCACAGGTAGGCGACACCCAGAATCAGCCCAGGGATGGCCACGGGGAGGGTGGCGACGGTGTCCAGGATGTCCTTTCCAAAAGCCTTCGTTCTCACCACCACCCATGCGATGACAGCGGTGATCAGTACTGCCAAGGCCGCTCCCCCGATGGACAGAAAGAGAGAGTTCTTGATGGCAACCCACGTGATGGGATACTCGAAGAGGATGTACCGCCAGTTGTCCAGGGTTAAATACTTCAGCTTGGGGTGAATGCTCCAATATGAAAAAAAGGAGATGGCTACAAAGGTCCCAAAGGGCAGAACCACGGCGAAGATGATGTAGCTCAGCAGATAGCCCAGCGTCAAATAGCGCCACCGTCCCAGGGGAATGACGTGAGGCCTGAAGCTCTTGCCGGCCACCGTGACGAACTCCCTGCGTTTCAGATATCGGGTTCGCAGAATAACGAGGCCGCCGGTCATGGTCAGCATGACCATGGCAACGGTGGCCGCCATCGAGTAGTCCTGGGGATATTCTTGGAGTAGGTAGAATATGCGGGTAGTGAGGACGAACCAACGCTGGTTCAGTCCAAGGACGCTGGGCACACCGAACTGTTCGGCGGCTGCAACGAAAATCAACAAGGCCGACGCCATGATCCCCGGCGCCATCAGGGGAAGGGTGATGCGACACATAGTCTGGACCTTGCCGGCACCCGAACTCAGGGCTGCCTCCTCGAGGGTGGGGTCCATGTTGCGGAGCGTCCCCGAAACGATGAGAAATGCGTAGGGGGAATAGTAGAGCCCCATCACCCAGCACATACCCCAGGGGCCGAACACCTCGAAGGGCCGAACGCCGATGATCGATTCTATCCATCCGTTGAGGAGGCCGTAATCACCGGAGGCCAGTCCCGTCCACGCCAGTGCACCAATGAAGGGGGAGAGGAAAAAAGGCACGATCAGCGGTATTTCCAGCTTCCCGATCCACGGGGTGTCGGTCCGGGTGACGATCCAGCCCATGCTCACCCCAAGGAAGAGAGCCAGTACCGTGCCCCCCAGTGATACCCATATGGTGTGGCCGAAGGCCACCCAGAACCAGGAGCTCTGGACCATCTTCACATAATTGTTAAATGACAGGGGCGACGGTTCACCCGGAGGTGTGGATTTGAACGTCCCGTAGACCATGATGGAGAGGGGGTAGATGACGGTTAGGCCGATGAGGATGGCAATGACCATCACGAGTATAGAGTCTCTCCGGGAGAGAACGCGAAGAACTGGGAGCAGGCGTTTCATGGCATATTGTTCTCGCCTAATCGTGGATGGTAAAGTCCACCAGATAGGTCCTTAAACCCGCACGAGGGGATACCGGCCGGGCTGGCAAGAACCACCCCGGCCGGAAGGCATGTCTTGAATGGAAGAAGTTAACCCTTGGCCCTCGCCCTCTTCTTGGCCTCACCGAAGACGTTTTCGAACTTCTCCAGCAGGGCCGTCCTGTCCTTGTCCATCTGGGCATAGTCGATCTTGATGATGTTCAAGTCATCGTATCCGGGGAGGTACTTCCACTTCACAACGCCGGTCTTGCGGCCGGTGTTGCTGTATCCCCCCTTCTGAAATGCCTGGCATCCCTCGGACGCGAGGAAGTAGTTATAGAGGAGCTTGGCCGCGTTGGGATGGGGGGCTTCCTTAATAATCGCCGCCGGTCCCGGACCCACTGCGACACCCTCTTTGGGAAAGTGAGCATTGACGGGTAATTTTTTAGACATCGCCTTATTGAGGCGGTAATCGAGTTGCTCCACGGACAGGGGGTATTTCCCGGCCATCATCTCCTTGTCCATGGCGCCGTGGCTCGTAAAGGTCCCGGCATCTGCCTCACCCCATAACCGATACCACTCCCACGCGGTATCGCCCCACTTTTGTGTGAGGGAATAGAGCCAGGTCAGCGCGTTGGCGCTACCATTTGGATCGCCGCAGGCAATCTTGCCGAACCACTTCTTCTGCTTGGCGATTTCCGCAGCTTGAACCCATGTCTTGGGAGCCTCCTCATCCTTGACAATATCGGTGTTCCACGCCATGGCCATGGTCGTGAATCGTACGGGTGCGAAGTGCTCCGGGTCCGTCCAGTCCTCCCGGTAATGCTTAACTTCGGGGGAGGTGTAGGTCATAAACCTGCCCTCATCCCTCATGGAAAGGAATCTCCCGTACAGAGAGGTGTGGAATACATCGCAGACCTGCTTCTTCGCACGGTACTCGGTATCCAATCTGGTGTGGCACTTGACGCTGCCCGCCCGGAAGACGTTGCACTTGACGCCGGGATACTTCTTCATGAATGCCTTTTGCAGCGATGTTCCGGCCTCGGTTGAAGATGACTGATAGAGCGTGACCTCTCCTTCCTTCTTTGCAGCGGCGTAGAGCTTTTCCTGCTCGGCCAACGTGGCGTCGTCCATGGACTCAACAGCAGCCTCGGCGATCAGCGCCTCAAGTGGGTTGATCCCTAACATGGCCGCCCCGCCGACGATACCCGTGGTCTTAATGAATTCACGCCGATCCATGCCGAAAAGATAGTCTCTTCCTTTTTTCTTCATAGTGACCTCCTTCTTAAGGTATTGAATTCAAATCGTATTTGCGGTCCCTTTTGGGGATGTAAATCGGAGATTGGAAACCAACCGCCCGAACCAAAAGAATGAGGATACCATCTCCCCATCGTTCAGAGGTCGGAAGGTACCACATAGTAGCCTACGAAGAAAGCTTTGTCAAGAAATATTTCTTCCCCAGCATAATCAAGAATCTGGATAGTCCACGAGTCCCCGTTTGATCGCCTCGGCGACTATGTTTTAGACTCACTTTCAGGAAAGAGGACTCCGAGTCCCTCCGCTTCCCGGCGGAGCTCCTCGGCTATCTCCGGGGGTACGGGAATGCCTGTCAAGCGTCTTTTGGCTTCCTCGCGTTGCTCGAGCTCTCCTGGCATGAGGATTTCATCGAACCCCTCGGCCTTTGGAGAGCTCGTGTAGCGCTCTATCATCGTATCCATACGCTCCTTGAACTGCTCGATGGACATGAAGAGGTCTGGTCGGATGGCCATGAAGACATGCCCGATGCGCTGTGGTCCCGAGAATTCCTCGTATAGAGACCCCATCTCACCGGCGAATGCCGCCCCCGTGAAAATACCGCCCATGATCTCCATCCAGAGGGCGAGTCCCGAGCCCTTGTACCCGCCGAAGGGAAGGACTGTCCCGCCGGCCAAAATCTTCAACCCGTCAGTGCTGGGCCGCCCCTGGGCGTCAAGGCCGATACCCTCTGGGATCGGTTCCCCTCGAAGGCCCGCGAGCCTTATCTTGCCGCGGGCGATAACGCTCATAGCCATGTCGAGAACGAAGGGGGGCCGCCGCCCCGTCGGAACGCCCACGGCAATGGGGTTAACCCCGAGGACAGGCCTGCTGCCACCCCAGGGGGCCATACCCGGGGATGCATTGGTGAAGGCAAATCCGATACAGTCTTCCGAGATCGCCTGGAGCACGTAGTACGCTGCCATGCCGTAGTGCGTGCTTCGCCGCACGCCGACAAGTCCCATGCCTGACTCTCTCGCGATGGCAATCGCTTCAGCCATGGCGCGCGTTCCAACGATCATGCCCATACCGTCGTCCCCATCCACGAGCGAGGCAGCAGGCGCCACCCTAGTCGCTTGAACGTTCGGCCTGGGGTTCACCAGTTTGAGGCGAAGTCTTTTGGCATAGATCGGTACTCGGGAGACCCCATGACTGTCTACTCCCCGAAGATTCGCGTTCACAAGGCAGTCCGAAACGAGGGAGGAGTCTTTTGATGAAAGTCCAAGGCGATTAAAGATCTCGCTGGTGAAAGTCCCGAGGACATCCGGGGAAATGTAAATGAAATCCCGTATCATATTCGTATCTCCTCCAAACTTCGCCCTCGGAAGGGCTAGGACTCGGCCGCTCCGCCGACAGTCTGGCCCCGCGCTCCACCCACCTCCGGGGAAATCATCGGGATCGGTTTTTCTGGTGAAGTGAACATAGGAAATATGGAGCTGTTTGTAAAGGGAAAAAAGGTGGCGACATAGTGTGTTTTAAGGTCCCCATGAGTTCCATCAACTATGGCTCCCTGTATCTCCTATCCCCTCCTCCCCTTACCTTGACATGCTCTCCTTCCTATAATAGCTTTATGAAGAGTAGTTTTCCCCTCAATGGTCTTGAAGAGCTTGATCCCAAATACAGCCATTGTCGGGGATGCCGGGAAAAACCGAAACAGTTCCCTGTACCTATGGTGGACGGTTAGCTATAGGGGAGTATCAGGGAGTTTTGCCATAATTGGTCTTAATGAGACGGCAGCGTCTGCTTTTTCCCTTTCATCAAAGGAATGTGCATGATGTGCGTTACGTTCCTGAACATTCCCTAGAGACAACAGAGGGTGTATATATATTTGACCGGAAAGGTTAGCTCTCCATTAACCTTCGAAAGCCTAAGAATCGGAAGCGAGAGAAAAAATATGCCATATCCTGAAAGCATGATGGAGTCGATCAAACGACTCGAAGCAACTCGAGAGACGAGGATCGACCAGAAGATTCCCCTCCTGAGCTTATCAGAAAGGGAAGCCTTTCTCAAACAATATCACCCAGACTATCGGGACGGAGTAAGGAGGGAGAGTCAGGTAGGCGTTAATAAAGGAGAGAGAATACCCAATGAATTGGCCGATCTCTTTGAAGGGGAAAGCATGGTCGACCCAGATCATTTCGATCTTTCCAATCCAAAATATGAGACCGATGTCTTGGTGGTTGGCGGAGGTGGGGGGGGTGCAACGGCGTCAATCTTTGCAAAGGAAAATGGAGTCAAAGTAATCCTCGCTACCAAAATGAGAATTGGCGACTCAAACACGATCATGGCTGAGGGGGGGATTCAAGCAGCTACGTCTGAGTATGATTCACCCGCCCTCCATTACTTGGATACAATGGGAGGAGGTGGATTCCATAACCACCCTGAATTGGTTCGAGCCCTTGCTCACGATGCACCTATGATCCTTGATTGGTTAACTCGGTTAGGGGTCATGTTTGACCGGAGACCTGATGGCGAATATCTCACCTCTTTTGCCGGAGGGCAGTGTCGGAGACGAGTCCATTCTGCAGCGGATTATAGCGGTCTGGAGATGATGCGGGTGCTGCGCGATGAGCTCTATGCCAAGGAAATTGATATCATGGAATTCACTGCTGCGATCGAATTAGTCTTAGATGAGTCTGGGAGTTGCGCTGGGGCTATCTTTCTCAATTTAGACACCCGGGAACAATTTCTCGTCATGGCTAAGACGGTAATTTTGGCCACAGGAGGACTTGGTCGAATACATATCCAGAATTTCCCAACGACGAACCACTATGGAGCAACAGCAGATGGTCTCGTGATCGCTAACCGTGCCGGCGCGAAGGTGGTCTTTCTCGATGCCACACAATTTCATCCCACTGGTACTGCTTATCCCGAGCAGATCCTGGGTTTGTTGGTTTCAGAAGCCTTTCGCGGGTGGAGCGCCCAGCTTGTAAATGTGGATGGAGAACGATTCATCAATGAACTCGAGACGAGGGATATCACGTCTTCAGCAGTGATCAGGGAAGTGGTAGAAAGGCAAAAGGGAATAGAGACTCCAACGGGGATGGTGGGGGTGTGGTTAGATACGCCTTTGGTGGATATGATCAAAGGCAGCGGGACAATTCATCGAATTTTCCCTCACCTCTTTCACCGATTCAGGACTTTCGGGATTGACATCACGCAATTTCCCGTCCTCGTATACCCCTCCCAGCACTATCAAAATGGAGGTATTCAAATCGATGGTAACGGTGAAACTAGTGTGAGAAATTTGTTTGTGGCTGGAGAGGCCTCAGGAGGCGTACACGGCCGAAACCGATTGGGGGGAAATTCTCTTTTAGATATCTTTGTCTTCGGGAGAAGGACTGGGATTACAGCCGCGCTCAGATCCAAGGAAGTCAAAACAGAGAAACTCACCCTTAACCATGTGAGGAAGTACCAAGACGCATTGAAAAAGCTCGGTATTCAGAAGGCCGTGAAATCCCCCTTGATTTTTCCGGATTACCGATTTGAAAGGGCCCTCACTCGGGTGCACCAATAGGTTAGTGACGTTAATAAATCATGGGCACGGCAATGAAGACTTCAAGAAAAGGACAAGCTCAGAGAAACGGGTTTGTACCCATTTACATCTTTGGGAAACGGTATGAAGTCCCGGAGAACCTCACGATCCAGAAGGCGATGGAGTATGTGGGCTACCAGTTTGTGAGAAACTGCGGGTGTAGAGGTGGAATCTGCGGTGCCTGTGTAACCGAATATCGTACTCCCCGCGATTATAAATTGAAAATCGTATTAGCGTGTCAGAAGGTGATCGAACCAGAAATGCAGCTCACCCAAATCCAATTCGTTCCATCCCACAAGGAGATCTATGACCTCAGCTCTTTACATAGGGATGGTTCGGTCTTAGTCAGGGTTTATCCCGAATTATTGAGATGCCTCCAGTGCAATACCTGTACCCGTGTCTGTCCGCAAGAGATCAAAGTGATGGACTACATCGCTGCGGCCATGAGGGGAGATATCAAGGCAGTAGCTGAACTATCCTTCGAGTGCATCATGTGTGGGACCTGTGCCTCTAAATGTCCTGCTGAACTCTCTCAACATCAGATCGGTATACTGGCCCGGAGAATTTACGGGCGGTACGTCTTGCCTCCTTCCAAAAATCTTCAGGGAAGGATTCAGGAAATCAGACAGGGAAAATTCGAACCGATTCTCGATAGTTTGGTGAAACTTGATAAAGAGCAACTCAAGGACATTTATTTGCGGAGGGACCAAGAGCCTCAAGATAGCTCCGGCTGGGAACCCGAAAACAGAGATTTCCCACAGGATCAATTGACCTGATCAAGGGTATGAAGTGAACGAGATTTTTGGCCAGATTAAATGGCCCGCACAGCGAAAACGGTGAATGTTGGACGGCATATCGTCTATGAGATTCAGGGCATGAGCGTTATGATCGTTGAATAGAGGAAGAAAGAGCCGCTCATAAACCTCTCCATAAAGATTCATTTGAAGGGATTGCCTTAAGAAGCTAAATGCTATGGACATAGCGATAAAGGAGGTAAGGCGATGCAAGTGAGAATACCAGCCGTGTACATGAGAGGTGGTACGAGCAAGGCTGTTTTTTTTCATGAAAATCATCTGCCGAAGGATCCGGAGATGAGAGACCGTGTTATTATGGCGGCGTATGGGAGCCCTGATCCAAACCGCCGTCAGATTGACGGGATGGGAGGGGCAGTTTCTACTACGAGTAAGGTAGCCATAATCAGTTCCTCAAGAGATCCGAATTACGACGTAAATTATCACTTCGGTCAAGTTTCTGTTGATAAACCGAAAATCGGTTATCAGGGGAATTGTGGCAACATATCCTCTGCGGTAGGCCCCTTTGCTATTGATGAGGGTTTGATCAACGTAGAGGAGCCCATTACGACGGTGCGTATGTACCAGACGAATACGAAAAAACTGATCATCGCGGAAGTTCCGGTGAGGGATGGCCTGTACAATGAAGAGGGCGATTATGCCATTGATGGCGTTCCAGGTACCGGCGGAAAAGTTACACTCCATTTCGTTAACCCTGGCGGTTCAGTTACCGGTAGATTATTGCCAACTGGCAATGTGACAGATACTATAGAGGTGCCCGGCATCGGCGAAATTACCACTTCCATCGTTGATGCTGCTAATCCCGTTGTATTTGTCCGGGCGAGGGACATTGGTCTCAAGGGGACTGAAATCTCGGAGATTGACGGAAGTGCTGAAATCAGGCAGAAACTCGAGGCCATTCGCAGCAGGGGGGCTGTAATGCTCGGTCTGGCCTCTTCCCCCGAAGAGGCCAGTGAAGTAAGTCAGGATGTGCCCAAGGTGGCCTTTGTGAGTGAGCCTCAAGATTATCAAGCAGTTACTGGGAGGAATATCTCAAAAGGCGAGATAGATATCGTTGGTCGGATAATGTCGATGGGTACATTGCATAAGGCATATGCAGCTACCGGGGCTATCTGTACTGCGGGAGCTGCTAAGATCGAGGGGACGGTCCTCCATGAGATGCTGGGCAGGGGCGCTCTTGAAACGAAGGGGATTCGCCTGGGACATCCTGGGGGGATTATCCCAGTTGGGGCTGAGGTAGACAAAGAGGGGAACAGGTATGAATACAAGGAAGCAGTGTTGGGTCGCACGGCACGGCGCTTGATGGATGGCTATGTTTACGTTCCGGAAAAGTATTTTCATAAAGCAGGAGGAAAGTAATGGAGAGTGCACACCATACCCCAACCGTAGCGTTCATTGAGGGGGATGGAACCGGCCCGGATATTTGGCGGGCCACCCAGCCGATCCTGGATGAGGCCGTGTCCCGGGCTTACGGAGGAACCCGGAAGATCCATTGGTTATCACTCCTCGCTGGGGAAAAGGCGTATGCACAAACCGGCAAGTGGCTTCCGGAGGAGACTCTGGAGCACATAGAGACTCATCGGATAGCCATCAAGGGACCTCTCACCACACCAGTGGGGGAAGGGTTCCGATCACTCAATGTCACGCTGCGCCAGGAGCTCGACCTATACGCGTGCATCCGCCCGGTTCGGTACATCCCGGGAGTTCCTAGCCCCATGAAGAATCCACAGCGGGTGAACATGGTGGTATTTCGGGAGAACAACGAGGATGTGTATGCGGGCATAGAATTCGCCTCGAGGACTCCAGAGGCAGAGAAACTTCGAACATTCCTTCGTGAGAATCTCGGCAAAGACACCCCAGAGGAATCGGCCATAGGAATCAAACCGGTGAGCCCCAAAGGATCTCGTCGGCTCATCCGTATGGCCATCCAGTATGCTATCGACAACGGATTCCCATCGGTAACCCTCATGCACAAGGGCAACATCATGAAATTTACAGAGGGGGGGTTCAGGGAGTGGGGTTACACGCTGGCCCGTGAGGAGTTCGCTGAACAAACCGTGGCCGAGGCAGATTTGCCGGCAGGCCGTTTGCCCGAGGGGAAGGTGATAATTAAGGACCGTATTGCGGACAATATGTTCCAGCAGGTGCTCATGAGGCCCGAGGAATATCACGTCATCGCTACGACCAACCTCAACGGCGACTATATTTCAGACGCCCTAGCTGCCCAGGTGGGGGGATTAGGTATGGCACCCGGTGGCAATATAGGGGATAAGGCAGCGGTCTTTGAGGCTACCCACGGCACTGCCCCTAAATACGCAGGGCAGGACAAGGTTAACCCCAGTTCCCTTATTCTTTCCGGGGCCATGATGTTAGAGTACCTGGGCTGGAGAGAGGCAGCAGAGCGTGTAAGGGAAGGTTTAATTCGCACCATTGCTCAAAAGACAGTCACCTATGATCTTGCTCGACAGATGGAGGGAGCAACGGAGGTGAAGTGCTCGCAGTTCGCTGAGGCGATCATTCATAATATGTAACCGCGAGGACCAGGGGAGATGGGAGAGAATGGCGTTTAGCAAATCATGGAGGTCCACCTGGTCCCGGGCACTTCGAATCCCGAGAGCGAGGTTGGAGTTGTCTGCGAGTGGCCTCAAAGGAAATACTTTTTCACCTTCCTGGTAATCTCCCCTTTATCCGGGGGACACCCTTCGATGAGAATCGCTTTCGGTGAAGTTCCTTTCACACAATCGCCAATCAACTCCTTATAGCCGGTCTGGGAAAGAGAGCGGAGCAATCGATCTTCCGATATGTAGTAACTTGGATCTTCCCCGAGGACAATCTCCCTTACGCCCAAGCTCTCAAACCATCTGATAATCGCATCCACCAGATTGGGATTAGTGACACTTCCCGTTGTATGGAAAACGGGTTCCACGATATTTGCGTTATTCAAGACCCGGTCCTGGGAAGTGAGGTCAGCTTCCCCCAACGAGCCAATGGCCCTGGTGAGGGCTTCGCAGTGATTACTCCCACCCTTCTCTACTGAAATTTCCACCATGGTTGATGAAAGAGGTGTCCCAATTTATATTCCATTTCTACCAGAGGAAACCCTCGTTTCAGGGCATATTCCTAGAGGGAGGAATCTCTCTCTATTTCCCGCGCTTATTTCAGGGAGGGAGAAAAAAGTTGAGTTGGAGCAGCCCTTTCGTTTGGAGTTGTTTTTTGGAAAAGCCTTTGATAGATTTTTCGGTAGATGTGCGACCAGGGGAGGGATAGAAGATGAAGTGCTATCAGTGCGCCAAGAAAGGCGTCGATACGGACGCTGTCGTCATTTGCATCATATGCGGAATGGGGCTTTGTATGGATCATCTCTTCAGGGAAGAGCTGTTAGTCAGTGATATCGTGGATTGGGGCCTGGGAGAGGAGAAGATTGAATACCCGGGGACCCTTCCCCGATTCATCTGTGGGGATTGTAAGGCGGTCATCGAGCAGAGGCGGCGTGGCTGAAGAGATCGGGGTATGAGATAAAGTTCCTGATCGACGAAAATTCTGTTCCGGTGAGGGCCATAATGAAAAACGTATTGGCCATGATCCTGGCAGGGGGAAAGGGGGAGAGGCTCTATCCCTTGACGAAGGATAGGACGAAACCTGCTGTTCCCTTTGGGGGCATCTACAGAATCATCGACTTCACCCTCAGTAACTGCGTCAATTCCAACATCAGGAAGATCTATGTCCTGACCCAGTATAAGTCTATCTCCTTGAATCGCCATATCCAGTTGGGGTGGAACTTCTTCAGCAGTCAATTGGGGGAATTCATCAGCCTCATCCCCGCCCAGCAGAGGTTGGACGAACATTGGTATCTGGGAACGGCCGATGCCATTTTCCAGAACTTTTACACCCTTCAGCAAGAGGGGCCGGATTTAGCCTTGATCCTTTCCGGGGATCATATCTACAAAATGAACTACAATGAGATGATTCAATATCACCTGGCAAAGGAAGCTGATCTCACCGTGGGAACCATGCAGATGCCATGCAGTACATCGAGGGAATTCGGGGTCATTGAGGTGGATCGAGACTACCGGGTCATTGGGTTTCAGGAGAAACCGGAACATCCCAGGACCCTTCCCGGAAATCCCGATGCCATATTGGCCTCCATGGGAATTTATGTCTTCAACACGGAGATACTGGTTCGACGGCTGATTCAGGATGCCAAACGGAGAGGGAGTAGCCACGATTTCGGGCGTGATGTAATTCCCTCCATGGTTTCAAGAGATACGGTGTATGCGTTCAACTTTTGGGATGAGGAACGGATGGAACCGAAATATTGGCGGGATGTGGGAACGGTAGATGCCTATTGGGAGGCCAATATGGACCTGGTTTCCGTCACCCCCCAATTCAACCTCTATGACTCCGAGTGGCCCATTCACACATGTTACACCCCCTTCCCTCCCGCCAAGACCGTCCACTCAGAGATAGGCCGGACAGGGACTGTTACAAATTCGATTATCTCAGGAGGCTGTATCGTCAGCGGGGGAAGGGCAGAGAATTCCATTCTTTCTCCCAACGTTCATATCCATAGTTACGCCGAGGTGACCGACTCCATCGTAATGGAGGGAGTTTCCATTGGGCGGCGTGCGAGAATCCGGAGAACCATTATCGATAAGGGGATTGAGGTTCCCGAAGGGATGGAGATAGGGTTCAATTTAGGTGAAGACAGGAGGAGGTTTACGGTAACCGATTCCGATATTGTTGTCATCCCCAAGGGATTGAGGTTATGAATCTCTGGCGGAGGTAAACTGAGGCCGAATAATGGAGCCCCGCGGCGAACCCGAGAATCGGAAATTGAAGAAGGCAATCATCTCCCGCATTCGGGAGAAGGGGAGGATACCCTTTCGGGAATTTATGCATCTCTGTCTCTATCATCCCGTATATGGGTACTATTGCTCGAAGAGGGAGATCGGGAAGGGTGGGGATTATTATACCAGTCCTTGGGTTCATCCCATATTTGGACAGTTGATCGCCAAGCAGATATATCAGATGTGGGTGCTCATGGGGGAAAAGGCGGGCTTCCGAATCGTGGAATTTGGTTCGGGAAAGGGTCTCCTCTGTTATGACATCCTCTCGTATCTTCGCACAGAAGCCCCTGGGTTCTTTGAGAACCTATCCTATCAGATGGTGGAGACAAGCCCATTCTTCCGGAGAGAGGGCGAAAATCTCCTCTCGAAAAACGGGTTTGGGGAAAAGGTGCAGTGGGTCATACCCCGGGAGGTGGATTCCGAGAATTTCCGGGTCCAGGGATGTATCCTCTCCAACGAGCTGATCGATTCATTCCCAGTGCACCTGGTTACCCTCCAGGATGGCCATCTCCGGGAAATATTTGTAACGCATAGGGGTGGTCAGTTTCGGGAGGAAATCGGGGAGGTCTCCTCCGTCGAACTCGAAGACTATTTCGAAGAGTTGGGAGTTGTCTTGGATGAGGGACAGCGAGCTGAGGTCAACCTGATGGCCCTTAACTGGATGGAGATGGTTGGTCGCATCCTAACCGAGGGGTTCGTCATAACCATTGACTACGGACATGAGGCCGAGATACTCTACTCCACTCTTCGCAGGAATGGGACCCTTCTTTGCTACTATAGGCATACCTGGAGTGACAACCCTTACGAGAGGATTGGACTCCAGGATATAACCTCCCACGTCGATTTCACCAGTCTGATGAACAGAGGGGAGGCGATGGGCCTGCGAAATGTTGGTTTTACCACCCAATATCGATTCCTTATCGGCCTGGGTTTGTTGAAAGAGGGCCAAAGGTTCATGGGAGAAAACAGAACCTCCCTTGAGTGGATCAAAAATCGATTGGCCATAAAAACCTTGATTCTTCCCGATGGAGGGATGGGGGATGTATTCAAGGTACTCATCCAAGAAAAAGGACTAGACAACCCTCAACTCGATGGATTGCGCGATATGGAAACCTGCTGAAGGGTTCCACTTTCTTTCGATTTAACAATTCCTGTTTTCCTCTGAGGAGACCGGGCAGATCCTTACGGTATGAAGGGCCACGGCGATTCGAGGGAAAGTAGAGGAGATTTCAAGGGGTGAGATGACGAGGATGAAAATCGCGGCTGGGTTGGCCCCAGCCGAATAATATCTGCGTGATTACTAAGTGCTGAGTGAATAAGTTCGACGACGAAGTTATGAATCGAAGGACTAAGTCCTGAGTTCGAGGTTGATCATATCCCCGCGGGTAAAACCCATCCGGCGGAAGAATTGAAGTAAGTCCCAATCGCTCCAATTGACCAAGGTATATATGTTTTTCACTCCTGCCCGCTTAAAATTCTTAATGAGTTCCTTCATCAAAGCCTTTGCGACACCCCTCTTTTGATATTTGGGGTCGACCCCTAAGGTATCGATCCAGCCTACTGATGCCGGGAGGCCAAATTCCCAGCCACTGACCTCTCCAAAAATGAATCCTATGACCTTGTTTTCCAGCTCGGCTACTATGCCGGTAGGTGGGCTGTTAGACGCCACCGCCCTCACCTTTTTTTTCCAATAGGACTGGCGTTTTTTTCCCAATATGCGATGATCTATTTCGACAATGTCTTCCACATGGGAAGTGCTGAGGGGTTTTAACGTTACCCTTTTCAAAAAGTCGCCACCCATTGAAGGGTCTCCTTTGTTACCGGATTCGATTTTTATTCAGAAAATCATATTGTGAAATTTTTGTCAAGCTTGTAATTGTGCTTTTGCTAGGGTTTGATATTGGTTATTTTTTAGATATAATAGAAAATTCTATCCTCTATAGGTGATATCCATGATGGACGAACCCATTGGCATAGGCGATCGGTTTCAGCGGGAAACGAAATACCACCGCGACAAGATGGCTGGGGGCTTTCTGGATTGGGGAAAAAAACCGAGGGAATTCAAAGAGTACCCAGGGGATATCCGGAGAGTTCCCCTGCGTAGTGCCAATAAAGATGGTGGAGGACGCCTGTGGGAGGTTATGGCGAGGAGACGTTCGTTAAGGGATTTCTTGCCCAAGGCGATCTCCTTTGAGGAGCTTTCTCAATTGATTTGGTCGACCCAGGGAATAACGGGAATCGCATATGGCTGTCGGCTTCGGGTTGTCCCCTCAGCGGGGGCGTTATACCCCATTGAGACATATATAATAATTAACAGGGTCGTGGATCTAACTCCGGGTAGTTATCACTTCAGTGTGAAGGAGAATCAGTTAGAACAATTAGCAGTTGGAGATTTCAACGTTACCATTGCGGCTTCGGCCTTGGATCAATCCATGGCCAAAGAGGCGGCCGCTGTTTTCGTTTGGACGGGGGTGGTGGAAAGGACGAAATGGAAATATCGGGAAAGGGGATATCGGTACCTCTATCTGGACGCTGGCCATGTTGGCCAGAATCTGTATCTTGCCGCCACATCTCTTGGGTTAGGGTGTTGTACCATTGGTGCCTTTTACGACGATGAAGTGAATCAGCTCATTGGAGTGGATGGAAAAAAGGAGACGGTCCTCTATTTGGGAGCGGTGGGCCACGTTCACTAACAAGGGAAAGGGGGTATGAACATGAAAGCAGTGGTTGATCAGGATACGTGCACAGGCTGTGAATTGTGCACCGAGACATGCCCTGAGGTATTCGAGATGCAGAACGATACCGCCGTAGCAAAGGTGGACGTCGTTCCCCCAGAGGCGGAGGAGACGTGCCGAGAGGCAGCCGAAGATTGCCCGGTTGAAGCCATAACTATCGAGGAGTAAGGAATCCTCCAAGGCCGGAATTTCAGGAAATCGAGGCCATGCGGCTGGGAGGGTTCCTTCTGGCCGCGGGCTCTGTACTTTTTGGCAAAAATGATGGTCGATCTATTTCGTCATTCGATCCCGGTACCGAAGGACCATATGAACCCAGTTTGTTCACGCAGTTTCAAGGGCACCATATGAAAGAAGATCACATCCACCAAATCGAACACGCTCGGTCAAGCTCTTCGCATCAACACAGTCTCTTCATCGCCCTCTTCATCACTGGCGCCATCATGGTGGCCGAGGTGATCGGCGGGCTGTTGAGTAATAGCCTTGCCCTCTTGAGCGATGCCGGACATATGTTGATGGATATCCTGGCATTGCTCCTGAGTTTGCTCGCCCTCCGTTTTGCCACCCGCCCCGCAACGGAAAAGCAGACGTTCGGTTTTTACCGGCTGGAAATCCTGGCTGCCTTGGTCAATGGAACGGTGTTGTTGGCCTTATCCCTGTTCATCTTCTATGAGGCGTATCAACGAATCGTAGAACCCCAAGAGATAAGGGGACTCCTTATGTTGGGTGTTGCCGCCATTGGGCTGGGGGCCAATATCGTCAGTGCTCTCGTGTTGAGGGCGGGAAGTCATGAGAATCTCAACGTCAAGGGGGCTTTTCTCCACGTGGTGGGGGACCTCCTCTCCTCTGTGGGTGTTGTATTGGGGGGAGTAATCATTCTGCTCACCGGTTGGAAGGTAGTCGATTCCATTCTCAGCTTTGTCATCGGGGGTATCATTTTGATAGGTGCCTACAAGCTGGTGATGGAATCCGTTCATATCTTGCTGGAGTCCACCCCGAAGCATATAGGCCTAAAAGAGGTAGTTGATGGGGTCAAGA
>CAYFXL010000052.1:0-18644 GCA_964346945.1 uncultured Syntrophobacterales bacterium
TCATGTGGGAACCGAACACACCACGATAGGTGTGAAGTTCATCGATAACGACGTATTTCAGGTTTTGAAAGAGTGTGATCCATTTGGTATGGTGGGGGAGGATGCCGGTATGAAGCATGTCCGGATTGGTGATAACGATGTCCCCTTTGGCTCGAATGGCCCTTCGAGCATCCTGAGGGGTATCTCCATCATAGGTGAACGTGCCGATAGGCCTTGCCGTTGCCTCGATCAACTCCTGAAGCTCACCCATCTGGTCTTGGGAAAGGGCCTTTGTAGGAAAGAGATAGATGGCCCTAACGGATGGATTTTCCAACTTATCATTGAGAATGGGAAGGTTATAACAGAGGGTCTTCCCCGAAGCCGTAGGTGTGACCACTACCACATCCTTGCCAGCACAAATTGCGTCAAGGCTCACCCCCTGGTGCGAAAAGAGCTCCTCTATCCCCTTCTTTTTGAGGGCTTCCCTTAACCTCTCATCGATGAAATCCGGGATGGCTACATATCTTCCCTCCCTTCCCTCCAACCTCTCCGTATGTAGAATGCATGGTGCAATCTCCTTTGAGGTATCCCACCCTTTGATGATTTCTGTGATGGACACCAGTTTTCCCTCAAAATGATTCAATTGAACCTTTTGAATATATACCGCTTTTGCGTTGGGATGTCAATCGAAATCCCATTCACCTCCTGCGCAAAAGGGCGATGGTAGCGCCCCACCCACCTGAAGTGGAAGGGGCTGAGGAAAAAGATTGAACCAAGGGGGATTTCGCGAGAAAGGAATGCACCCGTTGGCGTTGATAGCCCATTCCCTTGCCATGAATAATCCTCACCTCGTATATCCCTGCATTGATACACTCCCGCAAGTACTCCTCCAGGAGGAATGGGATCTCCTTGGGAGAGAAGGTATGCAGGTCTATCCAATCCTCGATGGGAATCCTTATCGGATCCTGGCAATGATGGTCTTTCCTCGTCATGCTGCTCGCCGTGCCCTTGTTGGGTTTCTACTGGAGCCTATTTCCTAAGATAGCGCCAAAAACGAAAAATGCTAAGCAATACTACATTCTGACAACAGATTCTATACAGATCGGGGAGAGGTGTCCAGTAAGAAAAACCCTCGGTATCGTCTTTTCGCGATTCGCATATGGGATATCCATGATTTAGTCCAGCCTATTTGATTCTTGTATTCAACACTTTGAATGAGGAGAAAATCCAGGACAAAATGAACCTTTCCAAAATCGGGACCCGCGATTTTCATATGGCCGGGCCGAAAAAATGGAACACACGACTCGACGATTTCTACCACAAGGTGGTACATAAACGTACAACCTCATTAAGACGGCCTCAAGAAGTCGGTATGGGTAAATCAACCAACCATATAACTCCAGCCTATGAGAGGGGGGGTTATTGAGGAAAAGGGATCTAGAGGCTACCAAATGAAGCCTCCAGGTGTTTTTCATAGCTCCTTGGAGCTTGGTATTTCAAAGGGACCCAAAGCCACGTATCCAAAACCTTTTTGCTCGGTGTGACTGAAAGCATGTCTCTGCGTTAGCAAGTTTGTCTCAGTAGTCAAGAGGGTCGATAATCGCGGTTCGATCTTAAGAGACATTGTAGGAGGTTAGAAATGAAGTCCAAATCATTTAATATAAGATGTCAAATACGAAGACCCCTCATCTCATTTATTGTTAATTTAGTCCTCATTGCTGCTCCTGCTATAGCAGGAGCAGGGGAGAGTATGGAGATGTCCAACCTTCTGCTTCTTGCAGAAACGAAATGGTTAGCGCAAACCAGCAGCTCTTCCAAACTCCGTATCATAGATTACGGAAGAACGGCTCAGGAATATCAAGCCGGTCACATTCCTAGCGCTGTGTTTTTGGATCGAAAAACGGTTTGGGATGAAGTTGGCGGTACCCCAGGCATGTTGCCTCCTGTAAAAACAGGGGTGGAAACACTAGAGGGGGTTGGCATTAGCAGCGACAGTTTCGTTGTTATCTATGACAGTGCCGGAGGATTATGGGCATCTCGTCTTTTCTGGGCTTTAGAGTATTTAGGGCACAGAGATGGCCATCTTCTGAACGGAGGATGGAACAAATGGGTGCGGGAGGAACCTGAAGTCCAGATAGAACCACCTGTGGTACCACGTGGGAATTTCATAGCTCGGGTTCAGCCTGACTTCCTCGCTACTAAAGAGTGGATCCTCGAGAACCTGGGAAATCCCTCTGTACAAGTGATTGATACACGATCTCCAAAAGAATACACTGGTAAAGATGTCCGGGCAAGACGAGGCGGTCACATCCCGGGCGCTATCAATATCAACTGGGTTCACAATTTAACAGATGGTGATTCAAAGACCTTCCTCCCCGAGGGAAAGTTGGCGGAAATGTATGAATCCCTGAAAGTATCAAAGGATAAGGTAGCCGTGACGCACTGCCAGACCGGTGTGCGGGCAGCGCACACCTATTTCGTTCTTAGACTCTTAGGGTATCCCAAGGTCCGGGTCTATGATGGATCCTGGGCTGAATGGGGAAATGACCTGGAGGCACCGATAGCGACTGGGAGTTCTGCGAGATAAATCCATAATTGATGGGATTTTTTATAATCCCCATCTAGCAAAAATATCCCCAAAAGGATCACCTATAAGCCCAATAGAGAGAAAAACATCTCTCACAAACAAACTTATCCTGCATGGTCTTCATCCCAAGAGACGGGCGACATACTCTTTTCGACGGACCACCGGCTTTCCATCCGCCCATGGGAGTATTTTGGCCTTTTCCACGTATCCGATATTCTATCAGGGCGGTAAAACAATATTGCAAGAAGGCAGGATTGTTGTCTCCCGATCCTGTGGTCAAAAAAATTGAACTCTAATCATTAATCGACAATGGGGTTTCCCCATAAACTGCGTGTGGCAAAAATATTTACTCTGCCCCTTTATCCAAACCCAAAAAACGATGCTTGTCCTTTGCCACCATGGCATGAACCTATTCTGTTAACTTTGAGAACTACATATCAAATCCGATTCCTTTGCAATGCAAATCTCGTCCTGCACCCACAACCCGTCCTCCCCCCCAAGGATTCCCAGTGCTATCAAGGCTTATGGGAATAAGACTCCAGAGAAATCTGGACTTCTTCTGGTACCAGCTCGGGCGGTTCGACCCTACGAGATCTCTGAACAACTAGGAAAAAAGATTTGAACAGAGAGAATGGCTTTCTCGGGGATTCCATTGTATTATTTTCCCCCACCAAACCTCCTTAAGGCGGAGGCATGGGTAAGCTCACCTCGAGTGGGAGTAAACGAGCCCGGGAGTTGATTGTTAACGAAATCCAACCGTTGCTATGACAGCGAGACAGATGGGGATAATGGAACAAATTTCACTGAAGTCAAAAAAAATATCCTTGACAGAGTACCCTTGAATCCACTATATATTGTAATCATAGGGATTATTCTGGCTACATGTTGTGGGATAAACGAACGGAGGGGAAGATGGGCCTACAACCGTCCTTTACCGAGAACGCGATGGTGGTACTCCAAAAGCGATATCTCAAGAAGGAGACGGGAGGAAATGTAGCCGAGGCGCCGGAGGATCTGTTCCGCCGGGTAGCCAATAATATCGCCCATGGAGATCTCATATACGATCCCCAGGCCGAGTTGGACCGAACGGAGGAAAAATTTTATTCCCTTCTGTCGTCCCTGGATTTTCTCCCCAACTCCCCCACCCTGATGAACGCTGGCAGAGAGCTCCAGCAACTGTCCGCCTGTTTCGTCTTGCCAGTGGGAGATTCCCTGGAGGAGATATTCGAGGCAGTCAAACAGGCGGCTCTGATCCATAAAAGCGGGGGAGGGACGGGTTTTTCCTTCTCCAGGATTCGGCCCAAGAACGATCGAGTTAAGTCGACCGAGGGCATCTCCAGCGGACCCCTCTCCTTTATGGCAGTTTTCGATACGGCCACGGAGACGGTAAAACAGGGGGGAATGCGGCGGGGGGCTAATATGGGCATCCTGAGGGTGGACCATCCAGACATACTGGACTTCGTAGGGTGCAAGGAAGGGGATCATCAATTCACCAATTTTAACCTGTCAGTAGCGGTCACCGAGGATTTCATGAAAGCCGTAGAAAATGACAGAACGTATTTTTTGATCAACCCGCGGACGGGGCAAAAGGTCCGAAGTGTCAGGGCTCAGGAGGTTTTCGACAGAATTGTGGCGAGTGCTTGGAAAAACGGTGAGCCGGGGGTTCTCTTCCTCGATCGCATCAATCGCGATAATCCCACTCCTCATGTGGGCGAGATAGAAAGCACCAATCCCTGTGGTGAACAGCCCCTTCTGCCCTTTGAATCCTGTAATCTCGGCTCAGTAAACCTCTCCAACATGGTTCGGGATGGGGCCATGGATTGGGAGAGATTGGAGAGAACGGTTCAAGATGGTGTCCATTTCCTTGACAATGTGATCGACATGAACTGTTACCCTCTTCCACAGATCGAATCCACGACGAAGAGCAATCGAAAGATCGGTCTGGGTGTGATGGGATTCGCCGATATGCTCATCAAATTAGGGATCCCTTATGATTCTCCCCAAGCCATCGAGATGGCAGAAACGGTCATGGAGTTCATCCAGGGAAAGGCACGCCACGCATCTCGAGAGCTGGCCCTCCAACGGGGGCCCTTTTCCAATTTTGAGGGGAGCACACTGGAAGGGCGATGGGATACCATGAGGAATGCCACCGTTACTACCATCGCCCCCACCGGGAGCCTCTCCATTATCGCGGGGGTCTCCTCAGGCATTGAGCCTATCTTTGCCTTGGCTTTCTCTCGAAATGTACTCGATGGGACGGAACTCATGGAAGTAAACCCCCTCTTCTTGGAGATCGCCAAGAGGGAGGGATTTTACTCAGAAGATCTCATCCTGGAGATTGCAAAAATCGGGGATTTGGGGAACATAGACGGTGTGCCCGAAAGATTCCGGAGCCTTTTTGCCACCGCCCATCAAATCTCACCCGAATATCATATCCGGATGCAGGCGGCTTTTCAGAGATATACTGACAATGCAGTTTCCAAGACCGTAAACCTTCCTTATGAAGCCACCACGGATGATGTTCGACAGGTTTATCGATTGGCATTCCAACTGGGATGCAAAGGGGTAACCATTTACCGCGATAGGAGCCGAAGCTCTCAAGTCCTGAAAAAGGACCAGGAACCAGGAAAGCGGAAAATTATGGTTCAGGAAAGGGAACCCCGCCCGAGGGGTGAGGTGACTTTCGGAATGACCCGAAAGATGAAAACGGGATGTGGGAATCTGTACGTCACCATGAATGAGGATGAAGAAGGACGCCTTTTCGAGATCTTCAACCAGATGGGAAAAGCCGGAGGGTGCGGCGCGTCCCAATCAGAGGCTATCGGCCGCCTGGTGTCCCTGGCCTTGCGCTCGGGGATTAAGCCCTCATCAGTAATTCGTCAACTGAGAGGTATCAGCTGCCATCTTCCCGTATGGCATCAAGGGGGCAAAATTCTCTCCTGCTCGGATGCCATTGCCAAGGCCATCGAATCCTATACTTTCCATGGACAGAGCGTTGCGAACAGTGAGCCAAAGCAAGCGATCCCATTCTCCAATTATTCTGAGTATGTCCAGCTTCGAGGAGCCTGTCCCGACTGCGGAGGACCACTTCGGTATGAGGAAGGATGCGTTAAATGTCCTTGCGGTTATTCGGATTGTAACTGATCATTCAAACTCTGGTGCCATGCAGCTCACCGAGATCCGGTAAGGCGGGGGAGTAAACACCGCGTCTCCTTTCAGGCGAAATGTGATCAAACCGTTATCACGCTCGTCACTTGAGGGACCATTTTCTTGAGGATTTTCTCCACGCCCATCTTTAACGTCATCTGCGACATGGGACATCCACCGCAGGCCCCCGTGAGCCTCACCTGAACTATCCCGTCTTTCCCCACGTTGACAAGTTCGATATCGCCTCCATCTGCTTGAAGTGCGGGCCTTATACTCTCCATGGCTTTCTCTACCTCTTCTCTCATGGTTTTTTCCTCCTCGTGAAAGTTCCCTTGCTATCAAGGGAATCATCGGCAAGACCCTTCTCCCCTCGATGAGAGGACCGGGTTTACTCCTCTCCTGAGGCTCCTACGCAGGCGGATCCTAATGGCTCCCATGGATAAGACGGGGGAGGCATTTGACACAAACCCACTGAAGTTTACCTTTATCCTCGCACTGGAGAAGGACGGCTCGGTCGCTCGTCGCCCCGCAGTTAAGGCAGGTGTTGTTTGTTTTTTGCCCTTCCATTTCAGCCCTTCCTTTCAAAAGGATCTCCCGATTAAGATTCCTCCCTCTTTAAAACCATCGTTACCAGCACTGCAAATTGACCGTCACCCGGGTTCCGAGGGCTGATGGGGATCTCCCCTTTGCAGAAGGCTATTGACCCCTCGCTGAATTCCCTTTCCTCGTCACCCATGAGGAGTTTCCCCTCCCCCTTGAGGCCATAAATAACCATCTCTAATGCCCCCGGATGTTGGTGGACGGGCATTTCCTGCTTGGCATCGAAGCAGAGGAGCATTACCACCGATTTTTCCCCCACATGAACCTGCTTGGGCATAAAATTTTCCTTGGAGAACTCCATCAATTCGGCGATATTCTTCACTTCCATTGTCTTCCTCCATCACTTTTGACAAAGACCACTTTTTGGGCACACGCATTGGAGAGATGGTAACCCGAACCCCCTTCTCCCAGTACCCTGAGCATCACGTTGGGATCGGTTATCCGAATACCTGCCATGACGTCCACCCCATCTCTGAAGAAAACATCGGGAACCATGCTGGCGGTAGGCCCGATGATACCGACCCGGGAATCCCGCCTCGTCTGACTCAAGAGTCCATCAATGGTGTGGTTCACAATAGCTGAGCCGGTGATGATAACCACGTCACACTCCGAAAGAACATGCGATACTTCGCCGGATGCTCTGTAATACTCTATCTCCTCCGGCCTCAGGGCTTCTGGTGTCCTTTCGATGATCAAAAACCGGTTTCCCAATGTTTTGAGCCTTCGAATATACGGGGTGAAAGCTCCTACGAGACAAACCGTATCGAGTGGACTTATTCCCATGGCGTCAAGACCATCCGTACCATAATGGATCTCGTAATGCTTCTTGAGGCCATTTTCGAACAGGTATTGGGACAGGGCATTAATCAGAGCCACCCCGATGGCGCTCTTCACCGGATTAGGGCTCATGGCGTAAGCGAGAAGCTCATGAACATCTTTCCGGGTAAGGTTCCCCGCGTCGGGCATCCGTGCCGCAGACCTTGGGCAACAAACGGCCTCTGGAATCTCCCGAACGGGTGTGAAGGCAACCCCGGCATGGCCACTTTCCAATCTCACTCCCGTGAAGAATACCCCTACACGGCACTCCTCTAGAACAACCGAGGTCAATCGCCCGCCCATCCGCTTTCGGATCAATTGGACGGTCTCCTCCAGAATCCCCCTATTTGCCATGGCGTGGAATCACTCCAGTTCGTTGAGTTCCTTGACGATGGTATCCGGATCGATATTATGCATCATGGCCCCGAAGGAGATGGACTCCATATTCATCCCAGGGCAGGTGAAACATCCCTGGCCAAAGTATTTTTCGATGACCTTCGTGGCTTTCGGATTATCCTTGATAATGTCACCGATGATGGCATCCTTCGTATATTTCTTTGCCTCAGCCATTTTAGACTACCTCCTTCGTGAAAAGAGTATAGGATACAATTCATTCTCCTTGGGGTAAGGGGATGAGGCTCTTCCACATGTTGTAAATAAAGACCAACATGGATATCCCCAGAATCATGGAGAAGAGTACCGCTAAGAATTCAAGGGCATATCGTTCAAAGCCCGCATCCAAGATCCAAAAGAAGGACGTACCGATAAGCCCGATGTTGGCTAGCCAGAGATGGAGATCGGCCAGCTTGGCGCTATGAAGAGGCCTTCCGGTGAACCGGGGAAGAATGTGGTATCCAACGCCAAATATCATGAAGGAAACAAACCCCACCAGATTGAGGTGGTTATGGGCTCTGCCCAAGAGGGGAGCCCAGTCCCCATAGGCAGTCATGATGACACCAAGGATTACCCCGATGCCCAGGTAAATGAGGCTTCCCTTAACGAAGCATCTGGCATATTTGTCCATCTTACAAACCCCTCCTTTATATATGTATCAAATATAACAGCCTTTTCCTCCACTTGCTTTGATCTAGGTCAATTTTAGTCTTTTTCCTTCTCCGCGACTGTGATCTTGGAAAGCTCTTCCTGGATTACTGCAAACGCAGATGATACGGGGATGGTAGAGCTCATTTTGTATCCCAAGTGACCCCAACGAGAGCGGAAACCCGGCGATGTTCACTATTCGAGCAAGCATCTCAGTGGAACCAAAACGGAGACGAGAGGTTACTTTTAACAAATAGCTCTGGCTATGTGGAGTTCGAGAAAACCCGGAAAAGTTCGTGGAGAGGTATAGATATTTTTGGAAAAAGAGAAGAATGAAAAGGGCAGAAAAAGTACGAATTGCGAGGAGGAACCCTCTTTAACAGTATACACACGCGTCGCCTCTGCTCCCAGTCGTGAATGCGAAGGATGAGAAAGACCAAAATTCAGAGCGCTGGAAATCTACAGAGGAATGCCCGAGGAGATATCCTCAAGGAGATCCTTCTGGAGGATGGTGATCTTCTTTCCCTCAACCTCGATGATTTTCCTGTCACGGAGTTTTCTCAATGCCCGCGACAGGGTTTCGCTGATGGTCCCGAGTTGAGAGGCCAATTGACTTTTATTGATATCGAGTTCAAATTCGATTCCCCTGTCCGAGCTTCGGCCGGATTGAATGGAGAGATTAATCAGGTATTTGGAGAGCCGAGCGGAGACATCCTTTAAGGAAAGTTCCTCGACCAAGGCGACGAATTTCCTCAGCCAATGGGAAAGGCTCGCAATCATGTTTAAGCTGATCTGAGGGTTCTTTCGGATGAGGTTGACGAAGCTTTCCTTGGGGAAATACCGAACTCGGGTTTCAACAAGCGATTCGGCAAATGCGGGATACGTGGAATCGCCAAAGAGCGCCGCTTCGGCGAAGGTCTGCCCAGGCGAAATGATGTGGAGGATTTGCTCCTTCCCCTCTGGTGAAAGCTTATAGATCTTCACCTTGCCCGATATGACGACGAAAAACCCCTTGGCCTCTTCATCCTCTGAAAATATGAGGGCCCCCTTGGGGTATCTCTTGGATGTCGAGATGGCCTCGAGTTCGGTGATTTCCCGTTCATCCAAGCCCGAGAAGAGGGGAGATTTTTTCAATACGGGTTCCATTGTCACGATTCAAATAGAACGCAAACCCTCGTATTCTCGTTATCATATGACACTTTTCTCAGAAAGCAAAGGGAAAATAGTTCGGAGGTGAATGGAGTTAGGGGAAAAGGGCTTTTTCCACAATGGCAATAGGATGAGCGAATGGTGTCCCATGGAATTCTTCTGGATTCAAATTTCGGTGAAAACCCTTTGACCATTCCATTCAAATCTGAGGGAAATTATGGTATGAATTGAAGCCATGGGCGCTCTATACATCCGACCTCCTCTTAAGACACGGAGCAATGAAATGGAGGAATCAATCGAAACGCTTGCGGAATTAATCGTCCGCTCGAGGAGGATTGTGGTGTTTACCGGGGCGGGTGCGAGCACCGAATCGGGAATTGCGGATTTTCGAAGTCGGGGGGGTATTTGGGACAAATATAACCCTGAAGATTTTTACTTCCAGAAATTCCTGACGAGCGAGGAGTCCAGGGAGAAATACTGGCAGATGAGCACCGAACTCTATGAGTCCCTCAGGGAAGCCGAACCAAACCCGGTCCATCTCGCCATTGCGGAACTGGAAAAGCTCGACAAACTGGATTGCGTCATCACGCAGAATATAGATGGGCTTCATCAGAAGGCCGGAAATTCCCGGGAAAAAGTCATCGAACTTCATGGAACAGCCCTTTCCGTATCGTGCCTTAGCTGCAGGAGGAAATACGACCGTAACCTGGTGCAGCAGCGCATCCGTAAAGGCTTCAGAGTTCCCCGCTGCGACAGTTGCGACGGCCTGCTCAAACCGGATACCATCTCCTTTGGACAGGCCATGCCCGAGAGGGAAACCAACCTCGCCTATGAGAGGTCTTCCGTCTCTGACCTCTTTATCGTCGTAGGTTCTTCCTTGCTCGTCCAGCCAGCGGCCTATATGCCTCTCAGGGCGAAACAGGCCGGGGCCAAATTAGTCATTGTCAACCGTGATCCTACCCCTCACGATGGGTATGCCGATGTGGTCATCACCGGAGTTGCAGGAGAAATCATGGCACGGATCCTGGATAAGATGAGAGAGAGGATCGGGAATTGACCCATGACGTGCACGTCCTATCTATTGGAAGCGATCTTGACTGTCGCCTACGGAGTGATGATATCAGAGCCTCTCTTTCCCGCAACCGTGGGCACATGGACCCACGCGCTCCATGTCCCCCTTAGGAAGTGGCCCCTAGAGCCTGAGCCAGGTCGTCGATGAGATCCTCGGCGTCTTCGATGCCCACCGATAGCCGGACGAGGTTATCCTTTATTCCCGCCTTGCTCCTTTGCGATTTGGAGAGCCTCCGGTGGGTTGTCAATGCGGGCGGACAGATGAGCGATTCGATCCCCCCCAAGCTTACGGCAAGCTGGCATATTCTTAGTCTCCGCAGGAATTGACCGAGGGCATCATTGTCTCCTGCTACCTCAAAACTCACCATACCCCCGAACCCCTTCATCTGTCTTTTTGCCAACCCTTGTTGGGGATGACTCTCCAAGCCCGGATAATAAACACGATCAACACGAGAATGGTTTTCAAGAAATCGGGCCACCTTCATCCCGTTTTGGTTGTGGGCCTCCATTCGAACCTTGAGCGTCTTCACCCCTCGCATCAATAACCAGGCAGATTGAGGATCTGGAATCCCGCCGAATACGTACCGAAAGAGCATCACCTTTCGGATCAATTCCTCGTCTCCGCCCACCACCCCCCCGATGAGGTCACTGTGACCCCCCAAATACTTGGTGGCGCTGTGCATCACCAGGTCAATTCCCATTCCTATCGGTTTCTGGTTGAAGGGCGTGGCGAACGTGTTGTCCATGAACGTCACAATCCCCCGTTCTTTCCCTATCTTAGCCACCTCGTTGATGTCCATTAACTTCAAAAGGGGATTCGTGGGCGATTCGAAGAAGATGATTCTTGTATTGGGCTTGATTGACTCGGCCAACTTTCCGGCCTCTGTGGTTTGTAAGAGGTCGACGGTCACCCCATATCGGGGCAGCACATTGGAGAAGAAGTTGAAGGTCCCCCCATAGATGTCGAAGGCAGAGACGATATGGTCCCCCGAGGAGACCAGGGACATTACTGCCGTTGTCAGGGCTGCCATGCCCGATGAGAAGACCAAGGCCTTTTGGGCTCCCATGAGATTGGCGAGTTTCCCCTCGACTGCCTCGAGGGTAGGGTTGCTGTATCGAGTATAGAAATAACCCTTTGAATGGTCGGCAAATACCCTCTTGAGGGAATCGAGGTCGGTGAATCCGAAGTTGGACGTCTGATAGATGGGGGTGGTGATGGATCCCGTGAGGGGACAGAGCTTTTCCCCACTGTGGACGGATTTGGTCGAGAAACCCGCATCTTTAGGGTTCATGTAATTTCCTCCTTTGTTTCATAATAGTCAAACTAGATAACCCAAATGATGTGCCTTTGTAAACGTAATTCCCACATATTCAAGAGGATATCTTCGCGTTGCTAACCCACGCCCTCAAATGTTTTCTTGACATATGTGAAAAGGTAATATAGCATTGTACAGCTTTTCACATTTCTCTGTATGGTTTCCCGTCTCTGCATGATTCCGTAAGAAGAGAGGAGGTGAAGAAGAAACCTAACAACCGTTTGAGGAAATACGAGGAGGTGTATCATGAAAAGAGGATTGTTTTCATTGGGAGGAACAATACTCCTAACCATTGGGCTTTTGTGCTTCATTGTTTCTCTACCGGTGCCGACTTCTGCTGGGCCAATAACGCTCAGCTACGCCAACTTTCCCCCTGCGTCCACTTTTCCCTGCGTGCAAATGGAACAATGGAAAAAGGAGGTGGAGAGCCGGACCGGGGGAAAAGTCAAGGTCAATACCTATCCCGGTGGAACACTCCTGGGCGCCAAGAACATGATGGACGGCGTCATCGCTGGCCAGGCGGATATTGGGAATTTATGCATGGCCTATCAGCCGGGTCGTTTCATCGTAACCAATGCGACGGCTAATCCTCTTGAATTTCCAAATGCCAAGGTGGGCAGCCTCGTTCTGTGGGATCTTTATAAGAAATATGATCCCAAGGAATTTGGCGAGGTGAAGGTTCTCACCATGTTCACTACGGCACCCTCAAATATCATGTCCAAGATAGCCATAAGATCTCTAGCTGATATTAAGGGTGTGCCTCTGCGTGCCTCAGGTGGCGCAATGGAAATTCTGGGGGCTTGGGGAGCCAATCCGGTGGGGATGCCCATGCCGGAAACCCCGGAGGCCCTACAAAAGGGTGTGGTTAAGGGGCTGTTCACATCTCTTGAGGTCATGAAGGATTTCAAGTATGCTGAGCTGTGCAAATACGTAACTGTGACCGATACCGTCATTTACCCCTTCGCCGTCGTGATGAATAAGAAAAGCTGGGACTCTCTCCCTGCTGATGTTCAAAAGGTCATGGATGATATGCAAAGGGAACAGGCTTTGTGGACAGGCAAATATATGGATGATCATGTGAAGGAATCCATTGACTGGTCGAAAAAAACCCAGAATGTCGAGATTATTACCCTGCCGAAAAAAGAAATGGCGAAGTGGAACAAATTGCTCGAACCGATAACCGATAAGTGGATCAAAGATGCTGAAGCGAAAGGTATTCCCGGAAAGGAGATCGTGAAGGACCTTGAGAAGTGGAAAAAGAAATATAGCAAAGAATACGGAGGTTGATCTTACGGTATCCGGCAGAGGGGTATGGTTATCCCTCTGCCGGTGGAAACAGAGTTCGATAAAGATGGTTGGCTATCTGGAGAAGATAAATGCCTTTCTGAATCGACTGCTTCTGTGCATCGCGGGTATGGCCCTAGCTGGGATGGTTTTTCTGACATGCTCCAATATATTTATCCGTATTATATGGTTCCCCATAAAAGGCAGCTATGAGCTTATGGGATTTTTCGGTGCCATCGTCACCGCCTTTGCCCTGGGCTACACCCAGATGAGGCGGGGCCACGTGGGGATAGACATCGTAGTGAATCAATTCTCGGCAAGGACCCAGAGGATACTCAACGGAGTCAACTATTTCATCTGCACACTCTTCTTCGCCCTGGCGGGTTGGCAAATTGCCGTTTGGGGCACAACCATCTGGCGAACGGGAGAAGTCACCGAAACGCTGAGAATCATCTTCTATCCCTTCATCTACGGAGTAGCCCTCGGCTGTTTCATCCTCTGCCTGGTTTTCCTCGTTGACCTTGTGAAAGTCCTCCTAGTGCAAGAAGGTGCTTCATAAATGGATCCAGTAGCTGTCGGAATAATCGGAATCCTCGTCCTTCTCCTCATCCTCTTTTTTCTTGGAATGCCCGTTGGGTTTGCCATGGCAGTGGTGGGATTCGCCGGATTTTGTTACGCCGTCTCCTTCAAGGCAGCCCTCAACATGGTGGCTACGGACTTGTGGACCACGTTTTCCAAATTTGGACTGACGGTGATACCCCTTTTCGTCTTTATGGGATACCTAGCCTTCAACTCGGGGATAGCTGAAAGGCTGTATCAGGCCGCATATAAGTGGGTGGGGCATTGGCCGGGGGGGCTCGCTATCGCGACGATAGGCGCGGACGAACTGTTTGCAGCTATCTGCGGGTCCAATACGGCTACAGCGGCCACCATGGGTGCGGTAGCCTTGCCACAGATGCAAAAATATCGCTATGATCCTCGATTAAGTAGCGGTACCGTCGCCACGGGTGGCACTCTGGGCACGGTTATGCCTCCTAGCGTGGTCATCATCGTCATCGGCCTGCAAACGGAGCAATCCATCGTCAAGCTCTTCCTCGGCGGCATCCTGCCCGCCATCCTCATGGGAATATTGTTCGTACTAACCATACTTATTCTCTGTCGCCTGCGCCCTGATTTTGGCCCGGTAGGCCCAAGGACGAGTCTCGAGGAGAAGATAAAGTCGATCCCTGGAGTCATCGAGGCGGTAGCCATATTCGTCTTGGTAATCGGGGGCTTGTTCTTTGGTTTGTTCACCCCTACCGAGGCCGGCGCAGTCGGTGTCTTTTGTACGTTTATCGTCTCCCTGGCAAGTCGCCGGCTAACGTGGAAAGCCTTCATCAACTCCATTGTGGAGACGCTGAAAATATCGTGCATGGTATTCGTCCTCGTTACGGGGGCTATCATTTTCGGTCGTTTTCTCGCGGTAACGCGAATTCCGTTTTTGGTAGCGGATTTTGCCACCAAGCTTCCGGTGCCATCCTTCGTCATTTTGGCATTCGTATTGTTTATCTATTTGATAGGCGGTTGTGTCATGGACGCCCTGGGGTTTCTGGTGCTTACCATACCCATCTTCTTTCCCCTGGGAATTGCGCTCGGTTTCGACCCCATATGGTATGGAATCATCCTTACCATGGTGACGACGTTGGGGGCGATAACCCCACCGGTAGGTGTCAATTTGTACGTGGTCAAGGCATTGGCTCCGGAAATTGCTATCGGGACCATTTTCAAGAGCGTAAGCTTTTTCGTCCTGGCTTCCATTGTCTCCATAGTTATTTTGATCATCTTCCCGCAAATTGTTATGCTCATACCAGCGATGGTACGCTGACATAGGATTTCCGAAGCCTGCAGGAGGGGGAGAGCATCCGATGATGAAAAGGAGCTTTATGCCGGATATCAGTTCCAAGGAGGTGCTGAGGGCGCTCCAGCTGGAAGGGTTGAAGTGGACGGTCAATCACGCCTACCAAGGCTCGGAATTCTATCGGGCGAAGTTCGATGAAAGGGGCATAAAACCCGGTGATATCTTGAGGTTGGGCGACCTCTCCAAGCTGCCCTTTACCGTTGCCGATGACCTCAGGGAAGGGTATCCCTTCCCTCTGCGGTCAGTTCCCTTTGACCGTATCGTGCGAATCCATGCCTCTTCGGGAACGACTGGTAAGCGGAAGGTCCTTTGTTACACCCAGAAGGACATCGATGACTGGGCTGATATGTTCGCCCGATGTTATGAGATGGCCGCACTCTGTCACGAAGATCGTGTCCAGATCGCGGTGGGGTATGGGGTCTGGACTGCAGGAGTGGGATTCCAACTTGGCTGTGAACGGTTCGGAGCCTTAGTCATCCCCGCTGGTCCTGGAAACCTCGACATGCAATGCCAGTTCCTCGAAGACTTTCAATCCACAGTCTTGTGTTGTACAGCCTCCATGGGCCTCCTGATGGCGGAAGAGATCGAAAGGCGTGGACTCAAGGACAGGATCAGCCTCAGGAAGATTATTTATGGGTCCGAGAGGTCAGGCGATGCCATGCGTGCCAGGATGAAACAGCTTTCAGGAGTTGAGGATATGTTCGACATTCCTGGATTGACCGAACTCTATGGGCCCGGGACGGGTTTGGAGTGTCCCAAGCATGAGGGAATCCATTACTGGGCGGACTATTACATTCTGGAAATCCTTAACCCCGAGACCCTTGAGCCCGTCCCTAATGGAGAAACCGGCGAGATGGTAGTCACAACTCTGAGAAAGGAAGCGGCTCCCCTCATTCGTTACCGAACCCGGGATCTCACGAGGTTTATTCCCCACCTGTGTTCCTGCGGGAACCCCCTCCCCATGCATGATCGGCTCTTGGGGAGATCCGATGACATGTTCATCTTCCGTGGGGTCAACATCTACCCTGGACAAATCGATCATATCCTGTCAGGTTTCTCAGAGGTGGGAAGTGAGTTCCAGGTCATTTTGGATCGCGGGAAGGATGGAAGGGACTACATGACCATCAAGGTAGAAAGGAGGCAGGGGCGAGATCCGGGCGGAGATGTTTCGCTGGCACGGAGCGTTGAGGAAGCCATCAAGGAACAGATTCTGGTAAGCGGAAGGGTTGAGATCGTCGACTATACAAGTCTACCCCGCTCGGAGAGGAAGAGTAAACGAGTCTTTGATAATCGCTAAGGAGGGAACGGCTTCCCATTCCAGAGTGGGTTGCAGATGCATAAATTTTCATATTTCAGGCCTACATCCATTGACGAAGCCATCTCCCTCATGGAGAGCCATGGGGAAAGGGCACGGTACATCGCCGGCGGGACAGATATCCTGGTGAAGATAAGAGAGAAGAAGGTTTTGCCCGATTTTCTCATCTCCCTGAGACATATCCCCGAGCTGGCGTACATCCGCTATGAAGAGGCTAAGGGTATTCTTCGGATCGGGAGCATGACAACCCACCGCATGCTGGAAAAATACCCCCTCATCCGCGAGAAATACCCCATTCTGAGCGACGCGGTCGATCATATCGGCTCCGTGCAGATTCGAAATGTGGCAACTATTGGGGGAAATATCGTCAATGCCGTTCCCTCAGCAGACGGGGCGATTCCCCTCATCACCTTGGCAGCGCAAATCAGGATGAGGGGCCCCAAGGGTGAGAGGACGATGGAATTGACGGACTTCTTCATCGGACCGGGTCAGACCCTACTGGAACATGGGGAGATAGTCTTGGAATTCGTCCTTCCCAGTTTGTCCGCCCATACGGGAATGGCTTACTGCAAGCATACTAGACGGGCTGCGATGGAGCTTCCCATATTGGGGGTAGGCGTCCTGCTCTCTCTTGAGGATGACGGAATCACCTGTTCGGAGGCTCGCATCGGGTTGGGCGTTTTGGCCCCAACCCCCATGAGGGCCCTCAATGCTGAGAAAATCTTGAAGGGAAAGGAGATCGGGGACAGTCTGCTGGAAAAGGCCGGTGTCGTAGCCGCTGATGAGTGTAAGGCAAGGGACAGTGTTCGAGGAGAAGCCTGGTATCGAAGGGCCATGGTGGAGGTATTGGTCAAACGGTTGGGAAAGCTCTGTCTGGAAAGGGCCAAGGTGTCCCTGATGAATGAACGATTGGGCGATTGAGCGTTCGAGCGGCGAGGAGTTTCTTCCATGAAGCAGGTGCTATCATTCAATCTCAACGGGGATCGCGTAGAGGTGGAAATCGAAACCCACTGGACCTTGCTCCGTCTCTTGAGGAACGTTTTCGAGTTGACGGGGACGAAGGAGGGTTGTGGCAAGGGAGAGTGTGGCGCCTGCACGGTGATCGTGGATGGTAAGGCCGTCAATGCCTGCCTTTACCCTGCAATGGAACTGGAGGGAAAGGAAGTCCTGACTATAGAGGGGCTCACCGATGCACAGGGGAACCTCCATCCCATCCAGAAGGCCTTCGTGGAGCACGGGGCGGTTCAGTGTGGCTTCTGTACCCCCGGTATGGTGATGTCGGCCATGGCCCTGCTGGACGAAAACCCCAACCCCTCGGAGGAGGAAATCCGGACGGCTATTGCGGGGAATTTCTGTCGATGTACCGGATATATCCAGATCATCGAGGCGATTAAGGCTACCAGCAAAGGGAGATAACGATGGAGGAATACCTCAACATTGGCAAGAGGGTTCCCAAAGGCGACGCCCGGGATAAGGTAACGGGAAGGGCCACCTACATGGATGATCTCAAGGTACCGGGAATGCTCTACGGAAAGATCCTCTTTAGCAAGTTTCCCCATGCCAAGATCCTCCGCATTGACACCTCCAAGGCGGAGAAGCTGATCGGTGTGCGGGCGGTGCTGACGGGGAGGGATATCCCTCCCATCCGGTTTGGGTTCTTGAAGGATAACGTACCCCTGAAGTGGGAAAAGGTCCGGTCCTACAGGGATGAAGTAGCTGCCGTTGCAGCCATCGACCCTGATATTGCGGAGGAAGCCCTTCACCTGATCGAGGTCGAGTACGAGGCTTTGCCCGGGGTTTTTGACCCGGAAGAAGCGATGCGGGAGGATGCCCCTCTGATCCACGAGGTTGATGCAATGGGCAATCCCGTGGAGAGCAATGTCTTGCAACTCCCTTGGAAGCTGGTGGCAGGAGACGTGGATAAGGCAAGGAACGAATCGGATTACATCGCGGAGGACAGTTTGAAAACCCCTTGGGTCACCCACGTATGTATGGGCACCATGGGGATCATTGCGGAATTTGACTTGAGAAATAACCTAACCATCTATTCCAATACCCAGATCCCCTACCTAGCCCAACGGGATTATAACGATGCCCTGGCGGCCATGGGCCTGAAGGGGAGCAAGACCCGTATCATCCAGTCCACCATAGGTGGGGGTTTTGGGAGTAAGCTCGATACCTACGGCCAGGACTATATCGCTATACTGCTCGCCCACAAAACCCGGAAACCGGTGAAGATCCAATTCACCCGCGAGGAGGAATTCTTCGCCACATCACCCCGTCAGCCTGCCATTATCAATATCGGCCAGGGCTGCACCAGGGACGGAAGCCTCACCTTCAGGGATGTCTCCATGATTCTGGACAACGGGGCCTATGCATCGTGGGGTGCGACGACTCCGTCGGTTATGATGATGCCCATCTCATCCCTCTACAAGGTCCCCA
>CAYFXL010000053.1:0-18248 GCA_964346945.1 uncultured Syntrophobacterales bacterium
TTCGTCACCAACAGAACCCATATGTCCTTTGATGTATTAAGCACGGCGTATGCCTTGTTATCAATGGGGAAGTCATCATTCAGTCCAAGAGTCACCTCAGCAATTCCAGCGACGAGACTCGAATAAGGGAAGATGAACAGCTTTTTTTCCAGTGCTCTGAGTCCGATAGTTTTTTTAACAATCGTGTTTTCATTGAGAGTTAAGTGGATCGGGCAAACAACCGGATTTGGGTTGAAATTCCTCACCTCCACCATGATCTCGTAGCGATTGTTCAACCCCAATTCCGGCCTGAATTCAAACTTGGTGATGCCGATATTCTTCTTCCCGCCCGGGACTAAGATGGGCCTGACTCTTTGATGAATCCGGGAGAGGTGTTCGAAATCCGAACCCGCGCCGTCGGTAATGAGGAAAGTCCAATCATCGCGCTCTGGTTTCATAAAGGAAAGCGCCAGGTAAAGCGCCTTTTCTATCCGTCCCGGTTCGTCTGAAGCTTGCATGTTCTCAACTGTTCTCTTCAATTCTCTTTTATCATTCGAAAATGCGGACTTGAGCACTGGCTTGCTCCCTGCTTCGATGATGAGCATTTTGCTCTCTTTTGGAAGGTCATCAATGAGTTTGACGGCCTTCTTCCTGGCCTCGTCGAACCTCATGCCCGTGGGTGCCCGGGTCTTCATGCTGGCGCTTGCGTCTAAAACCAGGATCACGTTCCCCCTTATTTGGGAAGTGTAAACCCAGACGGGTTTCGCCAAGGCAAGCGTAGCCAGAGTTACGGCCAAGATCTGGAGCAATAAGGGCAGATTTTTCATGATTCTTTGAATGCGAAGTCCACCTCTTTTTTCCTTCAAGGCCTCTCGCCAAAGGAACAGGGTGGTGACTTCAACGCGCTTAGGCTTGGGTTTCAGGCTGTGGATAACTATGAGTATTGGGATGAGCCCTAAACCCAGGAGGGCACTTGGATTGATGAATTGCATCCTTCTTCTCGCCTAAGGGGTTGTATTTAGTGAAAAAGCGTTCCCCTTGTGAGATAATCCAGCAAGAAATCCTCGAAAGGCGTGCTTGTATTGCATAGATAGTAGTCAATACCGCTCTTACGACAAAGATCCTTGATGTTCTCAAGAAAACCGCGCATGCTTTTGCGGTACAGCTCCAAGAGAGCCCTGTCCAGAGTGATCCTTTTCATCTCTCCGGTTTCCACTTCTTTCAGCGTGAGGTATCCGTTGAAGGACGGGAAGAGTTCCTCACCATCGAGTATCTGGATAAGGGTAACGTCGAACCTTCCATAACTCAGTGCCTCCAACCCCTTTTCAAACCCCTTGGAGTCTAAGAGGTCGCTGAGAATAATGGCAATGCCCGGTCGCTTGCAAGCCGAGGCATATTCACTTAGACATGAGTTAAGATCTGTTTCCCCTTCTGGTTTAAGGGAGAGCAGGTACTTAAGTACTGATAGGTAAACTTGTTTGCCCCTTTCCGGTAACTTAGACTCACCGAGTGAATCCGCAAAAGACGTGACGCCAACTCGATCCAGATTAGCCAGGCCGAGATAGCACAGAGCGGCAGCGACCTTTTTGGCGCAGATGTCCTTCGGCGGATTACCCGACCCCATGGATTGGCTCATGTCCACCAGGATGTGGATCGTGATATCCTCCTCGGCGCGGAATAATTTTATGAAGAGTTTATCCAGCCTCCCATATACATTCCAATCGATGTAACGGAAATCATCTCCGGCCTGATATTTTCGGTAATCCAGAAATTCAAGGCTGGCCCCGCTCCGCCAGCAATCGTGCTCTCCCTTGACGGGTCCTTTAAATCCCTTTTGGGCCAGTATCTTCAGTTTCTCCAGTTTTCTCAAGAAATCTTCATCGAGAAAAGTTTCGATGTCATTATTCACGGCCATAAATGAGCTCCAGATAGATTTTCAAAAATGTCGACCTGGGGATCCCAAGGAATGAGCTGTGTCATAGGATGGCGCACTCAAAAGCGCACCTTTTCGGGCACTCCTTTTACCATATCCTCTATGATATCATCCGCGTCGATTCCTTCAGCCTCCCCTCTCAGGTTGAGGATAATACGGTGCCGCAAAGCCGGTTTGGCCACCTCCGTGATATCTTCAAGGGAAACATTATAGCGGCCTTGAAGCAGGGCCCGTACTTTGGCGGCCTTAACGAGGCTTTGCACTCCTCTAGGGCTCGATCCGAAACGAACGAATTTCTTAGTCTTCTCGATAGGGCAATTCTCATCCGGATGGCTGGCCATAACCAGCCTGATCGCATAATTCTTGACGTGTGAGGCAATGGGAACCCGCGTAACCAGTTTCTTCATCCGAAGGATCGAACCCGAATCAACTATCTTCCTTACGTTCGGCTGATAGTCCTCCGTTGTTTTGTCAATTATCTCGATTAGCTGATCGGGGCTTGGATACTTGACCTTGAGCTTGAAAAAAAACCGATCTATCTGCGCCTCCGGAAGGGGGTATGTCCCTTCCATCTCCAAGGGGTTCTGAGTTGCCAGCACGATAAAGGGCGGCTTTAAGGGATATTCGGTGCCGAAGACCGTGACCTTTTCCTCCTGCATTGCCTCGAGAAGGGCCGATTGGGTCTTTGGCGTAGCCCGGTTGATTTCGTCGGCGAGAATAATCTGGCCAAAAATGGGCCCCCTATAAAACTCAAAATAGCGATTTCCCTTCTCATCCTCATTGACGATATTCGTGCCCAGGATATCTGCGGGCATGAGATCGGGGGTAAACTGAATCCGAGAATACTTCAAACTGAGTACCTGGCTCAAGGTCTTAACTATCAAAGTTTTTCCCAGTCCAGGTACGCCTTCGATCAAGGCATGTCCTCCACAGAGAAGACAAATGTAGAGGTGTGTGATAAGCGGGGTCTGCCCGACAACCACTTTTGAAAGCTCATCTCTTATCAGGCCAAAAGTTTTCTTTATTGAATGAGCCTTTTCAATTGTTGTAGTTATTTCCGTGTTCTTCATTCCTGAGCCCGATAGACAGGAAATAATTTCGTATGTATTCACGATAATGTGAGGGAATATCCTCTTTTTGCAGGGCACTCTCGAGCTCTTGCCGGTAGTGCCTGATTACATCTTCCTCTTTCAACTTTGCTTTGCCCATTGTCGGTAGGGAACGGATATAGACACTGTACCAATCCCCTTGGCCTGCAATCCCCTTATCTTTAAGGGCGACGTTTTTCGAACTTTCCAATTCGTAAGGTGACTTCTTTGTGCCTTCAGCCTTTCCTCGGCCGGCGGTGAAAGACACATCCTCATCAGGAGCTTGACCCCTTTTGTCCAATTTCTTTGAACTGGCCTGGGGCAGCCCAAGGACGAGTGGGATTTGACCCTTGCCATTCTCTTCCTCGACCTCAAGAGCAACCAGGGATTCCCCCGGTGAAGTATCCATATTGTTGCTTTTCTCAAAGGCGGTCCCCACAAAGACGTCTTCTTCTTCCAACAGGTACGATTCACCCTCACCCGCCAAAGCCGATCTGACTTCATTGATCGTCTTTTCAAGAAACAGCTCAAGTCTGCGGTTCTGGTCTAGGCTTGATAAGGCCTGTGATAAAGAGACCGGGACCTCGCCCTCAAAGAGCTCGTTGAGCTGTTCCCTTAACTGTTTTAATTCATTTGGGGTTACCTTCTCCTTTTGAAGGGGTTCCAGCATCGGTGTGTGTGAAATATCTCCAAGGCTCAGTTCAACTTCAAGCCGACGGGCTAACCGGGTCCGTTCGGCCTCTGCCTCCTTCATCAACGCGCCGAGTGATTTGAGCAACGTTTCCTGTGTGATTGACTGGCCTTTAAGCTCCTCTGCGATATTTTCCATTTGCTGAAATAAATCCTTTTGGGATTTTCCCACTGCCTTTTTCATATATTGAAGCTCTCCCTTAGAATATTCCTCCATCGTAATGCCGATCTGTTTAAACCCTTCCCTTGTCACCTTATCTGGTATGGAAGCAGTTGGAGTGAAATCAATCAAAAGGAGAATGGCCATCGCTGCGGCGAAAAGAGGAATCAACAGATGAGGCGGAGAAACATTCCGGGGGAAGATTTGATCGGCTTTGATCGATTCGAGCGCGCTTCCCGCGTCCTCAGCTAACATGTCCACAAATACCGATTTGCGTCCAAGCTGATGGCATTCGTAGGCAGTGCTCAACTTTTCTTTTAGGGCAAGGCGAACATCAATGTCGATAAGTTCATCCATAAAGCTCTTTCTGGTTCGAAGTTTGTATAGCAGGGAAATGGCAAAGGAGACTGAGATGAGAAGTGGATAGATTGAGTATCCTTCCCAGCGGAGCAATCCGACTTTTTGGATTCCCAGGGCGATAGTGTTCAGGATTAAGGAGAATAGAAATGCGTTTGTCAGCGCGTGCTTAATCCATTCTCTGAATATGAGCCTTCGGAGTTTTGAAATTCCCGTTAAGAATAGGGGGTTGGCTCTCAAGTTGATTTCTCCTTATATATGTTACGCCTGAGCATAGCGTGATTGCTCAGAATCAAAAGCAAGATAGCAGCCGTGACGATGATCATGTAAAGGGAATGGGCGCTCAATGGAAACCTGGTGAGGATCTCTTCGCCTCTATGAAGGGAATAAATAAGGAGGATGGGATTGGCAAAACCGGCGAAAAATCCCGTGACAAAAATGAACAAGATGAAGAAAATTCTAGCCAAAAGATACCCTACCCTACTCCATCTTCCATAACGAAGGTACATCAGGAATCCGCACATACGACAAAGAAGTGAAGTGGTGAACAGAATGGAAAGGCCTTTGGAAAACACCGGGAGGGATATTCCCGAAATGGTTGCGGAAACAATGAGCAGTGGAAGCATGAGCAGCAGGAGAAATAGTGTATGAAGTAAGAATTGAACCAGGCCATAGGAAAGAAATTCATACTCCTCCTCCAACCTGATCACATTCTTCCGTTCGAGCCTGGTGAGAAATTCCTCCGGAGACATCTCGCCGCGGCCGCAACGAAGATTCACATACGAATTCATGAGAAGCGCAGCCACAAAAATGACTGGGAAAATCAGGGGAATCCTATGCTCCTCAATGAAGTTGAAGGGATCCGTTTTGGGCCACAGTACCATGAGAAGCAAGCCAAGGATCAAGACACAATTGAAGGTAATTCCTAGCATCCTGGGCGAAAAAAACGGAGCCAGTGATCTTTCAGTGTCATTGGTTAAGTAATCAAACCTCATACCAAATCCTTCAAAGGTAAAACTCTCCTCCCGGAAAGCGCTTCGGAAGTTGAGAGACGGTCAGGCATCTGCTCTGTCTCAATGTCCTTCTCACTGAAACTCACCGGGATTTCCCATTCTAGCAATGCCACGCCCTCACCGGTTACGTCGGGGCGCTTGAGGTTGATCGAAATCAGTTCGGACTCTATCCACCCGAATAGGTGGAGGGCATCCTGCCTTGAATCATACCGAGAATGAACCGAAAGCAATAAGTCCTTCATGAGATTTCTTTGCATCTTTTGGAGAAGGGAGGTGGAGGAATTCGATACAATACTCTCTGCAACCCGTTTTGCTGCTTCGCTTTGGAATAATTCCTTTTGGCCGATATCTGACCGAGCTAATCTCTTAACCCTTCTGTTTCTGGGGCCAATGTTGCCAAAGGAGAAGAGCCGGTTGGTAAAATACAACTGGCAGTCAATGATCGTGTGGGGGGTCCGGTTTTCAATTACAACGACCAGGCCTTGTTCGTTCACAAACACCTCTCCCCGAATTGGGAAGTTCATCATGGAGTTGATTCCAAAGAATCGATGGGACCACCTATCCAGGGAGAACAAGACGATCTGCTCCGCATCGTTTTCATGTAAGGCCAAACTGTGCGGTACTTCCTCTTCGGCCTTATACGGCAGAATAGGGGTGATGGGGTGGAATGTCGGGGCGAATCGTAACTCGTAATCCCCATCTCGTAGGGAATAGAACCCAACAATATATTTGCTCGAGGCCATCTTGTCTTGGCCTGATATCTTCAAGTGGAGGAAACTGTTGTAAGAGAGATCTCCCTGGGCCTTCTTAAAAAAGAAGAGCCACCAACTCGCGGCCGAAAATGCGATAATGATTGCCATGAGGTAGCTCAGATTTTTCCATCGCTGACCCCTGTTCTCTTCGACTCGATTGAACATAATCTTGAGAGGAATGATGTAACCAGCAAAAAAGCACAGGGCAAACAAAAAACGTGGGAAACGGATGGGTATTGCCGATATCATGGAGGAGAGTATCTTTCGTTCCTCCAGATCGAAGCTCGAAGAAGCAGCCGGGGGCTTCAAAGCCAGTATCTTCTTCCAAAAAGAGCCTCTGCCGGCCCAGTCGGTAAACGGGGGCGTCTGGTAGTCAAAGGCCAAGAAAATGACCTTTCCCAGCCACATCTTCTTCTCGATGATTACCGGAATATCGTACTCCTTGAGCAGAGTCAATGACTCCCCAATTTCAGCCTTCAAGATCAGGAAAGGGTTGGGGCTGGCTAGTCTCTGGCCACAAAATTCTTCCAGGGAATGAAGTTCAGAAATCCGTCTAAATCCCAAAATCTTTACCGGCAGTAAGCGCCGTGTCCTCTCTTCCGAAAAAACCCCGTAGTTGAACAATCCGGACGTAATGAGGTACCCTCCTTTTTTTACCCATTCAGTTAAAGCGATAAACTGTCTTTCCCTGAGGTCCTTCAAGGCGCTGGCATGCAGGATGAGCATCTCCACCCCGTCATAGCCATACCAGGTTTCCGGAAGGAACTGGGCCCGTGAGAAGATGGGCACAACCCCCTCCGGCAGCATAGATAAGAAGTCCGGGGTAATTTTGTTTCCTACGAAGAGCATCAACCTCTTCATAGTATAATGGAGCCTCAGGTTTAATGAAGTGGAAACGAGAATCTCTTCAGCCTGTCTTAATCTAACGATCAGGGGATGGGTAAATGAATTAATGAGGATGGTAAAGGAGAACAATTTTTTCGAATTGACGGGCAGTTCAACATCCATTGAATAGGTGGCATAATTGACATCCCCACGGTATTCACTCCCGGAAGTGACAACGACTTCCAAGATTCCGCTGATGGTCCTCCCTCTGTTCTCAAGCATGACGTTGAAAGGAGTCCATTTATCGAGCTGAAAGATACCGTTGAATCCGAGGGAGTGCTCCATGGTGATGGAGGCGGAATACGCGGGAATAAGCTGGAGAAGGAGGACCAGAGAAAGAGGGCCAAAAAGGTATCGTAACAATTTGATAAATAGCCGATGTATGATCATCAGGTTGAATATGCCCGCTGTGTACTTGATATAGCCTTTCTCGTCACGGGCCAAACCTTACTTTCTAAGGTACTCTCGAATAGAGAAATCGTCAACGAGTTTTTCCTGCCTTGAATAAAGCCCACGAGATCTTCCTTCAGGCAGGGCTGCCTATTGGCTCTTGAGCTAGATAACCCTTAAAATCAGAGCCTAACTGTGTCCTCCCCCACCTCCTTGACAGAGGATAAGGCTTTCGAACAAAACCACCAATCAAAGCAATATGCAGGCGTTATTCTCCCTTGAAGGGGATCGGTCCCTGGCCTTTATTATAGGGAGAAATCTGAGTATCATTAGATACGTTGAGAAAATCATGGTTCATCGTGAGATCCTTCCGCTTGATAAGAAGCCCATTGACTGGGGGACGATTTTCCTCTGTGTGTTCCCAGGACTTGCAATCCCCGGTTTTGCCTTATTTCGATAGCTCACCCCCTTCACAACGACCCTACCGGTGATTGACAGGGACAATGGTTTAGGATAAGAAAATTAACGGGACAAGCAATAAATGGGTGTCCTGAATAGGTCCTAAACAGGAGGGAAAGATGAAACTCAACCTTAAAGCTCTGGTTTTGACTGCGGGTATTCTCTGGGCATTGGCGGTGTTTTTTGTGGGCGTTCTCAACGTAATCTGGTCTGGATACGGTGTGGCCTTCTTACAGCTCATAGCTTCCATCTATCCTGGCTACCATGCTACGCGTTCCGTGGGGGATCTAATTGTCGGATCCTTATATGCCCTTGTCGATGGAGCCATTTGCGGGCTGGTGTTCGGCTGGCTTTACAACGTTTTTGCTGGCAAGGGAAGCGCTGCATAACTAACCGCCGAAAGCCCCATGCTGATCTGACATAGTTCATCAGGGTAGTTGAGACTCCGTTGCCGTGAGGACGGGAGGGGAATCCAGGACTGGAGCCCAGCTATGGAAAGCAATCCAGCAGTGGCCAGTAATCTGTACTTGTGTCTCCGTGCGGATAACATCCCCATTATCAGCAGCGCAATGGCGTGATACACCCAGTAACCCGCACTCATCCTAGACACCTCAATGACGTTCGGCGACATCCGGGCTTCCAAAGTACGTGCACTGATGGCATTTAGCTTGATTAAATTGTATCTATCCGTTGACGAAGACCATTGATGCAGAGGAGTTGCCTCTATGATTAAAATGCCGACCGGAAAATATGCAGTAATACGAGATGTCCCACATACCTATCACAGATGTATTAAATCTCATAAGGTTGAAAATGAGATAAAAGTAAAATTAGCTCAGGGACAGCACATACGGTATTGCGAGATCTTAGAAGAGTTAGGCCTCACCCTGATATGTATCGATCCTGACGATAGATTCCCTTCAACAAGTTCGTACTTACCTCTCACATTATGGGTATCAAGTGATACCGGTCAAAATCAAGCACATATTGCATCTTACGTCAGCTTGTACACATATCGGAGATAATTATATCGTAATGTTTCCAGGCCATTTTGACGAGGGGATATTCTCCGAGTATGACACAATCATCATTCGGAAGGGAGAGGCTCACAGTGCAAATTGCTTATCGGTTAATGGTAGGGTCCTGGTACAAAAGGGCTGTCCTCATACAACAAAACCCATTGAAAATGAGGGATTTGAAACTGTTGATATCGAGATGTCGGAATGTACAAAAGGAGGAGGGAGTTTGGCATGTCTGTCAATCGTCTTTTGAGCGATGATAGCGGGATTGATTGAATTACCGTTGGAGAAGGGAATTATAAATAAAGCCGAATTGACGGTAAGAGTAAAGGCCTATCTTGACACGGTTTTTTGAATTTGATAAAGCGAATCTATCCCCAAAGGTGGGAAGAAAGGTCACAGTTTTAGGGTATTCCTTGAGTTTCCGAGATTTGGCACCACAGCTTCTCCAGAAGTTATCCGACCATTTTAAAGCGATTACCAGTGAGAAATGAGTTCCAGGTGAAGACCATTCGGGTGCATCGGAATTCGATGGGGATAAGTCTCCTTCAACGACATCGCCATTTGTCTGAAAGGGGGGATTAAGGTATGAATGGGAGAGTTTTCCATACGGTTGTCTCACGGGGCTTCTTGGTCTTAGGTATGTGTCTAGCCTTCTCGCTTGCTGCGTCCAGCTATGGGGAGACACCAGAGACCCCTAAGAGTGTTGACGTTACAACAAAGGATCTCAAAGAGCTTGTGGATCTTTTGGAGAATCCCGAGAGAAGAGAGGCCTTCGTAAAAGATTTAAGGAATCTCATCCAGTTGCGACAGGCCGCTGTGGTAAAAAAGCCTCCTGAGAGAAAAGGGAGAGAAGTGCTCGCCATCGAGAAGGCGTTTATGAGTGTTGAATCTTTATTCAAAGGGGTTTTAGATGCTGCGGCCAAAACAGCCTCTTTGGTGACCAGAGCGCCTGGAGCCCTTGGAAAGGCCAAATCCTTTGTCTTCGAGCCTGAGAACCGGAGCAAGCTGCTGAAGCTCTTGGGGGATGTTGCGGGGGGTATTGTGATCGCCTTGATTGTGGGGCTCATGTTGCGGAGGTACGTTCCCCGGAGAGATGAGCGGGAGAGAGGTCTCCCTTCCAGGCTGGGTATGGGATTTGTTGCGGTGCTTCTCAGCCTGGCCCCGTATGCGGCACTTTTGGTTTCCCTTGTTGTCCTCTTCCAGGTGTTTCCATCCTTTCCCCTCGGCCATACCCTGGCACTCCTCATCTTCTTCGTGGTGTTTTTCTATCGGCTGGCCCTCGCTGTCTTCAGTGTTTTGCTCGTTCCTGAAGATGGGGGCATGAGGATATTGCCCCTGAGCGATGAGAACGCAAACTATTGCTGGTTTTGGGCGGTTCGGTTCACCAACTACACGGCCCTCTATTTCCTGGTGACCGAGGTCCTGTTCGTTGCCCTTGGTACGCGGCCATCCTTCTTATTCATCCGAGGTCTTCTTCTCCTTGTGTTCCCCTTCATGATAAGCGTATTTATCATGCAGATAGCACGGGAGATCCGGATGAGATACGAAGGGTCTGGGCAAAAACCGAATAGCTCAGGGGAAGATTCCAAGAAGGTCTCCGTCTTGGCAGCCCGGTATTGCCCGATTCTCGCTATAGTATATTCGTGGATTATATTTTCCTTTCTGATAGTCCGGTACGAGGAGGGTTTCAGTTACCTTTTTCAAGCAACGCTCGGGACTGCTCTTACCATCGTGGCCATCTATCTTTCCCTGAGGCTCCTCGATTGGGTGTTCGAAAAGCTCTTTGCCGTCAATGAACGGATTCGGGAACGATTTCCGGGGCTCGAACAGAAGACCAGCCGGTACATTCGGATTATGAGGAGGGCGTTCGGAGTCATTATCGTGATTTTTGGCCTAGGAGTTATTGTCCGGGTTTGGGGCGTACCTGTTGATACCATCGTTGGTTCAAGGACCGGCTCCTTTATCATTTTCAGGGCAATAGCCATTATTATCACCATCGGGATCGTTATCGCCGTCATAGAGATCAGCCAATTTATGTGCGATCGTTTACTGCAGGAAAGAGAGGGAAAGGAACTGAGCAAGAAAAGAAAGACCCTCATTCCCATGGCTAACACGGCTATTAAAATAGCCGCTGCGTTCATCGGAGGGATCGTCATATTGGATCAGATGGGTGTGAACGTCAAGCCCATTTTAGCTGGGGCGGGCATTGTGGGTTTGGCGGTAGGCTTCGGCGCTCAGACTCTCGTCAAGGATGTCATCAATGGGCTCTTCATCCTCTTACAGGACCTCATCTCGGTAGGAGATGTGGCTGTATTCGGGGACAAAGGGGGGTTGGTCGAGGCGGTGGGTATTCGCACTGTCACGTTGAGGGATCTAGCCGGAAATGTGCACGTCATCCCCAACAGCTCCATCGAGACGGTCACCAATATGACCAAGGGTTACTCTCGGTATGTCTTTGATGTGGGAGTGGCATACAGGGAGGATGTGGATGAAGTAATGGATGTATTGCGGGAAATTGGCGAGGACATGCGAAACGACCCGGCATATAGAGAGGACATCTTGGAACCCCTCGAGATACTGGGAGTGGATCAGTTCGCCGATTCGGCCGTGATCATCAAGGCCCGGATCACCACCAAGCCGATCAGGCAGTGGGCCGTGGGGCGAGAATTCAACCGGCGCATGAAAAAGGTTTTCGACGAGCGCGGCATCGAGATCCCCTTCCCCCATCGGACCATTTACATGGGGGAGCCGAAGGAGGGTTCGGCGCCCGCTCTGCAAGTGCATCTCGAAGAAAGAAAGCCAAATCCAAACCGAAGAAAGAAGATAGAACAGGGAGAATGAAAAGGACCCAGAAGGACCTCCAACGTGGGGAGCACGTGCCGATACGTTTAATCAACAAGAGACATTCATGAGAACCGGAATTCCCTCGATGAGGGTTCTCGCCATCAACTGCGGAAGTTCTACATTGAAGTTCCAACTTTTTGAGCTGGAACGGGACGACAAGGGTTTTGGCCCGAAAATGCGGCTTGCCCGCGGGCTCGTGGAGGAGATCGGGATCCGCCGGGGGGGCCTCGATTTTACCATCGAGGGTGGTGAATCGCTGCGGAAGGCTGTTACGATTGCCGACCATGGCCAGGCAATGCGCCGAGTGCTTGCGTGGCTTCAATCTTCCGGTTTTCGCGAACATGATGTGCCTTTGGCAGTTGGACACCGGGTGGTCCACGGTGGGAGCCGATTTACGGAAGCCGTTGTCATCGAGGAGCAAGTCTTGGCGGCCATTGAAGCCGTCAGCGAGCTCGCGCCTCTGCACAACGAGCCCGCTCTTGGGGCCATTTACGCAGCCAAGGAAGAGTTCGGCCCTAAGGTTTCAATGGTAGCGGTTTTTGACACTGCCTTTCACAGCACTCTACCCGAGAGAGCCTCGAATTATGCAATCGCGCCAGATCTCGCTGCAAAGCACGAAATTCGGCGCTATGGTTTCCACGGGATAGCTCACCGCTACATGACTGAGAGGTATAGCGTCATCACACCCGAGCCCATCGAGCAAGCGAAGCTGATAACGTTACAGTTGGGAAACGGCTGCTCAGTTACGGCTGTCTCGGGCGGACGCTCCATCGATACCTCCATGGGGTTCACCCCTCTGGAGGGTCTCGTGATGGGGACGCGATCCGGAGATTTGGATCCCTCACTGCCCGGGTTTCTGGCCCGACGGGAAGGTGTGGATGTCGAGGAGGTGGAAGATTGGCTCAACAAAAAGTCTGGTCTTCTCGGGGTGTCTGGACGCTCCCGCGACATGCGCGACCTCTTACAAGCGGCGCACCGGGGGGATAGGAGGGCCGAGTTGGCCGTGGAGATGTTCTGCTACCGGGTGCGAAAGTACATCGGTGCCTACCTGGCTGTTCTCCGTGGAGCGGACGCCATCGTCTTCGGTGGCGGCATCGGTGAGAACGCGCCGGCGGTTCGAGCCCGCATCTGCATGGGTATGGACTGGTGTGGACTTCGGCTGGACGAGGATCGCAATGCCAAAGCGGTGGGCTCCGAGGAGCGCATCAGTTCGGATGATGCCAAGGTCCACGCGTACGTCATCCCGGTTGATGAAGAGGTTACGATCGCCCGGGAAACCCTTCGCTGTCTGGACCTCCGCAGGAGGTGATGGGATAACCCATTACACAAGATTTCAATTGTTCGTGAGGAGAGCTCTGAACTGACTATCTCGCACCAAAGCGAGGAAATGGGGCTCCTCGAGAATAATCCCGTTTCTGCTGGAACAAGGTCGAAGAAGCTGAAGATCAAGAACACAAGGGAGGAGAATGTCATGACTGAAACTCTTTCCAGAGAAGAGCTCCAAGCCATGGACGCTTACTGGCGGGCGGCAAACTACCTCTCCGTTGGACAAATCTATCTCTATGACAATCCCCTGCTGAAGGAACCCCTGAGGGTGAAACACATCAAGCCCAGGTTGCTCGGGCATTGGGGCACCACTCCGGGGCTTAACTTCATTTACACTCACCTCAACCGCGTGATCAAGGCCCAGGATCTCAACATGATTTACATCACTGGCCCCGGCCATGGCGGTCCAGCGTTAGTCGCCAACACGTACCTCGAGGGAACGTACAGTGAACTTTACCCCAGTATCTCTCAGGATGCCGAGGGGATGAAAGAGCTCTTTAAGCAGTTCTCGTTCCCCGGAGGCATTCCCAGCCATGCAGCGCCCGAGACGCCAGGCTCCATCCATGAAGGGGGCGAGCTTGGGTATGCCATCTCTCATGCCTATGGGGCTGCCTTCGATAACCCTGACCTCATCGTCGCTTGCGTGGTGGGTGACGGCGAAGCCGAAACCGGCGCCCTTGCCACTGCTTGGCATTCGAACAAGTTTCTCAGTCCGATCCATGACGGGGCTGTCCTGCCTATCCTGCACCTGAATGGCTATAAGATTGCCAATCCGACAGTGCTGGCCCGGATCAGCCATGAGGAACTCGAGAGCCTGTTCATTGGCTACGGCTACACGCCCTATTTTGTGGAGGGATTTGAGCCCGAGACCATGCATCAGTTGATGGCTCGAACTCTCGATACTGTTATTGCCGAGATTAAGGCGATCCAGAATGAGGCCCGTGCAAAGGGCGTTGCCAAGCGTCCCCGGTGGCCGATGATTATCCTCCGGACCCCCAAGGGCTGGACAGGGCCAAAGCAAGTCGACGGCTTGAAGACGGAGGGTTTCTGGCGTTCTCACCAGGTTCCCTTTGCCGAGATGGCAACGAAGCCAGGTCATGTAAAACTGCTGGAGAACTGGATGAAGAGCTACAGGCCCGAAGAGCTCTTTGACGAAAAAGGGAGGCTGAACCTGGAACTGGCAGAATTGGCTCCCAAGGGCGATCGCCGCATGGGTGCCAATCCCCACGCCAACGGCGGACTTCTACTCAAAGACCTGAAGATGCCTGATTTTCGGGACTATGCCATAGACGTGCCGAAACCCGGTCAAGTTTTGGCGGAGGCCACCCGAGTGTTGGGTTGTTTCTTGCGCGACGTCATGAAGCTCAACATGGACCAGCGGCATTTCCGGGTGATGGGGCCGGACGAAACTGCCTCGAACCGTCTCGGTGCCTTATTCGAGGTTACAGACCGGACGTGGATGGATGAGACTGTCCCTGAGGATGACCACCTCTCCCCAGACGGTCGGGTGATGGAAATCCTCAGCGAACATACCTGCCAGGGATGGCTGGAAGGGTATCTTCTCACCGGCCGTCACGGGTTCTTCTCCTGCTACGAGGCGTTTATCCACATCGTCGACTCGATGTTCAATCAACACGCCAAATGGCTCAAGGTCACCCGCAGAGAAATCCCTTGGCGGCGTCCCATCGCTTCCCTCAACTACCTGCTTACGTCCCACGTCTGGCGGCAGGATCACAATGGCTTCAGCCACCAAGACCCCGGTTTTATCGACCATGTCGTCAATAAGAAGGCGGATGTCGTTCGAGTTTACTTTCCTCCCGATGCCAACACCTTGCTCTCCGTGACTGACCACTGTTTGCGGAGTCGAAACTATGTAAACGTCATTGTGGCTGGCAAGCAACCGTCACCCCAGTGGCTTGACATGGATGCCGCCATAAAGCACTGCACTTCTGGAATCGGGATTTGGGAGTGGGCGAGCAACGACAAAGGTACTGAGCCGGATGTGGTGATGGCATGTTGTGGAGACGTACCGACGATTGAAACCCTTGCTGCCGTTGAGATCCTTCGCGAGCACGCACCCGATCTGAAAGTGCGGGTGATCAACGTGGTTGACCTGATGACGCTCCAGCCGAAGGAGGAACATCCCCACGGTCTATCGAATTGGGAGTTTGACACCCTCTTCACCACTGATAAGCCGCTTATCTTCGCCTATCATGGTTACCCCTGGCTGATCCACCGCCTGACCTACCGTCGGACGAACCACAAGAATCTCCACGTCCGGGGGTATAAGGAGGAGGGAACCACTACCACGCCCTTTGACATGGTTGTCCGCAACGATCTGGATCGCTTCCACCTGGTGGCAGACGTGATCCACCGCGTGCCAAAGCTTGGTTACGGAGCCGCCTATACCAAACAGGTTGTCCGCGACAAACTGATTGAACACAAGGAGTACATAACGAAATACGGTCAGGATATGCCCGAGATTCGTGAATGGACGTGGAAATGGGTCGACGAGTGACGTAGTAAGAGCAGGGCAGGTCGACAGGAGGATCGGCAGATGGCAGCATGTTATGCAGACCCCATTGGGACGGTCCGTTGAATGCTTACTCAAGCCAGATACGCTGGCCCATGGCGAAGGGAAGAGAATGATGAGCCAACAACCCCCCGGGAGGGGAGATCATCGAACAGCTTCGATGAGCGTGCTGGGCTGCGAGAGCGGGACCGGTGTCGTCACCACATGGAACCAGGATTGCCGCCTGATCCTCACGGAGAGCTCGTGAAGATCGATGCACGGCCAAGGGGCGCCCAATCATTATGGAGGTACTGCCTGGTCTTCGCCAGCGGAAACTTCCGGATATGTGGGGTCCCACTGGTCAGAAGCATCGAGAGAAAGGGGGTTCGAGATGTTTGAGAAGATTCTATATCCGACTGATTTTTCAGATGTATCCAAGAAGGCTTTGGACTATATCAAGCGGTTAAAAGAAGGAGGAGCAAAAAAGGTCGTAGTTTTACACGTCATTGATGAAAGGGAAATAGAAAGTATTCATCGAGCAAGTGCGTATGTCAGTTACGAGAAGGAAGTGGATAAGATAATAGAGGAAAATGCAAAGGAACAGACAAGGCTGATAAAAGCCGAACTGAATGAAAGTGGTTTTGACGTCAAGACAAGGATTGAGAAGGGAATTCCATTCAGGGACATATTGAGGGTTGAAAAAGAAGAAGCAGTTTCCGTCATAGTGATTGGGTCTCACGGGAAGAGCAACATTGAAGAAATGTTCCTCGGCTCTGTTTCGGAAAAGGTCATACGTAAATGCAAGAGGCCCGTCCTCGTTATAAAGCGATAAGTGAATACCAGGATACATGCCGTGGATGACTCTGATTGGGGTGGAGATACATCGGCATCTCAAGGGTTTGGAGAACTGTTATTCCCAGACCCAAGAGCAAGAGGGTTCGATTCACTCCCGCGCCCCCCGGCTAAAGAGTTGCCATTGACAGGGGATTCCAATGGCTAGGATTGTCGACAGACACCCTAACCATGAGGGCGGACGAACGGGAGGTTACACGAGGACATCGTCTGACGCATGGAGGCTCATCCTGGAGATTCCACCGATCGAAGGGGCAATTATACTATTGAATCGAATAGGGGAATGTCACTGTCAGCAAATCAAAGGGTAAACAGCTCGGGCAAGAGAGAGACATACCCTTTGATGCGGTTGTTTGTGCTGAACAGGCCGGGACCGTTGGTAAATTGCATGAAACCCCAGGGCCCGCTAAACTGAACCGTTTTCCAGGGGTGATACGCTTTTTGCGGGTGATTTTGTTTTGAGAGGACATAGGGTTTCACGGATACAAGAGACAAGTTTGTTTTTCGTATCCTTTTTCCTGCACTTCTTCTGGGAAGTGAAGGAGACTTATTTTTATGTGCTGAAGGATGCTGATTTCAGTACAATGCTGTACGCATGGTTTCACTGCACTCTGGGGATGTCATGCTTTCCAAAATCAACAAGAATTCCAGAATACTACAAGCTTACTGACCCGTTGGGAAACGTGCTTTTATGGCCTATAAAGTCAATGGGAACCATTCTGGTTATTTGCATTCTAAATATAGTAAAGAGAGACTGGGCGAATCTGCGTATTCACTTAGAAAATAGCTTTACCTCATAGAAGCATTTTCATACCTGTAGGGTTCCCACCAGAGCATGATGGTTTAGTCAGGAATCCACAAGCCGAAGTATCATGTCATGACCCCCTTGGTGATGACAGAGGGATCTGCAATAGAGGAGATTGAGCATGAGAGATCTTATGTGAGATTTTGATCTCAGCGGAGAGTTCAAGACAAAGCATGAAACCGTAACGAAGGGAGACAGATCATGAGCGAAAATGATGGGTTAGTTTTTGGATATTTCCTGGATGGAAATGGTGGGGGACAGGAGATCGATTGGGAAAAGCTCAGGCAATGGTCCCCTGACCGGGGCACGCTCTGGTTGCATTTTGATTATGCCAGCGGAAAAGTGCAAAAATGGCTGAAAGAGGAAAGCCATCTCAGCCGGATAATAGGCGAAGCACTGCTTGAAGAAGAAACCCGGCCTCGGATTGTCCCATCCAACGAGGGGCTTATCTTGATACTCCGTGGCGTAAATTGCAACCCCGGGGCTGACCCTGAGGATATGGTATCTATCCGTATGTGGTTTGATGAACACCGCGTCATTACCATGAGGCACAGGCGCGTCATGGCTATCGAAGATATCCACGAGGCCATTGAGTCGGGCAAGGGACCGACCTCTTCCGGAGATTTTCTCGTTATGGTCTCCGAACGCATTGCTGACCGCATGGGAGATGTGGTGGCGGAGATGGATGACAGCGTGGATGAACTCGAAGATACAGTGCTCCATGCAGAGAGTTATGAGCTTCGCCCAAAACTTGCCAAGCTGCGGCGGCAGACAATAAGCCTACGTCGATACATCGCCCCTCAGCGCGATGTCCTTGCGCGGTTGCAGAATGAGCGCATACCATGGTTAAAAGATGTCGATAAGGTTCATATCAGGGAGATCGCTGAACGCACAGCCCGTTTTGTTGAAGACATCGACTCTGCCCGCGACCGAGCCGCAATTACGCAGGAAGAGTTGAACAACCGTTTGTCAGAACAGATGAATAAAGCTATGTATATACTCTCGATTATAGCGGCAATCTTCCTGCCATTAGGGCTTCTCACCGGCCTCCTTGGAATAAATGTTGGGGGTATACCAGGAGAGGAGAACAAATGGGCCTTTGCGATCGTCAGCCTATTTCTCGTGGGGATCGCCCTAGCGCTCATCTGGCTATTCAAGCGTATAAAATGGCTTTAAAAGAA
>CAYFXL010000054.1:0-18201 GCA_964346945.1 uncultured Syntrophobacterales bacterium
TCCAGGAGGATGAGGATGACTCCGACTGCTACTACAGGTTTGGCACAAGGGATAAAACCCGCTATGAACCTTTCCATATCTTCTTGAGTTTTAACCCTGAGAAAGCCTTCGAGAGAGCACCTGATCCCGATACTGAGGATCTTGAGAAGATCCACCAATTGATATCGGAAAAGGACCGACTGAACCAGTCTCAGATTTTTGAATTGGCTCAGCAAGAGTTGAGGATTAAGAGCAAAGGAAAGCTTCACTCACTGCTCAAGAAAGGCGAAGGCCAATACTGGAAGGCGGAACGGGAAGGCAAAGCCGTTTATTATTCTCCATTGTCCAATTGTCCAGATATATATACCCCGGACAATAGGACAGTAGAAAATCATTCCATCTTGTTCTGATCAGACTGAGTTAATTCTGAATGTTTCAGGTTGAGATGGCCGACCTGAAGCAAAAGAAACGAGAAAGTTGGTGATTAAGCTATGAAAGCTGAGATACAAATTGAAACCGAACAACTCGGAAACGAGATAGTAAAGAAGGTTCTTGATGGCCTAAAGACCCAACAGTCTAAGGAATCAAAGGATACCCTTTTCACCGTCGAGACCCTGGCCGAGTATCTCCAGGTGAGCAAGCAATGGATCTATGAGCGTGTCCAGTTTAAGGAGATCCCGCACATCAAGGTTAGGAAGCTCCTCAGGTTCAGGAAATCACAGATAGACAACTGGCTCGACGGCTACAAAGTCCCGGCTGCAAGTTCTCCATCGAGATTGCCGGTAATGAGTGAGGGACCCACTGATATATAGTCAGTGAGTTAAGGAATAAATAATGGAAATTATTAATATTTATTTTGAGTGTATAGTAAATTGTATAGTGGAATATCCTAATGTTTTCCATTGACTTAACTAAAATAATAGCTATAATTATGGTTATAGGCCCTTTATGGCAGGGGGGATAAGAAGATGAGATTCATCACGGTTAGTGAGCTCAGAGGCAATGCTACACGGATAGTCCACCAAGTCGAAGAGACAGGGGAGGAGGTGATCGTCACGAGGAATGGACGTCCTGTGGCATTGATCAGGAAGGTAGAGGAAGATGAATTCGCTTTGAAAGGGGGGAGGGCAGAAGGAGGAAGCAATGGCGAAGTCTAAAGGTATTTACAAGCGTGGCCGCATATGGTGGATCAGGTATGCAGGTCCTGATGGAAGGGTTAGGTTTGAGTCAAGCCAGTCCACTTCACACAGAGATGCTGTGGGGCTGCTGGTCAGAAGGAAGAAGGAAGTCATGGAGGGGAAGTCCCCCATGCCTCCAAAGAGAATCAAGAATCACACGTTTAAAGAGCTGGCTGACTCCTACCTCACCTGGGCTAAAAGGCAGAAGTCTTTCCCAAGCAAAAGGGGATTTGTGCTTCAGCTCTTGGAGGCGTTTGGCAACCTTCCCTTGAGGTTCTTCACAACCAAGCTCGTGGAAGAATTTCAGACACAAAGACTCACCCAAGGTAACAAGCCAGCTACGGTGAATCGCCTGATCGCTACCTTGAAGCACATGTTCACCAAGGCGGTAGATTGGGAAATGGTGGAGGAAGAAGCCCTGAAGAGGGTGAGGAAGGTGAAGCTCCTTCGTGAGGACAACCGCAGGCTAAGGTTTCTGTCCGAGGAGGAAATGTTAAGGTTGCTAGAAAGCTGTAGCCCTCATCTCCGGCCCATAGTGCTGACAGCCCTCAATACCGGCATGCGGAAATCCGAAATCCTCAACCTCCGATGGGATCAGGTGGACTTCAAGCACGGGTTTATCCTCCTGGAGGTCACTAAGAGCGGTGAGAGGAGGGAAATTCCCATGAATCAAATCCTACGGGAGGCCCTCCGAAAGATTCCCAGAAGGCTCAATAATCCCCATGTATTCACCAATGGAAAGGGAACGCCTTACAAGGATGTCAAGGGCTCCTTTGCTTCAGCACTGAGGAAGGCAGGGATAAAGGATTTCAAATTCCACGATCTGCGGCACACTTTTGCGAGCCACTTGGTCATGGAAGGGGTGGATTTAACTACCGTTAAAGAGCTCCTTGGGCACAAGACCCTTAACATGACCCTCCGGTATGCCCATCTCGCTCCAGGGCACAAGGTCAGGGCGGTCTCTGTTCTGGAAAAACTGCTGGATCAGAGGCCAACTATACAAAAACTATACAATTTGGAGGAAACTAATCAGGCGGGAAGTCCGTAAGGGCTTGAAATGATTGGAGCCCCCGGACGGATTTGAACCGCCAACCATCTGATTACAAATCAGGTGCTCTACCATTGAGCTACGGAGGCTCACACAGTAATATATCACTCTTTGGGAGAAAATCAAATCCCATTGCTTCGGGGCTTACTCCCAATTCAGCAGGTTGAGGTTAGGAGGTTGGAGGTTGAGAGATTGTGCTCGGCGAAAACGGAATACCCCCATGGACACGGGGGATACAACGAACTCCCCACCAAGCCTTTCATAAAGGAAAGACCAGAATGGTGCATAAGGGTACATTAGGCCCCTCAATATGAAAATTTTGCATAATATATGACATTTTTTGTCACTTTGTTCATCGTTCCCCAGTGGATTCTCCTCATGTTCGACTTGCAAATCGGGTGACAATGTAGTAAGAATTCAATACCCACGAAAAGGAGGAATACTTTTCCATGTACGAGAAGGAAGTAGCTGAAATCGAGCACCTAATCCAAGAACAGAACCGATGGCGGGACACATGCATCAACCTTATCGCCAGCGAAAATGTGATGAGTCAAAGGGCAAGGTCTCAGGCTGGTTCGGATTTCGCCCACAGGTATGCCGAGGGACATCCGGGGGAACGGTATTACCGGGGAACCTCGTATATTGACGAAATCGAAAGTCGGCTGAAGAATAATTTGAAGCGTCTTTTCGAATGCGATCACTGCGAGGTCAGGCCCATCAGCGGCACGAACGCCAATGAGGCAGTCTTCAGCCGCTTTGGCAGGCCAGGTGACGTGGCGATGGTCAACTCCACTCCCGGAGGTGGGCACATCAGCCATCACAAGGAGGGATCCCTCGGGAAATTTACCCAGAACATCATCGATTTCCCGATGACGGAGGACGGTTACCATATCGATGTGGAGAAGACGATATATTTAATCGAAAAGGTTAAGCCGAAAATCCTTGTCATGGGAAAAAGCCTCTTTCTCTTCCCAGAACCTGTCCGAGAGCTTTCCGAGGTTTGCCAGGCACATGATGCTCGAATCATCTACGATGCGGCTCACGTGTTGGGCTTAATTGCGGGCAAACGTTTTCAAAATCCCTTGAAGGAGGGGGCGTTTTTGATGACGGCCAGCACCCATAAGACTTTCTTTGGCAGCCAACGCGGAATCATCTTGAGCAATATGGAGGGAGAGTATTGGCGCAAGATCGATAGAGGCGCCTTTCCGGGATCCTCCAGCAATCACCACCTTGATACCCTCGCTCAAATGGCCATCTGCACGTACGAGATGATGGAATACGGCGACCAATACGCCGAGGACACCATCAAGAATGCCAAGGCCCTTGCCTCGGCTATGGATCGGTTCGGGTTTGACGTTCAGGCAAAGGAGTTTGGGTATACCGAAAGCCATCAGGTCGCGGTCAACGTGAAAGCATTTGGCGGTGGGGAGAAGGTTTCCAGAACCCTTGAGATGAACGACATCATCCTCAATATGAATATGCTGCCCCATGAACCCTTAAGCGCCCATGACCACCCGGAGGGAGTGAGAATCGGGGTCCAGGAGATGACGAGATTGGGGATGGGAGAGGAGGAGATGGTCCGCATCGCCGAGCTCATCAAGGAGTGTATCATTGAGAAGAAATCGGTAGTTGAGGAGGTTAATCGGTTCAGGTCGCAATACCAAGAAGTTAAGTACAGTTTCGATGAACTCGGACGGCGGAAACCGGAACTGGTTGAAGTGAAGGCAACATAACGGAGGGGAGGAAAATGTTTGGTCTTGGGCTGCCCGAGATGATCGTCATCGGGATTATTATCTTATTGATCTTTGGTGCGAAAAGGCTTCCGGAGATCGGAAAGGGCCTGGGGAAGACGGCAAAAGAGATCAAGGGGATATCGAGGGAGATGAGGGAGCATGGGGAGAAAAAGGGGAAGCAAGGAGAAAAAGGGACTGATCTCCCTGAGAAGGATGAGGGGAAGGAAGGCCTGCTTGATGACATCAAACCCGTGGCAAAAGACATAAAAGAGATAAAGGAGAAGGCTGATAAGCTCAGGAAGTGGAGCCGATTACTCAGGTGAACCCTCATCGATTCTTACGTACTGATCTTTGCCGCGTATCACCACCGCGCTCGATACATACCCAAGGGTATTATCCGTTCCCGTGGACTTCGAATCGATATCCTACTGCAGGACCGTTTGACCATGAGAAAAACATCCTCGGCTTAATGGGGGGATCGAGCCCCCCAGCCTTCCCAAGAGAGGGATTTTGCAGATATCGAGACAAACCTTAACCCTCCCTCATGATTTTTCCGGCCGAATCGCCGAACTATGGGAGGGCACGATACGATATGCCACCCGTGGTTTATTCCTTCGATTGTTCATCGTCTCGCTGTTCCATAGGCTCGTCTTAAGAGCTGAGGAAACATTCTGCTACTATTCGGCTGCTGCGCCCTTTTAGGGATGCCGTTCGGGCCCTGATCTTGCGGGATCAGGGGAAGGACGCCGGAGAGAGAGGCGGGAGGATCACGCTATTCCGAGAAAAGCGCTGAGGGGTGACGTTATGGAACCGCTACCTTCGTACAAGGGTTGCTTTGCTTGCGGCAAGGAAAACAGACACGGGCTGCGCCTCCAATTATTCGCCGACCAACACGTCGTGAGGGGGACTTTTAGGCCCCGGGATTTCCTCTGTGGTTTCCCGGGAATAGTTCATGGCGGCATCTTGGCCTCAGTGGTTGATGAAGTGATGTGGTGGGCCGCAAGTTGGAAGAGGGCCGCTTCCTGTGTCACGGTAGAGATGAACGTCAAATACCTCAAGCCGGCCTCCAGTGACTTGGACTATGAGTTGACCGCGAAGGTGATCAAGGAAAAGAAGAGGATTGTTGAAGTGGAAGGCGAGGTGAGGGATAAAAGAGGTCAGATCTATTCCGCTGCCTGGGGGAAGTATTTGATCTTCGCCGATGGAAAAAATCGGGAGACCATGCAACTCCTGGATTTCAGGGGCTGTAGCGACAGGGTGAAGGCAAGATACTTGAAAGATACCTGATCCCGTCGATCGACTCCCTCAACCCTTTGGTCGGGGATTTCAAAAAACGTCGCTTAGATTTTTCAGGGAGAATCGCTGGAAGGGACCCCAGGAGGAGACACTGCTGGGAGTTGCCGTCTTTTCCGCGTGAACCCCAGGTACAAAAGTGAAATTGCTGGCATTAAAAGGGTAAAGGGTACCAGGAAAAATATGATGGCGTGAGCCCAGACCAGCAATAGCAATATAGTGATGGGTCCCAGCCAGAATGTAAAGGCATGGATCCAAAAGGAATGGCCCAATCTCCTTGCTTTCCTACCCCATAACCAACCACACAGTAAGAAGAACCCTCCGTAGTATGAAACCCCGATGATAAGCTCAAGGGTTTCGCTACCTGCACGGATCTTTAAACCCAACAGGAGGATGGAGAGGATTGCTAACACAATCACCCAAAAGGTGAGGGCAAAGGCCCAAAAGGAGTAACCCAGCTTATGACCCACCCTCCCCCAGGCCCAACTGAGGAAGAAAAGAAATCCACCGAAAATGAGAATTGATATGATGACCTCAACGGTCTCACCCATCGTCGTCCCTCTCTCTGGGTCCAGAGCTTCGCCCGGCAGGAATCGAGACTCTCTTTCATTACCATAATTGGGATTGGGAGACAATCCCTTTCCATGAATTCTTCAAAAGTGGGGAACTCCAGCCCTTTTTGCATTCGTTTGGTTCCATTGATTTTGTTAGATTTTGGTGTTGAAAAATTCCGATGAATGGCTTAAGAAGCTGGATGGAAACTTCAAAGGAGGCCCCAATGGAAAAGAAGGTATTCGATGCTCTCTCCAAAAGGGTAGAATGGGAGCCCTATGCTCAACTCCTGGGATTGAAGCTCAAGAAGGTGGATGAGGGGTATTCCCTCGTGGAAATGACGATCCGAGAGGAAATGAAAAACATCATGGGAAGTACCCATGGCGGGGCCATTTTTTCCCTTATCGACGAAGCCTTCGAAACAGCTTCGAATTCCCATGGGACTATTGCCGTTGCGCTCAACATGAATGTCACCTTTATGGCCCCTCCATCTCCGAGTGCGGTTTTACAAGCCGAGGCAAGGGAAATCAACCTCACTCCGCGGACCGCCACCTACCTCATTAACGTCACAGAAGGAGGGGATAGGCTCATCGCTACCTGCCAAGCATTAGTCTATCGCAAAAAGGATATGTTGCCCTTTCTGGAGGAGTAACCCGCTATCGGGAAAAGGGAAGGGGATGAGGTCAGGGTAATTGAGGTAATGATTTCCTACCCAGTGCTCCCTTGGATCTCACTTTTTCATAAGGGTCTCGTAGGCCCTGCGAATGGCCAGCAGCTTCCTGTGGGCCATTTCCTGAAATTCCTTCCCCAGATGGGTGACCTTATCTGGGTGATATTTCGTTACTGCCCTTCGGTACGCCGCCTTGATCTCATCGGGGGAGGCCCCCGGCTCTATCCCGAGAATCTTAAAGGGATCTTCTTCTTCATGGCCGCTGGAAGCATCCCTATCCCGTTGCCCTTCGTACCGACCCTCCCCTTGACCAGATGATGGTCTCTTATATTGCCTGTACCTTCGGTAGAAATCACCCGGAGACTCTCCCGGCCGCCTGGCCGTCAAAAACCAGATAAGGGCCCCGATCAAGAGGAGATCATCCACCCATCCCGGACCTACCAAAAAATCGGGAACCAGGTCCAAGGGACTCAGGATGTACAGCAGAACTAAAATGAGGGGCAAAGCCCTCCGCAGCCACATCTTCATACCTTAGGTGTCTCCGGGTATGGCTTCAGGTCATCCGTTCATTTCCCATCTTCGCCCCCCGGCGCCAGAAAGGTACAGAGGTGATGGTATTATCCCAGATACTTCTTGCCAAAGGTTAAACGAATGGGATTGAGAATCTATTCGCCTAATGGGTAAGCTTCCTTTTTATAAACCGTTTTATCCGGTGGTAGAAATAATCCACCTTGCACATGAAGGTCTTCTGTTTTCCCGCAATCCTCGACAACTCCTTCCTCTTAACCGCATCGCTGAAAAGGCTCAATTCCCCGTTAGGCTCGACGATTTTCGTGAGTCCCTCCTTGGCTTCCGCATCCAAAACCCGAAGCTGTATTTCCTCCCAGGAGAAGATCTTCTCCGCCTTTCTCTCCGTTGAATTGATCCATACGGCGATCCCCAATGCGACAAGGATAAGAATTATGATGAGAGTAGATCTTTTCATCTAATTTCTCTCGAAATTCCTCCGGAAGAGGCGCATATCCCCTTCTATAGCAGCTTTTTCACCGGTAGTCAATCGGGTCGCAATCTGCGCTTTTCCGGAATGCGCAGCCATGCGATGATGTTCCACGGTCAATACCGAGTCGTTGTACGGGAGGCTCTGAAAAAAATGCATAGCAAGCGGGGGACAAAACCCTTTCGATCAACCCATGGATTTGTAATGGTTTGAAATGACAATGGAAATTCAAAAAAAGAGAGAAAGCCAATAATTGGCATGAAATTTGTATATCTACTTGGCAAAGTAATCTATATGGGAGGGGTGGGGATGAAAGAAAGGTCGATGAAAGTCAGGTTACTCAAGTGCCAAGATGGTCACAAGACCATCGCGCTCACGAGCTATAACCCAGAGCTCTGCGAGGCCGACATCGAGTTTTTTGTGCATAGAAATGGACGCATGACCCGTCATAGGAAATGTGGAAGTAAGCTCATAGTGAACAGAATAGTAAAAGGAAATGGCTGGATGAACCATTGGAATTTCTGATTCCTACCTCCTCAAGAAGGCATTTTCTTTAAACCCATAAGACCTCCATTCAACAGGATATTTGCCGCAACTTGACGCTGATTTGCCTTTCCAAAAGGCCTGCGCCATTCTGGATGCCGCGTTTATCCTTTCTTAGCCATTTGGAGCCCGCCCCGCCACCATCGATGGCTACCTCCACGGAAAATCACAAGCCAATGTTAAGAAAGAAGGGGATCCCCTTGAAAATACGTAACCGGGATGGTATAACCGTGTCGGCCCGTGATATCTTCGGTCATTGGAGGTGCATATGGTCTATTTCCTATCCCACAGGGCGCATAAGGATTACCCTTGGTTACGGGTGAAAAAGGGACAGCAGATCTGCAAAGTCGTCGCTGATAGCCTCGGCGACTTGCTGGATTGGGGAAGAAAATTCGGGCTCACCAGGCCCCATATGAGCCGATCGGGAATCCCCCATTTTGACCTTTGGGGTAGCCGTCTAGCCCTCCTGAAGATGCAGGGGGTAAAAGGGGATCACAAAAGGCTCTACCGCAAAAGAGCTTTGGGGAGGGGAAAGGGATGACCGCCAGCCCGCTCTTCATTCCCCCGACATGACAGCAATCCGCTATACGGTGACATAGCCCTCGAATTTAGAAGGATCTTTCCTTCTCGTGTATTCCGATAAGGTCAAATAGATACCGCTTGCCAGGACAATTCCGCCGCCCCATAGCAAGGCCCAACTGACCAGCTCATGGAAAAAGAGGACTCCCCAGAGCCCGGCACAAAATACTTCCGTCATGGCGACGATCCCGGCAGTCGCTACCCTACAGTACTTGAGTCCATAGGTGATGAGAACCTGACCAAGGAGTCCGGCCACCCCGAAGGCGAGCACGTATGGTATGTCCCTCAAGTGAGGCACCTGCAATGGGTTGATCACTCCGGGAAGGCAGGTTACGACCAGGAACAGGCAGAAATAGAAGTAGATTACGAAGGGATTCTCCTCTCTTCGGAGAATCCGGATGATTACCATCGTAATACCAGAGAGAAATCCAGCCAGCAAGGCGAAGATCAATATGAGGGAGGGGGGTTGATATGCCGGGTTGAGGACGATATACACGCCGATAAAGGCGCCGATAACGGCAGCCACCTCCCCCGCATTGAGTTTTTCCTTCAGCAAAATCCATGAGAAGATGGCACCGAATATGGGGAAGGTGTAGAGCAGAACCGTCGAGGTTGCAAGGGGAACTCCTCCGATGATGGCTTTATAGAGACAGATGCTGGCAAAACTGCCGGATATTCCCCTCGCTGCCAGGAGTTTGAAATGTTTTCCCTTCAAGGGGAAGAGGTGAAATCGTGAAAGGCCCAGGAGGATCAAAATTCCGAGAATACCCCTGATCATGTTGAAGAGAGAAGAAGAATACGCCCCCTGGACCATCCTGGCAAAAAGACCCATGGTGCTGAAAAACAGGGCGGATAAGAAGATGGCTCCATAGCCCAGCACAGCGGCGTTTTTCGATTTCTTTTCTCCTTGGATCGTTTTTATAGAGATATTCCCCTTTGATTGAGAACTTTTTAAATGTATCGACTTTTTATTGCCATGACAACGGGATAATCATGTTCAAAGGGGAATGAACAGCACCATCCGGGAGGCACAGACGGCTTTAGAGAACATCCTTTCGGAAACCCTTGGGAATGCGCCTCTGCTCAGGCTGACTCTGGTAACTCAGGGGATGGAGCCTCTCATCGCGGCTAAATGTGAATTTTTCAGCCCCAGGCTGCACCGTTGCCGCTGCCATCAAGGTTGCTAGGAGATACCCCGGGGCAAAGCTCATTGTAACGGGTCTCCCTGACCATGGGTATCGCTCTTTCTCCAGGGTACTCTGCGGGGTCGACGGATCGGTTGTAGTACCCGAGAGGGATCACCCCCTGGATGATCACACTACCCGTTTGCTCGACAGATATCAGGGAAAATGGGAAGTTATCAGATAGGGTTTAGGAGGAAACACTAAAGGGGAAAAGGGAATGTTGTGGTAACCTCAGAAGGCCACCCTCAGGCCCGGCCCCACCCATCCCACCTGTCCTCATCCGAATCCCTGGGACCTCCTCCCTTGGACCAGTACTTGAATTTCAGGTAGGCGAGGCGCAACCATTTCCCTATCCGGTAATAGTTGAAGTAGAGAAGACCAAAGAGAATCCCACCCAGGTGAGCAAAATGGGCGATGCCTGACCCAGTACCCCCCAGAGAAGACCAGAATTCGATGGCCCCAAACAGGAGGACGAAGTGTTTGGCCTTCATGGGGAACATAAACCAAACATAGATATATCGCTCCGGAAAAAACCAGGCGTAGGCCAGCAACAACCCGTAAATACCCCCCGAGGCCCCCACAACGGGCACACGCAGACCGGGGGTAAAGAGCACCGTGGAAATTCCCGCGCCAATGGCCGTTATGAAGAAGTACTGGATGAACCGGCTCGATCCCATGTACCGTTCGATTTCGCCGCCAAATATCCAGAGTGCGAAGAGGTTAAACAGGAGGTGAAACAACCCTCCGTGCAGAAAGATATAAGTGACCAATTGCCACACGAAGAACTTGTGCCAGAATAAGTACGGAATCAATCCAAAGATCCCGTAGAATACTCTCCCATAGGCGGTGTTTTCGACAACCTTCAGCAAAAGGAAACCCACAACACAGGCCCCCATCAGGAATTTAACCCGAGGCGTCAACGGCCCACCGATGGAAAATGGAGTTCTATAGGAATACTGCATATGGAGCTTCCCTTCTCATATCGATTGATCCTCTGCCTATTGAATGCCCGGGTATTTTGTCCTCCCAAGGGGGTGTATCATACTGCCTTCCCCACCCTAGAGATGCCGATCGATCAGGGCCTCAAGCCTTTCCGTATCCCATCCCACGTACTTATCCTTGCCGTCCACGATAAATGCCGGGCATTTCCATACCCTGTGCCAAAGGGATTTGAGGATCCCCATGGGCGACTGTGCATCAATAACCCTGATAAGAATCCGATGTTTATAGAGCTTTGCCAATTCCCTGATCCAGTCGGAGAGGCGGAGAAATTCCTCCTTGGCCTGCTCAGGATACTCGTTAACGTCGCGACGGTGGAACTTCCTGTTGATACCCACCTGGTCGAAGATCAGTTCGCATCGATAACAGTGATCATAGGTTGTCAGCACTTTGGTAATAACCTCGACGTACACGGGCTTCATGTCAACCTCCGGATTTTTTCTTAAAACATACCATAATCCCCCGAGATTTTCACTCGGCCTTGTGCTTTGGGATTCATCACCCCTAGCCGGTTGAGGTTAAGAGGTTGGAGGTTTAGCGAAAGTCCCGTTCTCACCTGGGTCATGAGTTGGATTAGGTGAATATTCTCTAAACAAACACACAAGGAAATTTGCGGGCGATTCCAGAGGTCCCATCGAAAACCTCCTCAGCCGATCAGTCGAAAATCGATCTGCTGCCGCTCCGGATCCGCCCGGTCAACGGTGATCCTCACCCGATCGCCGACCCGAAAGATCTTCTTGGAGTGCTTCCCGATGAGGCGGTACCCCTTTTCATCATAGAGAAAGTAGTCATCAGGCAGGCTGGTGATGGGCACTAAGCCCTCGACGAAAAGCTCCTGAAGCTCCACGAAAAACCCGAAGGAAGTGACCCCACTGATGAACCCGTCAAATTCCTGGCCTACCCTTTCCGCCATGAATTTTGCCTGATACCTCTTGAGGATCTCCCTTTCCGCCTCCATCCCCACCCTTTCCCGGTAGGAAAGGTGTTGTGCTTTTTGGGAGAAATCCTCCCTTGAGCATTCCTTTTCCTCGATCATCTTTCTTAGCTGACGATGCACGAGGAGGTCGGGATACCTCCGTATGGGCGAGGTGAAGTGGGTGTAACAGTGCAAAGCAAGCCCATAGTGAGAGAGGTTTTTATCCGAATACTGGGCCTGTTTCATCGACCTCAACAAGGCAGTATTGACAAGCCTTTCCTCGGGCTTTCCCCTTACCTCCTCCAACAGATGCTGAAACTCTTGAGGGCCATGTCGTCGCCTCTTTTCTAACCGATACCCGAGAAGGGCTACAAATCGCCTAAAATCCCGGATTTTATCGATATCGGGCTCCTCATGGACTCGGTACAGAAAGGGGTATCGGGCTTGGGTCAGTTTGACGGCAATGGCCTCATTTGCGGCGATCATAAACTCCTCGATGATCTGATGGGCGAAATTCCGCTCGGTCTTAATGATTTCCTGAGCTTCTCCTTGAAGGTTGAGGATGATCTCCGGTTCGGGAAGGTCGAAATCCAGGCTGCCCCTTTTACGCCTCTTTTCCATTAAGAGGCGGCAGAGCCTGCCCATTGCCTCCAACGATGGGGTCAGCTCCTCATGCCTCTCTATCTCCTCCGTGTCCCGGTCCACCAAAATTCTCTTCACGGTCCTGTAGGTGAGGCGGGCATCGCTTGTGATAACGCTTTTGAAAACGTCACAAATCGCTAAATTCCCCTCCTTGTCGAAACGCAAAGCCGTCGTGAGAGTCAGCCGATCCATGTGAGGATGAAGACAGCAGATTCCATTGGAAAGCTCGTGGGGAAACATCGGGATAACCCGGTCGGGGAAATAGACGCTCGTTCCCCTGCGGTAAGCCTCCCTATCCAGATGAGTTCCGGGCTTGACGTAGTGACCCACGTCAGATATGGAAACCCAAAGGGTATACCCTCCATCCGTTTCCTCGATGGAGACGGCATCGTCGAAATCTTTGGCGTTTTCCCCATCTATGGTAACGGTCGCCTTTCCCCTCAAGTCGGCCCGTCCCACCGTTTCCTCATCGCGTACCATTCGGAAGAGGGCCTTCGCCTCCCGGAGTGCCGGTTGCGGAAAGCCATCAGGCAAATCGTATTTCTGGATGACGATCCCCGGAAGAACGTCCGGGTCTCCAGGATAACCCAGGATGCGCGTAATCTTTCCCTCCGGGTTCTTGGCAATAGTCGGGTATTGGGTGATCTCGGCGACAACAACCTGATCCTGCTTGGCCTTCACAGCTTGGTCCTTGCGAATGATGACATCAAAAAGGTACCGGTCGTCATTCGGCACCACCCGGCCAAAGCCGTTACTCGGTATGAACCTCCCCACGATCCTATTGGTTCCTCTTTCCAGGATTCGGACGATCCGACCCTCGCTCAGCTTTCCCCTTCGCTTCCTCAGGTGTTCTACTCGAACGGCGACCTTATCGCCATGCATCGCCTCCCGAAGACCCGTGGGCCTGACAAAGATATCGGGCTGGCCTGCCTCCTCCAGGATGACGAAACCGTACCCATCGGGGTGACACTGGAGGCGACCGGCCACCACATTCACCTTCGAAGGGAGCCCATACCTTCGCCCCTTCATTCTGCTGATTTGACCCTCGAATATCATCTCCTTGAGGAGGGCTTTCAGGCTTCTTTTTTCCTCATGGGTGAGGTCGAGTCGGCGCACAAGATCGCGCAACACGAGCGGATGATTCTCTCTCTTCAACAACTCCAGAACCATCCCCGGATCAAGCTCACGAGATTTGGGTCGTTTTTTCCTTCCCACGGGTATCCTCGAAAAAGGCGTAGAGATTGCAAATAATATTTAACCACAGATCGCTCGGGAAAGGAAATAAAAACGGGGGTTTTCCAAGCTCCTGGAGAACAACACTCGGTATGTATCCCTTGCTCGAAAATGCCGGAAACATCACCGGTGACTAAAAGGGGTAAGGCATCTCGAAGAGCTCGCGAGAATGGATTCTCAGTATTGACATTTGGGATTTGGCGTGCTTCAATTTTTTTGATTGGAGGACCCGGATGTCGATAAAGCTCATTTCCCATGAAGACGGAGAAGAAATCGGAGGGGATGGAGGAATCACCTCCCAAACCCTTGCCGATGGTTTAATCCACCTCCATGAGGAAGAACCGGCGGCTTCGGAATTGATGGCCCAGATGATTTACGAGGATTTTGTTAGGAGTCGCTAGACCTCCTCCTTACATTTTCGTTTTCCCTCCCATTCACATTCCCGATAAACAGCACAGATATCGCATCGCGGCCCCCTCGCCTTACAGATCTCCCTGCCGAATTCGATGAGGGCGAGATGGGTCCTTCTCCTCTTCCCGTGGGGAATCACGGCCTCGAAGGCCAATCTGATCTCCTCATAACCGGCGTTTCCGCTTACCATCTTCCAGCGTTTGGCAACGCGACTAATGTGGGTATCGACGGCAAAACTTCCTTTTCCGCACACCTGCGATAAGAATACATCCGCGGTCTTATATCCTACCCCGGGGATCCTTAACAACCTCTCCCTGGCCCTGTCGAGGGATAAACGGGAGAGGGTATTCAAGTCTCCCCCATATTCCCCGACCACAATTCGAGCAATCTCTCTGATCCTGGGTGCCTTTGTGTTATAGAGACCTGATGGTTTAATACATTCCTTGATCTCTTCGACCTTCGCTTCGGCTAAAACCTGCGGGGCAACCCTGAATCTTCTCCTCAGGTTTTCGAACCCCTTTATCGCGGCCTCTCGGGAGGTTTTCTGGGAAAGGATAGTAGAAACGAGCCTCTCGAAGGGCGTTAACGGCCTATACCACCTCATCTCGGGAAAAAACTCGAGAATCCTGTCGATTCTGTCAGAAATTGACCTCACGATGAGGATACCTCTTTGGGAAGTTTGTCGGCGATCAAGGTGACCGAGGCTGCTTGAGAAACTCCATGACCTCCTCCTCGGAGAGGTCATGCCATTCATGGTAGGCATCAGCCACCGCGAAAAAGAAGCCCCTCCGGATATTCAGGCAGAGGATTTCCTCCACCTGGGCTGAAATGAGCTGGACAGAGCTCTCGGGCGCGGTGGGAATGGCCACGACAACGCGGCTCGGGCTTCTCTTCTTGATGAAGTTAATAGATGCCATCATGGTATACCCCGAGGCCAAACCATCGTCCACCACGATGACGATCTTTCTCCGAAGATCCGGAAATGGACGTCCACCCCGAAACACCGCGTTTCGATGCTGGATTTCCTGGACTACCAGGGTGCTGAGCTTTTGAATCTCATCTGGTGTAAGCTGGAGCTCCCTCACCAACGGTTCGTTGAGAAAGAGACTCCTCTCGAAGGACACGGCCCCAAATCCAGCCTCCGGATTTCCGGGAATGGGGATCTTCCGGGAGATTACGAGGTCGAGAGGAAGCTCCAGATGTTGGGAGATTCTGAGCCCGATTGGAATCCCACCCGAAGGGATGGCAAGGACCAAACCCTCCTTATGCCTGTATTTTTCGAGTCTCCGCGCAAGATGATCCCCGGCCTCCAGTCGATTCCTGAAGATGCGGGTCTTATTCCGGAGGGATTCCTCCTCGGTAACTTCAGCCGCCATTGATCCACCTCGTTTGGGTCATCTTCTTAGTGTATGGAAAGGATGGGCAAAAAGTCAATGTGAGTAAGGCTGGCGTTTCCTAGATTTCCGCAGAAAGCCCAAACCAGATGATCGTTGAGACCAGAGAGGAGATGCCTGGTTCGTGTAACCGGACTCATACTTAATGTACAGTATTTCGCCTTTTTGGGCGAGCTTGTGTTGATACACGTTGATATACCTAGAAGACTAGGTGGTATTTAACAAACGGCTTTTATATAATAAAGAATAGAGAGAATGTTCCCTTCGCGAGATGGGAAACTCCAGCGGGGAAAAAGACGCTGAAACGGGGGTTTCCCGATCTGATAATAACGGAGTTTGGTCATCGTGGTCACCCGGTCAATGTCCTAAGGTAAGGGGGGTTCAATTATGATTTGGTTAAAGATTATCGGCAAGGTCTTCCGTATTTTGAACGCCGAAGCGACGCCCAAACAGATTGCTGGAGCCATGGCACTGGGAATGATCATCGGGTTAACGCCCACGTTCAGCCTTCACAATATCGTTGTGGTCTTCCTCATCCTGGTCATCAAGGTGAACCTCACCGCAGCCATCCTGTCGATGTTCGCCTTCGATTTGATCGGCTATGGAGTGGATCCCCTCTCCGATTGGCTTGGCCATGCAATTCTCACCTCCACTGCCTTAAGGCCGCTTTGGATTGAGGCGTACAACGCCGCAATCGTTCCTTTCACCCGCTTCAACAATACCATCGTCATGGGAAGCCTCATCATCTCGCTGATCCTCCTGGTCCCGGTATTTTACGCAACGAAATACGGCGTTGAGAGGTACCGATCAGACCTCGCGGCCAAATTTCAACAGTGGAGAATCGTCAAGGCGGTAAAGATGAGCCGGATCTATAAATACTATCAAACCTACAGGAATATCATGGGATAGGAGGGAGAGATGCGTTGGAAATTTATCGTTCCTTTTTTGGTGTTCGTTTTGATCATCGTTGCCTTCGTCACTTTCTTCCTGGATGGCATCGTCGAGTCCGTCATGGAGGAAAGGGCGAGCCTCCTCAATAGGGCGAAGGTCGAAATCGAGGATCTCCACATCGGCTTCTTCAGGCCGGGGGTAAAGATTCGGGGGTTAGCCCTAGCCAATGCCGATAATCCCTGGAGGAATATGGTTGAGGTGGGGGATATTGGGATTTCGGTCTCCGTCCTCCCCCTCTTCTCCAAGAAGGTCATCATCGACGAGGTGGTAATGGAGAACGTGCGGCTCAATACCCAAAGGAAGACTTCCGGCGAACTTCCCCGACGCCTGAGGAAGAGGCTGAAAGCCGAGGAAATGGAGGAGAAACCTGTCGAGGTTCCCTGTGTGAAATTACCCAACCTGGAGGTGTTCAAGAAGAAATTCGACGTCAAGGAGTTGGTCGATATCACCCGATTGGAATCGGTGAAGAGGGCCAAACAGCTCAGCGAAGACGTCTCCAAGATGAGATCTAAATGGGAATCGGAACTCAAGGATCTGGACATGAAAGCGAAGGTGGACGAGATCATGACCAAGGTACAGGGAAGTCTCGAATCCCTCCAGAAGGCAGAAATCACGGGTCCTGCCGATTTGCTGAAATTACAGGGCGATCTGAAAAATCTCCGCGAGGGAACGGATGCCCTTAAGGGTTTACGGAAAGAGATCGAGACAAAAAAGTCGACCTTCAATAAACAGTTTGCAACGCTGGAAAAGTCGCTCAAGGAGGAAATGAAGAAGTTAAGAGAGGCGGATCTACAGAATATTCTCAAGGAGTTAGGTCTTGAGCAGTTTACTAACGTCCGTTTGGCGGAAGCCTTTCTCTGTCCCTCCCTTGGTAAGGCGCTAAACTTCATCTGGAACAATATGGACAAGATTCGAACCGCCATGCCGAAAGCGGAAAAGGACAAACCGTTGCAGACGAGAATACGGGCCAAGGGCCGCGATGTCATATTTCCGAGCTTCAAGAAAGGCCCCGATTTCCTCTTGAGGGAAGCGAGGCTTTCCATGGAACAGGAGAAGTTGTCCCTCAGGGGAACCATCCGAGGGGTCACCTCCGATCCCGCTTCCTACGGAAAACCCACGCGGATCGACATCCAAGGAAAACGTCCCAAGTTGGTGCTCAACGGGATTTTGGATCATACCGGCGGGACACCCATCGACACCGTATCCCTGGACCTTAGGGGGTATCCTTTGGACGGGTTTGCCTTTGGGGAAAATCCGCTTTCGCTGTCGAACATCACCCGAGGCCTCGTAGACCTCAAGGCGAACCTGACATTGGAGGGCGACTCCATCGACTTGATGACCATGACCACGCTGAAAAATCTCACCCTCAATTTCTCCGAAAAAGGTACGGAAAACCTCATGGTGAACATGGTAAAGGAGGCCATGAAGACGGCTCCTGCCCTGAGCATCAATGTGGCGGCTAAGGGAGCGCGGGAGAATCCCCAACTGTCCATCTCTTCCGACATCGACCGGCTCTTTGCCCGACAACTCAAGAGCTTTGCTGGCAAAAAAGTGAATGCATTGAAGGCCTCCCTCGGGGCGCAGATCGATGGTGCTTCGGGAGAGGAAATGAAGGGGTTTTCCGATGCCCTCTCTCAGGGCAAACTGGACATATTAAACCAGTTTGGATCAGATGAGTCGCTCGTTCAGGGAAAGATCGATCTTCTCAGCGGCATTGTGGCATCCAAAACGGGTAAATCTGAAACTCCGGCTGAGGGTAAGGCAAAGGGGTTAGAAGGGCTCTTGCCGGGTTTGATCCGAAAGTGAGTAAATGGAGAGGAGAGGGCAAAGCGTAGGTTTTCCCCCCCTTCAATGGTTTGAGGTAATCTCCAAGGGGACCGGTTCACGAGGTATCGAGGG
>CAYFXL010000055.1:0-18064 GCA_964346945.1 uncultured Syntrophobacterales bacterium
TTACCCTTCACGCTTTTTCCTTCGATGTAAATATAACCTCTATGAATAGGAGGATTCGGAGGGAGTCGATGAGACAGATGCTTGATTCATTAAGCTATGCACGCGAGATCGGAGCAGGATCCGTGGTGGTTCATCCAGGAAGAGCATCTTCCACGAAAGACTCTCCTGATGAGTATTGGGAGATGCAGATCGATTCCCTCTCCGAAATTGCGCAGAGGGCAAGGGAAATTGGGGTGAATGTGAACATGGAGATCATGGAGCCAAGAAAAAAGGAGATGGTAACCACACCCGAAATGGCAAATGATATCCTCAAAGCCATCTCGATGGAGAATTTTGGAATAACCCTTGATTTAGCACATGCCCAACTAACGGAGAGGCCACTGGAGTTTATCCGAGGGGTAAAAAAAATCTCTCATGTGCATCTCAGCGACGCGAAGGAGGGCACCCCACATGCTCTCTTGGGCCAAGGAGATCTCGACGTTTTTGAGATTTTGCAAGACCTGAGGGAGAGGTATGATGGCATGGTGATCATCGAGGGATGGGATCGTCTGGACGAGCTTGGTATGGTAAACAAAACGGCGGATATCCTTAAGGAGATAAAGGTGAAGCTCCAAATCGAGTGAAACGCGCTCTATTGAAAGGTGTCAGTGGAACATTCTATCGTAAGGGGCGCGAGTGCCCCGGAAAACGATGGGAATGATGGGAAAGACCAGGGCAAGGAGTAATAAGAGCGCCGGGACACCCATGAATCGATATCCCAGCCCAAGCTTCCTCCCCTTTTTGTGATGCTCTACTATACCCTATACCATCAATTTGGGGCCGTAGACCCATTTTGAAGGATCACAGCCAACATTTTACCACTCTGTGACTATTCTAACATGGTATTACTGAACCTTTTCAGGAGTTCCTCCCTATTTTTTACCAGATAGTCCCAATCTACCGGTAGTGACTTCTTCAGGATATCCAGCACCGGCGGGGCGCTTTTGGGCGATGCCACCTTGGGATTGACGGACACAATATACTCCGTGATAAGGAATTTCTGCCCGTCACGGGAGAGGACAAAATCGATAAATTTTTTGGCCGCATCCTGGTGTTGGGAGGCTCCAAATATGGCGATGGGGCTCCCCCAGGTTACCGCACCACCCTTTGGGTAAACAAACCGGATCGGGCTCCCTTCGGCAGTCATCTTTCTGATGCCGTAATCCAGTCCGATACCAACCTTGTGTTCTCCTCTGGCAACTTTAAATTGGGTGACGCCTTGGCTTTCCATTATAGTACATCCATTCGCCCTGAGTTTCTCATAGTAAGCCCAACCATATTTGGGTGACTGAGTCAAGGCGGTAACTGCCACGGTTGCAGAGCCCGAATAAAGCGGGCTGGCATGGGCGATCTGGTTCCTCCATTTTGGATCAAGGAGATCATTCCAATCTTTGGGGGCCTCTGCTTCCTTGACAAGCTTTGTGTTATACATGAGTCCTATGGAGAGGATTCTGGCACCGATATAGTACCCATCCGGGTCAATAAATGCCTCAGGGATGTCCTTGGCGCTTGGGGGAAGGTATTTCACAATGAGGTTCCTCTGTTTCAATTCTTCAAAATATGCCGGCTCAGCAGTCCATACCAAATCAGCCTTGATCCGACCGGCCTTTACTTCCGCATTTACCTCTTCAATGATCTTGGTAGTTCCCAGCCGGAGATATTTTAGTTCGACATCGGGAGTTCTCTTGTTGAACTCAGCCGCGATAGCCGCCAGGACATCTTGGTGGACTGATGAATAGATGGTGATAGGTGTTTTTGCACAAACCACGGAGGGGGTCACTGCCATCATCGAAAAAGCCATCACCCAAAAGACAATCTCTCTCTTCTTTTTCATTTTTGGCTCTTTTACTTTCCACCGTTTATTGTGACCTGTTCCCTTCGGCGCACCCCTACCGTGAATCATTTTCGCATCCCCCCTTATCTATTCACACCAGTATTTCTCCGGTACTATTAAGAATTTATTTCAAAAGAGGTTGTAACTCAAGTGTAATGTTGGGAAGACGAGAAAAAGTCCAACAGAACCGAGACCGAATGATCCGTAGCGCTCATGAAAGGCCAACTCCTAGTACCAATGCTTCCCCAATTACGCTATACTCTTGAATATCTCTGCCAGCAAGGGGACGAACAAAACCCCAAAGGCAAGGACCATATTAGAAAAAAGGGAATCAAAAACCTCTTTTATGAGATCGGTAAGGACCCTTTTGGCCAAATACTCCATCTCACCGACCAAGAGACTCGGCCAGCACTTCTTAGTGGATAGGGGGATCACGGTGGCGATTGTTCGGACTGCTGGGGTGAATCCGGGAGATGTGGTGCTGGAGGTTGGCCCCGGGCTGGGAGAGATGACAAAACTGTTGGCCTCGAAGGCAAAAAGCGTAATTGCCATCGAGGTTGACGAATCCATGGTTGCCCTGCTGAAGGATCGCTTGGCCGATTATGAAAATATAGTGCTTCTCCGTGACGATGCCTTGAGGTTCGATTTCTTGGGAGAATCCCGGAAATGGGGTGAGAAGCTCAAAGTGGTGTCGAATCTTCCCTACAACATTGCCACGCAACTCATTTTCCGTTTCGTGGAGATGAGAGAAGCACTTTCTGGTATGACACTCACGCTCCAGAGGGAGGTGGCGGAGAGGATTGTGGCCCTCCCGGGAAAGAAACAATATGGAATACTATCGGTCCTCCTCCAGCTGTATTGCGATGCGTCTATCCGGCTCGTCGTACCGCCTTCCTCTTTCTATCCCCGGCCCAAGGTGGAATCAGCGGTGGTAAGGTTTGAATTTCTTCAAAAACCACGGGTGGAGATTGAAGATGAATCCACTTTTCGCAAAGTCGTAAAGGCCTCCTTTGGACATCGCCGCAAGACCCTCAAGAATTCCCTGAAGAGTGCCGCCTTTCTCAATGTGGAGGAAGAGGAGATTGAGAGACATTTGCGGAAAGCTGGGATCGACCCCAGGCGGAGGGGGGAGACGCTAACCCTGCGGGAATTCGCCGCCCTCAGTGAGGCCCTATCTGCAAGGGTGAGCTCAGGGTACGGGCCCCCAGAGGGAAATGTGGGCAGTTGAAAGCCCAAACTCCGAGGTAGAGAGGTCACGCGAGCTTCAGATCTCATCCAAAACCTCAGATCGGTAATGAGCTGAAGAAGAACATCACCTTTTGAAAACGCCGCCGAAAGGACCTATTGGTAAATGTTTCCCGAGGCGGATGATTTTGTATGATACGAGCGAGTGGGAGAGGATTAGCTCCGAGGCTTTTTTCGGGTTTCTCCACACAGAGGGTTGACATGTTTCCCAAATAAATTTACCATGTTATGTAAAAAGTGCTTGACAATTACGGGAAAAGTTGATAAAGAAAATACGTTTTCAATAGGCACGTAGCTCAGGGGGAGAGCGCTACCTTGACGCGGTAGAAGTCGGCGGTTCGAAACCGCCCGTGCCTACCATTTTTTGGCCTCGTTTCTTCTGAGAGGTTAATTCTGTATTTCGCCCAAACATTGTAATATTGAATGAAAAGGCATCATTAGTGAAATCCCCTTTAATGATGCCTTTTCGTGCTTTCTTGAGAAAAAGACGGGAATGAAACAGATAACGATTACCATATCGGACGGATCAAAAAGGCGGGTGAATAGGGGCACCACCATTACAGATTTGGTAAGGGCTTCGGGAAAAGACCTAACGGATCAAATTGTAGCGGGGAGAGTGGACGGACACCTGGTCGATCTGAATACTCCCCTGGAGCGTTCCGGCTGTGTTGATTTTGTTTCGTTGGATTCCGAGGAGGGACTGGATATCCTCAGGCATAGCACCTCCCACGTCATGGCTTATGCCGTCAAGGAGCTCTTCAAAGGGGTTAAAGTCTCTATCGGCCCTTCAATCGAAAAAGGATTTTACTATGATTTCGACTACGAAGGGTCCTTTACCCCCGATGACCTTACCCGGATCGAGGAGAAGATGGCCGAGCTTGTCAAGCGAGACATCCCCTTTATCCGGGAAGAAATTCCCAAAGCCGAAGCCATCAGGCTCTTTGAAGGGCAAGGGGAAACCTATAAGGTTGAAATCTTGAGGGGATTAAATGACGAATCCGTTTCGGTCTATCGATCGGGCGATTTCGTAGACCTTTGTCGAGGCCCCCATATCCCGTCCATGGGGACGATAAAGGCCTACAAACTGCTCAGTGTAGCAGGGGCTTACTGGAGGGGAGATGAACGGAACAAAATGCTGCAGAGGATTTACGGTACGGCCTTTGCCGACCGTGGCTCCCTGGAGGATTACCTGAGAAGAATAGATGAGGCTAAGAGGCGGGACCATCGAAAATTGGGGAGGGAGTTAGATCTATTCAGTATTGACGAGGAGGCTGGGGCTGGGTTGGTAATCTACCATCCAAAAGGGGCGCTTCTCAGGACAATTATAGAGGATTTCGAGAAGCGGGAGCACCTTAGACGAGGATATCACATTGTCATGGGACCCCAGATTCTGAGGAGGGAATTATGGGAGAAGTCCGGACACCTTGAAAATTACCGGGACCTCATGTATTTTACCAGCGTGGACGAGGCCGAATATGCCTTGAAACCGATGAATTGCCTTGCCCACATGCTGATCTACAAGTCAAAAATTAGGAGTTATCGGGACTTGCCGATAAGGTATTTTGAACTGGGGAAGGTGCATCGGCACGAGAGGAGTGGTGTCCTGCACGGGCTTTTGAGGGTCAGGGAGTTCACACAAGACGATGCCCATATTCTGTGCAGGCCGGACCAATTGAACGACGAGATAAAGGGGATCATCGAATTGGTTATCGATTTCATGAAGGTATTTGGCTTTCGTTACGACATGGAAATCAGCACTCGGCCCGAGAAGTCCATCGGAACCGATCAAGACTGGGAAAGGGCAACCGCCGCATTGTTTAAAGCCATGGAAGATAAGGGATTGCCGTATAGTATCAATGAAGGAGAAGGTGCTTTTTATGGTCCAAAGATCGACGTAAAGCTTGAGGATGCCCTGGGAAGACAATGGCAATGTGCCACAATCCAGTGTGATTTTACCTTACCTGAACGGTTCGACCTCTCATATATCGGGAAGAATGGGGAAAGAAACCGCCCCGTAATGCTCCATAGAACGATTCTCGGAACATTGGAAAGATTTATCGGTGTACTCGTCGAGCACTATGGAGGGGCATTTCCCACCTGGCTCGCGCCCGTCCAAGCCATTCTATTGACGATTACCGATAAGAGCATTCCGTACGCAGAGGGGGTTTTTCGATCCTTGCTCGATCACGGGATCAGAGTGGATAAGGACTTCAGGAATGAGAAGCTAGGACTGAAAGTCAGGGAAGCCCAGCTGATGAAAATTCCCTATATGCTGGTTGTCGGGAATCGGGAAGAGGAATCGAATACCATATCCCCTCGGGTCAGAACGGGGGAGCAGTTGAGGCCAACGAAGATCGAGGAATTTGTCGCTATGGTCGAGAGGGAATGCGTCATCGAAAGAAAGGATGAAAACCCTGAGACCATCGTGAGGAGGTGAGAAGGGAAATTAAGAGGCAAGGGAGAGAGGTACGAGAAGTAAGGGTTAACAGGCGGATTAGGGCTAGGGAAGTGCGGGTAATAGATCCCGACGGCAAGCAATTGGGCATCATGTCCTTGGATGACGCTTTGAATACAGCAATAAACATGGATTTGGATTTAGTGGAGGTCGCGACGAAATCGGATCCTCCTGTCTGCCGGATTATGGACTACGGGAAATTCAAGTATCAGCAGAGCAAGAAGAGCCAGGAGTCGAGAAAGAAACAGACGATCATCCACCTTAAAGAAATCAAGTTGAGACCGAAGACAGATGACCACGATTTTCAGTTCAAAGTCCGCCACATGGAGCGATTCCTCAAGGAAGGGAACAAGGTCAAAGTCTCGATGATATTCAGGGGAAGGGAGATCATGCATCCCGATCTCGGAGAGAGGCTCTTGAAGCGGGTCATTGACTTTACGAAGGAATTGTCTGTAGTTGAACAACCCCCGAAGCGAGAGGGAAGGGCTATGAACATGATCCTCGCCCCGATTCAAAGTGTTAAGGGTCGAACCTCCGTAGACTAAATCCGGGGGTATTTTCGGATTTTGAGGATTTCCCCTTTCCTTCGTGAGCGTTGGAGGGAAAAGAGCAGAGCTGAGGGAGTGAGATTGTGCCAAAAATAAAGACGAACAGAGGAGCAGCGAAGCGGTTCAGAAAGACTTCCACCGGTAAGGTGAGGAGAGGAAAGGCCTTTGGGAGTCATCTCTTGACGAAAAAAAGCACGAAGAGGAAGAGGAACCTGAGAGCTTCCATCCTCGTGAACAAAACCAACGCGAAGGCCATAAAGAAATTGATTCCCTACGCGTAGGGATATGATCGGGGCAATGCTGGCCAGGTGGAAGGAGGAATGCCATGGCAAGGGTAACAAGAGGGACCAGGGGTATCAGGCGGAGGAAAAAAGTTTTAAAAATGGCCAAGGGGTATAGGGGAGGCAGGGGAAGGCTCTTCCGAAGCGCCACCGAGGCCGTAAACCGTGCCATGCATTACGCCTATAGGGATAGAAAGGTGAGGAAGAGGGAATTCAGACAGCTGTGGATTACGAGGATTAATGCTGCTGCGAGATTGAACGGCCTTTCCTACAGTCAATTCATCAATGGATTGAGGAAGGCAAAGGTTTCCGTTGATCGGAAAATTTTATCGGATCTGGCCGTCTGCGACCCAGCGAGGTTTACCAAGATAGCTCAATTGGCCAAGGAACATCTTTGAAAAGGGTTGCCGACCGGCGAACTCCAAAGCATGGGGGAAGGTGAATTTTGGCCGAAATTCTCTATTTGAGCCGATTGTCTGAGTCCTCCGCTTATCTCTTTCAGAGGGGGAGGGGTGGGCGGAACGGATTTGGGTTGACCCTTCGAGTCATTTTTTCGTTTTTTTACTTGATTCAGATACCCAAAGGTGGTAAGAGGAAGAGGGCTGGCTACTCTTAGACCCTTGAGCAGGGGTTGAAAAAGGAGGGGGGATTGATGACCAAGGTCGATATCGTTAGCAGCGTCTATGAAAAGGTTGGATTTTCCAAGAAAGAAGCCGTGCGGGTTGTTGAGACCATCTTCGATATCATGAAGGATACCCTGGAACGGGGGGAGAAGATAAAGATCTCCGGATTTGGGAATTTTGTTGTGAGGAAGAAGAGGACTCGGAGGGGTCGAAACCCGCAAACGGGCGATGATATCGAGATCACTGCGAGGAAAATTTTGACCTTTAAGCCATCACAAGTCTTGAAGAACGACCTGAACCGTTAGGGCCGGTTGATTTACCTGGAGGGATGTTTGAAACGGGGGGAAGAAGAAACAAGGTTAGGCCAATCAATTCCCGATAAACTCTATTACAAAATTGGGGAAGTGAGTAAAATTACGGGCGTTAAACCCCACGTTTTGAGGTATTGGGAATCCGAGTTCAAGGAGATAAAACCCCATAAGAGCCGATCCTTACAGAGGTTATATCGGAAAAGGGATATCGAGCTCGTTCTCAAAATCAAGAAGTTACTATATGATGATCTATTCACCATTCCCGGTGCCAAAAGGAAGATAAAGGACTCCCCTGATAAGGCGAAGCAGATGGAACTCCAGTTTGATAAAAAGGCCTATAAAAGGATATTCTTGGAGATCAAAAGGGAATTGAAGGGGATCACTCAATCCTTGGAATAGCAAGTGGAGGGTTTTTCGTCGAAATCCTCAAAAAAGCGGGGCCATTGGCTCTGCTTTTTTCATTTTGTTCGAGACGCCCCGTTACCTCAAAAGAAGAATTTGAACCCACCGCCGATGTATCCGCTATTAAAGTTGATCGTACCGCCCAGTGTCGTAGTGTTTTGCGTTTCGTCTATATCCACCTCTGCCCAGCTATATCGCGCGTCGAAATTGAGGGCGATATGCTCGGTCAGGAAGATCTCGATGCCTCCTCCTGCATGGAGGAAGAAGGCATCGTCGATTTCGAGATCTATCGCGACCCCACGGGATAACCAAAAATTAACCAACTCGGATTTTTCCTCGAGGTCCAGGAGATAGTATCCTCCACCTATGGAGGCATAGGGGACGATCCATTTCAGCTCCTCTGGTTTCTTGCTTATCCAACGGAATTGAAGGGTGAGGGAGATGGGAAGGACCTCCATTCTCGCCCAATCAACGGCTAGGGTGTCATTTTTTATATCGAACTCCGTGTAGCCAACTGCTCCCTCCAGGGCGAGGTACTTCAGGAAGCGATAGGTGACGTTAATTTCCGCGCCTACTCCATTTTCAAAATCGAGGTCTTCGCCCCGCAAATCATCGCTTTTGGGGAATATCCCAAAAGGACGCACTCCAATGCCAACGGATCCCTGCAGTGGGAGATAGCCTTCAGCGTGTGAGATGGTTGAAAATCCAATGACCGAGAAAAACAGCATCACAAAAACAGATAGACGCTTCATGATCCCCTCCAACAGATAGAGTTTAACCCGATCTGCTCCCCTTTCGCTCTTCCTAAAATCCATATTTTGACACACAAAGGTACACATAGTCAACACAATAATTTACGGGAGTTTCCGGAGTTTTGTCGCGGTAAACACCGTCGTCCCTTCGCTTCAGTGCCTCCGAAGTGACCCTTTCGGGGTCCGCAGGCGGGGAATGCTTACCCCTTCCGGTCTCTAAAGGACCGGCTTTCCCCTTTCCTTCGGCTCCGCTCAGGACAAGCTCTGCTCACCCTCGATGGGTACCCCACTTCTCCAGCAGATTTCGCTCAGTGACACCGGCGTTCACCGAGTAGACCTAGAATTTCATTAATAATCATCATGTCACACAGATACGACGTTTAAAACCCGGGAAACTCCAGAATAATTTACCGGAGTTTACCGAATTTTACTCTTATAAGGAGTATTTCTATGAATGATCGGTTTTTTGAATTTGAATATGAGTAGTTGATAAAGAAAACCTTCTGGAACCCAAGTAAATCTCAGAACTGGTTGTTAGCCAGATTGCGTGGAGCGAACATTAAAGGATTTTCGCTAACCATTCTTCGTGAAGTCCACAAGATACAATGTAGTAAAAAGTCGACAGCGAGATAAAATTTAGTAACTTGACTTATTCCATCTCAGATCTTATATGGAGTTTTACCCGTCAGGGTTTCGGCTACCGAGAACCATTTCATCTATGAGGGGGGAGGGCATGTCCAGTTTTTTAGATTTTATTGAGCGGGCTACCACCGGGCCAATTATCTCTGAGGATGAATTCAACATGGGGATCCTTATCCCAAATGCCAGGAAGATGGTGAGGGAGTATAGTATCCAGTATGATCCGGGGGACCCGGTTCCGCGGAATGATGAGTTTGCGGACCGTCTCTTTGACGGGGCCATTGAATTTCTGGCCCAGACTGGGATCTACTGTGCTGCCACCAACCGGATTATCCAAATGGATCGAGGAGAGATCCTGAACGCCATCGAGGATCTCCCTGAAGGCGGAACCTTCGGCGAGGACCAGGACCGGCGCCTTTTCAAATCTCGAAGGCCCGAAGACAAGAATCCGCCCTGGTGCCATGTGGGAGCGGGAACTGTGGCCTCGATGGAGGAGATTGCCGTGGCCCAGGTGGAGGGTTATGGCAGCATACCAGAGGCTAATTCCATCAGCATCCCGGCCTTCAACCGTGTTCGAGGGATGCCCGTCATCGGGGGGTCCCCTTTGGAAATCCACGCCGCCATCAATTCCATCCAGGCGGGACGAAAGGGCCTGTTGAAATGTGGGAGGCCCGGGCTTCCCATTCTGAACCTCATTTCCTCAGCGACCACGGCCATGGCAACCATTGCTGGCAGTTTCCCTACCTTTGGCCTTCGTCCATCGGATGGCTGGCTCATCGACGTCATCGCGGAAATGAAGGTTAACTTCGAAACCCTGAACCGATTGGCTTTCATTCTTCTCACGAGGGGCAATGTTGGATCCGTGGGCCTTCCCATCTTGGGCGGGTACGCGGGGGGGCCTGAAGGGACGGCCCTTGTGATGACGGCTTACTATTTGGTTGGAATACTCCTTTTCCAGGGCGTTTATCACCTGACCGGTCCCATCCACTTCAGGTATGGATGTTCCACAACGCGGGACTGTCTGTGGGTGTTCTCCGTGGTCGGTCGGGCCACAAGCCGCAATACGAGGTATCCTGCTATAGGCCTGGGCTATGCGGCGGCGGGACCCTGCACCCGGATGTACTTTTATGAGGCAACCGCGGTGAATCTGTGCTGCGTGACGTCAGGTTATGGTGGCGTTCAAACGGTTCACCCCGCAAAGGCCGTCATTGACGATGGGATTAGCCCTACGGAGGCCCTTTTCAACGTGGAGGTGGCCTACGCCGTATCGGGAATGGAGGCGGATCAAGCCAGCGGACTGGTCAACCAGCTGCTGGAAAAATACGAGAAGGAGGTTAGGAATGCCCCCATTGGAAAACGGTACCAGGAATGTTACGACCTCAAAACGAATAAGCCATTGGAAGAATATGTTCGGCTGTATGATGAGGTCAAAGAGGAGCTGGTGAAGGTGGGCATCCCCTTTGAATAACAGGAAAAGGACTTTTTGGCGAGAACAAACGGTGACGGAAGAAAAGCCGATCATGGAAGGTCTGGCCAGGGCCATAGTCGAAGGTGATCAGGGAAGGGTTAGGGGGACACCGAGTAAGTTCTTGGAGGTGAGATTGATCCCTCGAAGCCATGGGAAAAAGCATGTCCACTATCCGGAATCAGGTTAAGAGTTGAGAAGCTTACCTCCCGGAACCTTTCATGGTGGCCAATGCGTTCAATAACGGCATGAAGATCCTGAGACCTGAGCATCGGTCGTTAATATCTTCAGGAATTGATAACGAAGGAAATAGTGTTGCTTCAGTTCAATAAGGGCGAACATCCAGTCCCAAGGCCTTTAGTTCTGATCGAATTTTCTCTATGAGAGCCAAATAGTCGTTATTGATGATTTTACCGCTCGTTAGGTCGTAAACCTGCCCGTAGACTAGTCCTGGTGTTGGATTTTTCAGACTGTTTTCGTATTTTGCATAGAGATCCTGGACCAGCGGCGCCGCCTCCTTACGAGTCAGTTTTGCAGCTGCCAGGCCTATTTCGGCGCAGAATTGGTGATCCATGGGCAAGAGAGAGTCAGTTACAACGGATTTTGCTGGATGGCCAGAAAAAATGTTTCCACCGGATGGCACCACACTCAATAGGTAAGCGGCAATCTCGTAAAAATACATCTGGGTGCCGGCACCACCTCCTAAATAGGGGAGATTCACCACGGGAAACCTCATGTGACGACCATTTGCCTGATTGGACAGGGCAATCGCCCACAAGAGTGGTCCGGTAGAGGAAAGCTTCAACTTGGAGTGAAGGGGGGCGTTGTAGTGGTAATTTGATCTGAATATCAGAATGCCCATGATAATGTAACACGTCGCCAAGATGGCAACGCCTTCTGCGCCTCCTGCATAGCCCCCGAAAAGAGGTGTCGAGGCACAGCCGATATTTGCGCTTATGCTATTAAAATAGGCTATCTTTTCCAAAGCCTCATAGCCCACGATCATTTCGGATAGGAAATCAACTAAGAAACCGTCAGTCGGCTTTAGGCCAAAGTAAGGTGATGCCGCCGCAATCATGGACACTGCGTTTGAGGCAGCTGAAATACCATTGATAACGGGCAAACCAGCCCTACCAGAACGGCGGATGGCTTCCTGACCTAAACTGACTGTTTTGATAGCCGCCAGTATCTCCTGGGGTGATCGAACCCGAACATCTCTCCCCCTGATATAGTTTATTATTGGAATACTCAATGAATCGACGATGGATATACTGGCCATAGCCTCTACAATATTCATGAAGACGGTTTCCGATGAGGTATAAATGCCTCCTCCGACGTGAACCCAAGGGACTGAGTCCTCATCCGGACGCCGACCATGCATACGCTTTGCCTCGCGGCCTTCTCCGAAGAGGGTAGACTTGGGTGCCTCCGCCACGGCTTGCAGTATCTCGTCTCTGGTGAATTCCATGACGCGGTTGGTATCAGGACAATATGCACCCACCTCGGCCAGAAGGTCCACTGCTGCCTCAAAGACACGGTCAGCCAAATCATCGGCCGTATTCAAGATTCTCGCCGGGTCATACTGTATCTTATATTTTGTGACCAAATTCCCAAGTTTGGGAATGAAGCGTTTCATGTAGTAATCATGATCCGACATCAGCGGCCCTGTTTCGGCTCTATCGAAGACTTCTGTTAAATCGATCATGGCAATCTCCAGATTATTCCATATATTTTAACGGCTTCTCCCATCCAGGAGTGCGCAAAGGAGCTATTCAATCAGTCTGTTCACCAGTTCGACGGCTTGATAGGCAGTCTCGCCGTAACCATCAGCGCCGATCTCATCAGCCCACTCTCTAGTCACGGCACTTCCTCCGACAATTACCTTATACTCGTCTCTTTTCCCCATACCGGTCAACGCCTCAATGAGGTCTTTTTGTCCCACGAGTGTCGTGGTCAGGAGAGCAGAAAGGGCGATGACATCTGCTCTGAATTGTGTTGCCGTATCGATAAACTTGAAAAGATCCACATCTACCCCTAAGTCATGGACCTCATACCCTGAAGTTTCAAGAAGCAGTTTTACAATATTCTTCCCAATGTAGTGAAGGTCCCCCTTGACTGTGCCAATAACAATTACGCCTTTTCTCTTGCTCGGCCCGCCGATTTCCTGAATTTTGGGTTGTAAGATGGTCATCGCCGATTGGAAGGTTTCAGCGGCTCTCATGAGTTCCGGGAGAAATACCTCATCGTTCTCAAATTTTTCGCCGATGATATTCAGGCCTGGCAGCAAACCATGCTCAATAATATCAAGGGGATTCATGCCTTCTTCCAAGGCCTTTGTTACGCTCACCGCAACTGCCTCGTTATCCAAGGCCACAATGTGATTCTTGAGCAGCTCCAAAATATCAATTTCGCCCATCGTTGATCCTCTCGGTTGAAAGAATAGGAAAATGAGTAAAAAAAAACAGCCAGGGAAATAGCCACGTTTTGATTAACACACTTGACGAGGCATTGTCAAGGAGCTCTCCAGAGAGGTCTGAAAAAGTCGCCCTCCGAATTCAATCAGTGGATTTGGGGCCGTTTCGCTTCTCTGAGAATGGTTACCGAAAAAAATCTTAACCGCGTTGTTACGAAAATGTTGACATCAGCAATACGGAAACGTTCTGAGACATGCAGGGGCCTTCGAGAAATCAATCTCCATTTTAATTCAACTGTGGGGTAAATTCGCCCTCAGAGCGGGTTATTTGGGTTTTGATTTTTCCAGCAGTTTTGCTATCATTCTCCATGGGTTCCTGCTTTTGGGTTCAGGAGTTTCACGGAGATTTTTCCTTGAAACCCTTCCCCCACAGGGGGACTGCTTGCACATGAACCCCTGAAAGGCCAAAGGATTGGATATCTACCTGGTCACCATGGGGTCTCTCCCCCAGTTCCGCGCATCTCTTCAGGGATGAGATCATCGCATTTCAAGGGTTAAGCAGTGGAGGATAGAGGATTTGCAGTGGCTCCCATGATGGTTAATCAAAGGCTTGATCTCGAAATCGTGGTTTTCGACATGGATGGCGTTCTTATCGACGTATCGAAGTCATATCGGGAAACGATCAAAAAGACCGCCGCAATCTATTTAAAGAGCGTGCTTGGCCTCAAGGGGGATGAAAGGTCATTGGTTTCCGATGACGACATCATAACATTCAAGGAAATCGGGGGCCTCAATAACGACTGGGATGTGACCACTGGTCTCTTGTACTACTTTGTCACCCTTTTGGAGGGGGAAGAGCCAGGAGATGCTCATGGAATGGATTCAATAGATGAAGTCATCCTTTTCGTGAAGAAGAATCGGAATCGTATACGGGGAGGCCTGAGCGAGATTGTTGACAAGAAGGATATCACTGGATTTCGCCAGCGCGCCAGGAGTTTGGGGACGGGGCTAGAGGGTGTCAAGAAGGCCCTCAGTTCGGGAAAGATCCGATTCATATTTGGAACAGGCGATTTGAATGTGGATAATATAGTAAAGCGGATCTTTCAAGAGGTCTATTTGGGGCCTCATTTCAGAACCGTCCATCAAGTGCCTCCCCTCTTTTATTCGCGAGGAGGGTTTTTCGAAAGGGAGAGGCTCATGGTAAGGAGGGAATCCCTATCCATCCTCTCGAAACGGGTGAAAATGGGGATAGCCAGCGGCAGGCCCAAGGCTGAAGCCTCCCTCGGCCTGAGAAATTTTCGCATCGAGCGCTATTTTCGGAGCCTGGTTACCTTGGAGGATTGTGAGGCCGAGCAGGAACGCATCCTCGCACTGGAGGGAAAACGGGTAAATTTGTTCAAGCCGAACCCTTTTTCCATCATAGAGGCCGTTCGCATGATCACCTCGGGGAAGGTGAAGTGCGCCTATGTGGGGGACATTACCGATGACATTGAGGCCGCAAAAAGGGCCAAGAAGGAGATAGACATCGTATCCGTGGGATGTCTCGGCCCATACAGGGATAAAGAGAAGGCCCGGCGAAGGTTCTTGGAAGTGGGAGCGGATTTCATAATCAATGGTGCAGACGACCTTGTAAGCCTCATCCAATGAGCAGAATGTGCGTTGGGATGTTTGAGAAGGTCCTTCCTCGCTGCTCAAAAATATCTTTTCGATCGCTGTAAACCGCTTTACCGCACATAGAAAACTGAAGCACTATCTCGTTTCATACCGTATCAGAATGCACAGCGCCCTAACCGCATGACTGCGGTACCATAGCACTGCAACACTTTATAATTTCGCGCTTAGGGATTCCTTTCCGGATTTTTCGGAGATCTCACTTCCTTACCCTACGGAACAGTCGACGGATGCCCAGAACCCAGGAAGCGCCCCTCCTAGAATTCTACCTTGAGGTATTCCATGTTCAGCGCATCGGCAACGGGCTTGTAGGTTACCTTCCCACCATAGGTGTTTAAGCCCCTCATGAGGGCTCTGTCGCTCCGCATGGCTTCTCTATAACCTTTATTAACCATCTTGAGGCAGTATGGGAAAGTGGTGTTGGTCAACGCGAAGGTGGATGTCCTGGCAACGGCCCCCGGCATATTTGCGACGCAATAGTGGATAACACCATCGACCTCATATGTGGGATTGTCGTGGGAGGTGGGCCGGGTTGTTTCAATACACCCACCTTGATCAACCGATACATCGACGATTACCGATCCCATTCGCATAGTGGAGACCATAGTTCTGGTCACGACATGAGGCGTCCTGGCACCCGGTATTAGGATCCCCCCTATCAAGAGGTCGGCTTTGGTGACGGTTTCTTCGATGTTTTGAATATTGGACATGAGGGTTTTGATCCTTCCGAAGAAGATGTCATCCAGATACCTCAGCCTGTTGAGGCTTATATCCAAGATCGTAACATCTGCACCCATTCCCAGGGCTATCTTTGCCGCATTGGTTCCAACAACACCGGCGCCGAGAATCACCACATTCGTGGGCTCAACACCGGGGACCCCTCCAAGGAGCACGCCTCTTCCATGATGCTCCTTTTGGAGGAAGTATGCGCCCACATGGACGGCCATCCTGCCGGCGATCTCGCTCATCGGAGTCAGCAGGGGGAGTGTACCATCCTCCAATTCTATGGTCTCGTATGCAACTGCGATGACCCTGCGCTCCAAAAGGGCCTCGGTGAGTTCCATCTCAGGGGCCAGATGGAAGAAGGTAAAGATGACCTGATCCTCATGCATGAGATCATACTCCTGGGGTAGGGGTTCCTTTACCTTCATGATCATTTCGGCCTCGTCCCAGATATCCTTTTTCGAATCCATCATTTCCGCACCTGCCCGAATGTAATCCTCATCGGATATCCCGCTTCCCTCTCCCGCCTCTTTCTCGATGAGTACTCTGTGTCCCGCATCGACTAAGGTTTTCACTCCGGCTGGGACGATGCCGACCCTATACTCTTCCTTCTTGACCTCTTTGGGTATCCCTATGAGCATGGCTCACACCTCATAATTATTGGAACATGGTTAAAAAATGAAATCGCCAAAGGGACATATCCCTTGAGACGTGAAATCCTTAAAGGGTCTGGATCTCCGATATGGAGTCTATAACGATATCGCCAACCTTCTCCATCTCAGTCCGTGATGTGATACCACCCTCCAGGACGCCCACGGTGAGGGCTACTCCCGCCTTTTTCCCCATGGTCATGTCACCCTCTGTATCCCCCACGAGGATGGTTTCAGAGGGGGAGATGTTGAGTCGCCTACAGATTGTGAGTACCATCTGTGGATGTGGCTTCGGGTGAGAGACTTCTTCAGCGCTCAAGATCATATCGAAGAGATGGGCGATCCCCAAGATTTTCAGGATCTCCTCCGTCTGGTTCCGGAGATCGCAGGTTGCCAAGGCGAGGAGAAATCCACTATCTTTCAGTCTCTTCAACATCTCGCGCATCCCCATGACGGGTTTCAAATCTCGGGGATAATCTCGGAGGGAATCAGCCCTTTCCAAGGCCCTCTCTGCCGCCTGCTTTGCCTCATTCCACGGGTATCCGTTTTGATAGAGAACAGTGGCGGCAATGAGCGTTTCCTCCGAGTGGGGGGCGGAAACACAGGGACCCCTCGGGTCAATCCAATCCGTCAGGGGATCGACACCCCATGCCCTCATTATGGTTTCCCCCAACTCATCGGGACCATTAACTTCCTCGAGAATGCAGGCAATCCTCTGCTTCGTGAGCGGGATCCAGATCCTAGAGAAATCCGTGAGGGTCCCGTCCTTATCGAAAATGATGAGCCTGCAGCCGACCTTTCGTCCCTTGATGGAGAGGTATTTGGTCACATCAAAACCCGTTCAACGATCAGATCGAATCTCTCTATACTGAGTTAGATAGGTGTGCATCATGCAAATAGAAATTGCATCCTATATCGACTCGGCCGAGCCTTCGACCCTAGCTCAGGCCGAGGGGGGCTTCGAGTGAGCCTCAGCCGAACTCCTTGTCGCGGGCCGAAGCACGAAATCCTAAAGTCGTCTCGCTCCAAACCCTAAATCCCAATATCTAATCCCTAAACGTTTTGGTCATTTGATCATTAGGTCTTTGTATTTGTTTAGAGCTTAGTACTTCGTGTTCAGTATTTCCCTTTGGGGCTTTGGTCATTTGAATTTGTTCAGAGTTTGGAAATGAGTATTTGAAATTGCTTGTATTCTCCCGTTGAGCAGATATTTATATCGTCATATGGAGAAAGGGAGCGTCATTTGAATTGGATGCCCAGCCCCCTCAATTCCCTTATGGCTTCATTGTATGTCTTTCTCAATTCTTCGTCCGGTCTCATGGACAGGGTGTCGTAACATTCATTCAAAGTCCTTCCCCGGGGCGGATTCTTAATTCCACCCTCATAGGTTTCCATGGCCCGTTTGATCATCTGATTGGCCTCTTTTCGGGTAATCCCCACCATCCCATGGCCCAAAGAGCAGGTAAATTCACTATCGATGGGCAGTGCGCCATTGGTGACGACGGCCTTATTCGGATGGACGTCTTCTATGCCTATTCCGGAGGATTGGATCGCCAGCAGATAAGCAGCCGCCTCGTAAAAATACTGTTTCGTCCCGGAACCCGCCGCCGCATATCCAAGGGCATAGTAGGGAACGCCGACATTGCGGCTGATCGCCTGACTACTCGTGGAAACGACATAGAGCATATCGGGGGTTGTGGAGCAGACATAGGTCATGTGGACGGGGTAGGTTAGGTGGTAGGTTGCCCTCGCTACCAGTATCCCATGGAAACAGTATGCCGTGGTCACAACGGCGGTTCCCTCCGGCCCTCCGGCATAGCCTCCCATGATGGGTCCAGCCTCTTGGCCGATATTCGCACCCCAACTGGTAAGATAGGCAACTTGATTGAGGGAGCTGTAGTCGATTTTTAGTTCAGCGTGGGGGGCAATAAGCCACCCGTCAGATGACCGAGCTCCGAAGTCAGGGTTACTCGCGGCAATGGTGGATACGCCCTGAGCACAAGAGGACATATG